>CAIKAP010000191.1 GCA_903825435.1 uncultured Verrucomicrobiota bacterium
ATTCGCTCTGCCAAGATGGGAGTCTTTCAGATCACGCCCGTCAATTCCAACGAAGTGGCTGATTCCGGGGTGAACGACACCTCATCGTGGGAGAAGAAGGTCACGGCGGTGGTGTCAGCGACGTTCGGGATTGAGTAGGGGGGTGAAACGGAAGACAGCACTGGAAGTGGTAGACTTTTCCACACGGCAAAGCTTTGCAGGCCGAACTACAGTATGCGCCCCTGTACTATGTAAAAACTCATACGGCACTGGCTCAAGAAAATGAGTCCGCTCATGAGACGAATTGTTGTCGGCGGTGTTAAAATGCGTTAGCAATAGAAAAGCACCCGATTAGGAAATCGCCATGAAATATTTACTTCTCACCCTCACAACATTGCTACTGGTGTCGCGCGGTGCGATTTACGCCGCCGATGCATCGAAGGCTTCGAAGCCCAACATCATCTTTATTCTCGCCGATGATTTGGGCATCGGCAGCGTGAGTTGTTACGGGGCGGACAACTTCAAGACGCCCAACCTCGACTCGCTGGCCAAAAGCGGTCTCCGCTTCGACCATTGCTATGCCTCACCGCTCTGTGGTCCAACGCGGGCTTTGCTCATGACGGGACGCTACGCCTATCACACCGGCATGACCAGCAACCAGACCGGTCCGTTGTTGAAGCCCGACAAAGAAGTCATGATGCCCCGCGTGCTCAAGCCGGCAGGCTACGTCACCGCTCAATGCGGCAAGTGGGCGCAACTGCCGCTGCAACCAGGCGACTGGGGGTTTGACGAATATCTGCGGTTTCAAGGCAGTGGCCAGTATTGGAACACCCAGCCGAAAGCCAAGACTTACACCCTCAACGGCAAGGAAGTACGATTGCGCGCCGGCGAATATCTGCCCGACCGGATGCACCAGTTCGTCGTGGACTTCATCACGCGCCACAAAGACCAGCCGTTCTATGTGTACTACGCCATGTCGCATGTCCACGCCCAGATCTTGCCCACGCCCGACACCGCGCCCGGCACGAAGGATCGATTCAAATTGTACCAAGACAACGTCGCTTATATGGACAAGTTGGTTGGCAAACTGATCGCTGAACTCGACCGCTTAAAGCTGCGCGAAAATACCCTGATCCTTTTTGCCGGCGACAATGGCACAGCCATCCCGTGGTATGAGCGCTGCACGATCAATGGCGGCAAAGCGCTGTCCGGCCACAAGGCCACCATGCTGGAATGCGGCGCACTGGTCCCTTGTATCACCAGTTGGCCCAGCCACGTTCCGGCCGACAAGGTGACAGAAGGCTTGATCAATATCTGCGACTTTTACCCGACACTGGCGGAAATCGCAGGGGCCAAACTGCCGGACGGCGTGACGATCGATGGCAGAGATTTCGCGTCGCAACTGTGCGGGCAATCCCCGAACTGGCCGCGGGACTGGATTTTTGTGGAACTGGGCCGGCGTTGGTATGATCGCGACATGGGTTGGAAACTGAACGAGGCGAAGAATTTGTTTGATATGCGCCAGGCACCGTATGCTGAGCCGCTTGTTCCAGCCGACACGAAGGATGAGGCTGCCATTGCCGCCCGCAAGCGGTTGCAGGTCATCCTCGACCAACTCAATCCCGCCGGCGGGATCGTTGATTCAGGTAGCGGCCCCGGCCGGCGGGCCAAAAGACTCAGGCTGCAACAAAAGCAAGCCGATGTCACCGCGCTGCTGAACTCCGGCAACCAGAATGAAACGGATGAATGATGACGG
The DNA here is from genome assembly GCA_903825435.1 of uncultured Verrucomicrobiota bacterium. Taxonomy (GTDB): domain Bacteria; phylum Verrucomicrobiota; class Verrucomicrobiia; order Palsa-1439; family Palsa-1439; genus CAIKAP01. The sequence continues at coordinate 1,736 of CAIKAP010000191.1, forward strand.
CTACGTAGTTATTGGTCGCAATCTACTCTGAAAACCTTATCACGTCGCAGGAGGCAAGGTGATACAGGCAAAAGACCGACGTATGAGTTTTTGCACAGTACAGGCTTTATGGTTGTTAGGCTTATTGCCCTCGATTCCGTCCTTGCGAGTTCGTTGAATCTGGGCGCTGTTGTGAATCGTGCCCCGAGGACCGCGAACTTGTGGCAGGCGACGTGTGTACCTGTTCTTGCACCGGATGACTCGGTGGCTGTTTCGCAATATAGCGCGACTCTGATGGCTGTGGTGTGCGCGGCGTGACCGGCACGACCTCCCGTTCCGGTTGGGTGACGCGAACCGCACGTGGCGGGGTCACCACCGTCTGTCGGGCTGTTCGGGTTGGCTGCGTTACAGTATGCTCTTCAGGCGAAGCCGTCTTGCTCTCCGTCGGCACCCTTGTCTCTGGCGTTGTCCGGTGTGTAGGCGTCGATCCCACTGCGACCTTCTGTTGAGCCGGTGCCGCCTCCCAGCGATTGCGCTGGTCACGCAAATTGTGAACATCGGTACTCTTCGTCGCAATCTGTTGGCGTTCGGCGGTGCTGATCCGCTCGAATTTGATCGGCGTGGACTGGGAACTCGCATACGACTTCACCGATTCGACCAACGGTCGTTCCGTCCGACGATTCGCCGGGAGCCGGCTCATTTGGCCCTGTAATTCGGTAAAGGTCCGGGCTGGTCGCAGGTCGCGGTTGCTCCGGCGCAATTCGAACTCACGGGCTTGATTCGCCGCCCAATGCGGGTCTGTCCGTTGGAAGTGCCACCGGTCATAAATGAACAGCGGATCGTACCAAGTGTGAACAGTCTGGCATTGGAACCAAGGATAGATCCCAGCACGACGGTAAGAGTCATCGTAATAATCGCCAAAATAATAGTGGCGATACTGGGGACAGGTGAACAGGTTCAGCCGTAACATCCCCAGATCCACGCACACCCCCGGCGAAAAGACAAATCCGTGTCGCAGCCGCACCTCCAAGGGGAAAAAGGTGGGACAGAACAGTACGCCGCGATTGTCCAAATCATGGTCCCAGTGTCCCGGGCAGAAGATATACCCGCGCGGCGTCCAAGCGAAATGTGATGGTACCCAGACCCAGCCAACCTGTTGCGTAATCCAGTAGCCGTGGCGCCGTATATACTGTCCCCCTTCCCAGTACCAACAACCTGGTACCCAGACTTGGTCGGGCATTGGCGGCGATCCAGAAGCCTCAACCTCAATCGGCGCGGGCGGCGCCGGCAAATATTGGATTTCCTGCTGTGGCTGGGCCGTGATCGGTTTCCAAAAACCACCAATCCATTCCCAACCGTCGCCAGCCTGGAGCCAATGGCCGGGAACCCAGTAGGTGTTGGGTGGGGCGTTGCGCCAGCACCCACTGACCCAGATGAAATCTAAGCGATCTGCGTCCCACGCCCAATATCCCGGCACCCAGACGATGCCAGCACCGGCCGGTCGCTCGGCGGGCGGCACTTCCTGGAGATTCTCCGGTGGTTGCCGAGGCACCAGAATCGGGGACTGCGGATCCATCGAGACCGGCTTGGCAAACGCCTCATGGACCGGCCCCCCCGCTAACACCTCGGTCCCAGCAGGCAACTCTTGCGCCGGCATCGCCGGTGGCTCGCCCGCTCCTTGGGCAAGAGACAGACGGCCAACACCAATCAGCACCGCACCCATAAAAACAGCACCGCTCAAGAATTTGACAGGTTTTGCATTCATAAAATCTCCGGTGTTCCTTTCTTATCAAATTTCGCCATTTAAATATAGACGTTCTTGCAAAACTTCTTTTAGTGGATGGCGATTGGAGTGGAGATGGCGAGCCGAAGGTGTGAAAACAGTTTTTCCAGAGGCCCTTCGGCTTACTTTTACGATGGGCGACCATGCTCCGCCCTTGGCGTCGGCCC
>CAIKAP010000192.1 GCA_903825435.1 uncultured Verrucomicrobiota bacterium
GGGCCGACGCCAAGGGCGGAGCATGGTCGCCCATCGTAAAAGTAAGCCGAAGGGCCTCTGGAAAAACTGTTTTCACACCTTCGGCTCGCCATCTCCACTCCAATCGCCATCCACTAAAAGAAGTTTTGCAAGAACGTCCATAGACAGCAACAGAACCGTAGTCAGTGTTTCCCGTCGCGCGGCTTTCGTCAAGCCAACAGTTCTAGGACTTAGTCCCATGCGGATTTCATTCCCGTGTCCGATACCCTTTGGGACGGGTTATGGCAATAATGCACCTGACGAACACAAGAGGAGAAACAATCCATGACTCAGTCTCATCCCCAAACAGAGCAGATTCGGATGCACGCGTACCAGTTGTATCAGGCGCGCGGTTGCCAGCACGGACACGCGATGAACGACTGGCTTCAGGCCGAGTATGAATTGCTGCGGCTGCCAACGTCGAAGATCGTCGAACTCAAACCCTCTCGGTCGCGAAAGAACAGGATCCAAGCCAGTGCACTGGTGGCACTCGTTCAAATGGCAGCATTGCTGGGCACGAACGCGATGTCCCGCGTTCAGGACTGAATTTCGTTTTTCCCTGATTCAATCCCCAGATCTTTCCGCCTAACGCGGGTCGTGGCCGGTTTCATCCTCCAACAACGTAAACTTCACTTTCTCTGATGGCGTTATCCACGAACCAATCGTAGGGCAGGGCTGTGTTCCGGTTTTGTTCCGGTGTGCGCCGTCATTTCCTTTTGAGACAACAAGGCCGGTGTGGCCTTGCTAAAAATGATAGCTCACGGACACCTTGACAAGCTACGGCGATTCCAGTTGGTTGCCGCGATAGTTCTCGAAAACGGGAACTTCAACGTCGGCGTACACGCTAAACGGATGCATGGCGAACTCAATGCCGGGGGACAAGCACAGGCACAGGCTTAGCCAGTACGGGGTACAAAGACTACGACCAACACCAATCCCAAGCCAATGATACGAGTTTGCAGTGTCGAAACGATGTTGTCTTACATCTTCATTTAAGGATTCCTCTAATTTTTAGATTCAAACGCAAAGGGGAGGGAGAAATCTTTTTTCCCTCCCCTCAGGACCAACGTAATTTTACCGCACAGTAAACGTTGTTACAGCGGCACCGGTATTACCGGCTCGGTCTTTCATGCTGACGGTGATGGTCTCGTCGTCGGCGACCTGATCTGCCTCGGCGTCATCCGTTGGCCCTCACAGCACCACCGCCGCCACCGCTAACTCCAGAAAATTACAGTGGCGCATAATAGCCAAGCAATAGGCGGCTCGACAAAGCCATGCGACTTCATTATCCTATTTCACACTGAATACGATCTTATGATCGGGTTGTTGTGAGAAATGAACGGATTGCCCTCAACATTGCGCGAGAATCTTGCCGGAACTGGAGATCTTTCTACGTCCAAACTGGATGCGCTGGAGAATGTCTCTCTCCATGCCGGGGAGTCTTACGTCGCCGCTGCCATTCGAGCCGGTGTTGTGAGCGAGGAAAAACTTCTGGAAACCCTCGCTAAATCGCTTCATCTTGGTTACACGCGTCTTGGCGATTTGGCGATCGACGAATCGGTGCGGAGCCGGGTGCCGACGAAGGTAGTGTTCCAATATGACGTGATGCCGACCCGTTGGGAGAATGGCAGCTTAACCGTCGCGACCAACGACCCATTCAACCTCGCCATGATCGAATGCCTGCGGATGCTCACCCAATCCCGCATTCAGCTTGTTCTCAGCCCTCTTTCCGACATCCGCAATGCGATGAAGCGCCATTACGGTGTCGGTGCCGACACCCTCGACCAACTTCTCCAGAAGAACGTCCTTGATCTCGACAACGCCGCCCCATTGCCAGAAAAGTCTGATGTTGCCAGCAACGACCAAGAAGCCAGCGTCGTCAAGTTCGTCAATCAGATCATCGCCGAAGCCTACAAGGAACGCGCTACCGACATTCACATTGAACCGATGGAAGAAGACCTTCGCATCCGGTACCGGGTGGACGGCGTCCTCCAACAAGTGCCGGTTCCTCCTCAGTTGAAACGTTTCCAAGCGGCGATCATTTCGCGCATCAAAGTCATGGCACAAATGGACATCGCTGAGCGCCGGCTCCCGCAGGATGGCCGCATCAACGTTCGTAGCGGCGGCGCCGAGATTGACGTGCGTGTTTCCACCATCCCGACGGCGCACGGCGAAAGCGTCAGCCTGCGGTTGCTGATGCGTACCAGCATTTTTCTCGGGCTGGACAAACTCGGCCTTGCCGGTGACGACGAGAAGATTATTCGCAAACTCGTCGAGTTGTCCCACGGCATCGTCCTTGTCACAGGCCCGACCGGCTCCGGCAAGTCCACCTCGCTTTACGCGTTTCTCAGCAGCATCAACTCCGTCGAGCAACGCATCATCACCATCGAAGACCCGATCGAGTACCAACTCGCCGGTGTCAACCAGATGCAGGCGCGGCCGGATATTGGACTGACGTTTGCGAGCGGTTTGCGCCACATCCTCCGTCAGGACCCGGACGTGATCATGGTCGGCGAAATTCGTGATTTGGATACAGCGGAGATTGCCGTGCGCGCCGCGCTGACCGGACATCTCGTCTTCTCCACGCTGCACACCAACGACGCCGCCGGGGCGGTCACGCGGTTGCTCGACATGGGGATTGAACCGTTCCTCGTCAGTTCCTCGGTCGAGGCGCTCATTGCTCAACGGCTGGTGCGGACCATCTGCCCGCGATGCCGGGAGGAGTACACACCGGATCCGGAGTTGCTGGTGGAGGTTGGCTATCCAGAGCCACACGTAGGACAACAGTTCTTCCGGGGACGTGGTTGCGAGGAATGCCGGATGACCGGGTTTCGCGGACGGTTGGGCATCTACGAAATTCTTGTCATGCGGGAAAACTTGCGACCACTGATAATTGGGCGAGCCGCTTCCTCGACGATCAAGACGGCGGCGGTTGCCAACGGGATGAGGACGTTGCGCGACGACGGCTGGATAAAAGTACGAGCTGGCATCACGACGATTGAAGAGGTCGCGCGCGTGACGCAGGAGGATGAAGCGCTCGTGAGCGGTTGAGCACGAGGATTTCGGCCATGGCGACGTTTCAATACAAAGCGCGTACCCGTAGCGGTGAGATGGTGACTGGCACAGTCGAGGCAGAGGAACACCGTCTAGCGGTGGCAGAACTTGGCCGGCTGGGGTATTTCCCGTTGACGGTCGAGGCGGCGCAAACGCAGACGGCATGGCAAACGGCGATGAGCGATTTCCGCCGGGGGCTGTCGCGGCGGGAGATGTTGATGTTGACGCAACAGCTTTCGAGCCTGCTGCGTTCCGGCATGTCGCTGGCGCAGGCATTGGAGGTGTTGGAGCGGCGCGCGCAGAAACCGTCGGTGCGCGGGTTGTTGTCGGCGTTGCACGGAGATGTGGTGCAGGGGGCATCGTTGTCGGAGGCGATGGCACGGCATCCGCGGGTGTTTCCGCCGGTGTATGTGGGGTTGATCAAGGCGGGGGAGGCGGGCGGGGCGTTGGAACGTGTGCTGGAGCGGTTGCGGCAACATTACGAGCGGGTGGGGGAGGTGCGGGACAAGATCGTGAGCGCGTTGCTTTATCCGTTGATTGTCGTGGTGGCCGGGATCGGTACGATGATTTTTTTCATGACGTTTATGGTCCCGCGATTTGCGCTGATGTTTAAGGAGATGAGGCGGACGATGCCGTTGCCGACGCGGATTCTGATCGGCGCAAGCGACGCGGTGGTGTCGTACTGGTGGGTGGGTGTGTTGGTCGTGGCCGGATCTGCGGTGTGGTACGCGCGGACGGCGCGGACGACGAAGGGACGGTTGTTGTTGGATCGTTGGAAGCTGCGGTTACCGGTGCTCGGCGGGATCATCAAGGCCGGGGCGTTTGCGCAGTTTGCCCGGACGCTGGCGACGTTGCTGGAGAGCGGGGTGCCGGTGTTGAGTGCGTTGCAGATTGTGGAGGGGGCGATGCCGAACACGGTCATTGCCGAGGCATTGCGGGAGGCGCGGGCGCGCGTCACAGATGGCACGAGCATTTCGGAACCGTTGGCGAAAGGAAAGGTGTTTCCGTCGTTGCTGCTGGACATGCTGGCAGTGGGCGAGGAGAGTGGCGAGGTGGTGCGGGCGTTGGAGAACATCGCGGAGACCTACGAGCAGGAACTGGCACAACGGCTCCGGGTGTTCACGACGCTGCTGGAACCGGCAGTCATTCTGGTGATGGCGTTGCTGGTCGGCTCGGTGGTGGTGAGCATTCTGTTGGCGGTGTTTGATCTCACGTCGGGTATCGGCAAATGAAATGAAGGAGATGAAATGAATTTCAACAAACGAAAATCGCAGGCTGGCTTTACGTTGCTGGAGATCCTGTTGGTCGTGGTGATCATCGGGTTGCTGGTGGGCGTCGCGGTCGTGCGGCTTGGCGCGCGCTCCGGTGAGGCGAAAGTGGTGGCCGCGCGGCGGCAGATTGACGCTTACAAGACAGCGCTCGGGCTTTACGAACTGGACAACGGATTCTATCCGACGACGGAACAGGGTTTGTCGGCGCTGATCGCGTTGCCGTCGAGCGCGCCGATTCCCAATAATTGGAAAGGTCCGTATTTGGACCCGGCGGTGTTGCGGAAGGATCCATGGGGACATGATTATATTTACCGGCTGCCCGGCGTAAAGAATCCGACCGGCTACGATCTATTCTCTCCCGGCATCAATGGAGTGGAAGGAGATGACGACGACATTGGCAACTGGCAGTAAATGCTCCCGGCATCACGCTGCGTTCACCTTGTTGGAGTTGGGAATCGTGGTGATGATCATGGCTGTGCTCATCGTGCTGGCTGCTCCTAGTTTTGTGAGGTCGTACCGGAGCATGCTTCTGAGTGAAACAGGAAGAACGTTTGGAACAACCTGTCAACTGGCTCGCCTGAACGCCGTTTTTAACCACCGCACCGCACTGTTGCATCTGGACATGGCCCGTCAGTCGTATTGGATCACGCAAACGAATACGAACACCGAGACGGATTCCGAGCCGGTGACGCTGAAGTCAGTTCAACTCGACCCTCGAATTCTGTTGGTGTCAGCGCGTCAGGAATTCTCCAGTAATCCCGATGAAGGCGGGAGTTCGCTCCAGATCAGTTTTTATCCGAACGGGACTTGCGATGGAGCCGAGATTCAGTTTCGCTCGCGAGATGAAGCCAACGCGTTGACCATGCATCTCGATCCGATGACGGCGGGAGCCACGCCATGAAACCGTGCCACCACGAAAAAGGCTACATGCTTTTGGAAGTGATTCTCGCACTGGGGATACTCAGCGGGGCATTATGCGCCATAATCAGCTCTCTCGGAGGTTGTCTGGCGGCCTCAAGGAGCGTGCAGAACTCCACACGTGTCGTGATGTTACTCGCCAACAAAAGCGCCGAGTTCCGTCTCGACCGTTCGCAGGACGTGCTCGATCAGGAAGGCGTATTCGAAGAGGCCGAAGGCTTTGGATGGCGGCGCGCGCTCGAAAAAACCGACTCTGCGGGCTTGTGGCGGCAAACGATCACTGTGTCGTGGACGGAACGTGGCCAACCCGCTACCGATTCCCTTGTTGAGTATAGGCACCTGCCGCAGAAACAATGATGAACCGCTCCACCTTCCATCGTTCCGGTTTCACCCTGCTGGAGATTATGCTGGCCGTCACTATTCTCGGCCTACTCGTCATCGCCGTCTCCAGCGTCTGGAGCGCCGGGCTGAGTGGCTGGAAACGTTCCCACGGCCTCACTGAGACCTTGCAACGCCAACGAATCACACTCGACTCACTCGGCAACCTCGTTCAGTCGACAGTGTATTTTCAAGAACGCAACCAACTCTACGCCATCCGCGGTGAACACGATCCGCTCGGCAACGACTCGATCAGTTTCGTCACTGCCTCCGATGAGTTGCTGGCGCCAAACGAAGCCACCCTTGCTGGACTGCGCCGCGTTACCATTCGAGTCCAACAAGATACAGGCGCCTTGCCAGCTCTCATCATCGAGAACGCTCCCGCCTTGCAACCCACCGACAAAGACATCGTTAGTGTACCCCACGTCTTGGCTCAAGGTATCACCGGATTCAACGTCCGCTACCGCACTGTTTCCGGCGAGTGGAAAGATCGTTGGGAGCAGACCGACAAAATGCCTTACGGAATTGAGTTCGCCGTCGGCTTCGCACCGGCAAACGACCGCAGTCCGGCACAAATCGTCAGCCGCAAGATCGATCTGCCCTCCGCCAAGCTAGCCGGTACCTATCAACCGCCGGGTACCGAACCGGGGCCTAACCAATGAACCGCCCCAACCTCCATACCTCCAAACACGGCGTCGCCCTCGTCATCGTGCTTTGGGTGATTGTGATATTATCCCTACTCATCGGCGGATTCGCTTTCACGATGCAAACCGAGACACAGATCGCCTCCTTTAGTCGCAAAGAACTCAAAGCCGACGCGCTCGCTCGCTCCGGTATTGAAGTCGCGCGGCTGAAACTGCTTGTCCACAGCAAAACTCCCGCTGAGACAAGCTACGAGGCACTCAACCAAAAATGGGCCTACGACGAGGACGCCTACGTCAACCAATCACTCGGAGAAGGAACGTTCAACGTGACAGTCGTAGACGAAGAAAGCCGGTTGCCGATCAACCAGATCGATGAACCTCAACTGCACCGGCTCCTCCATCTTCTTGATGAAGAGATTCTCGACGCCGACACCATCGTGGACTCCATTCTCGATTGGATCAGCCCCGGCGACACCCGGCGGCTCAACGGCGCGAAGAGCGACTTCTACATGAACCAAACGCTCCCGTATCGCGCCAAGAACGGTCCGCTCGACCGCATCGAAGAACTACTTCTCGTCCAAGGCGTCACCTCCAGCCTTTTCAACGGCCTGCCGGCCACCAAGCACCACGATGCGCGGCCGGGATTGAAAGACCTTTGCACCACCACCTCTGCCGGACGTATCAATGTCAACACCGCTTCCGCCATCGTTCTGCAAACCGCGCTCAACCTCGACGAACCGCGTGTCGCTGCCATCCTCGAACGTCGCAACGGTGCCGACGGCAAACTCGGCACCGATGACGATCATCCGTTCCGCACCTTCGCCGAATTCCTTGCAGAGTTCGGTCCGTCCGATCCTGCCGAGCAGGCGCTCTGGCAGAAACGCGCCGGTGTCAGTTCACAATTCTTTCGCGTCACCTCCACCGGCGAAGTCGGCGGTGTCAAACGCACCATCGTCGCCGTCGTCTGTCATGCCGGCAACGATTACGAGATTCTTTCCTGGACCCCGGTCCGAGGAGGCTCGCGATGAGACGTTTCGGACAAAACCGTCCGTGGGCCGGTGTCGTTGCCGGTACCGACAACATTCGCCAAGGTGATTATCGTTTCATTACCGCCATCCGGAATGCCGATGCGTGGTGCCTGACTTTGACCTTGCCGGCAACCGACACCGACGAACTCCGTCAGATGTTGTCTTTGAAACTGGAGGAACTGTCACCCTTGCCGGCAGAGGAAACGGTCTGGAGTTTTCTACCGCTGGAGCGGATGGACAAGGAGACACGGGTGCTGTTGGTGATTGCGTCGAAGAAGGCGGTGGATGGCCCGGTGACTGCGCTGGAGGCTGCCGGGATTTCGGCGGAAGTAGTGGGCGTGGATGCGTTGGCCGTGTTCCGTCAACTCGTTCGCGATCATCGTCTGCCGGGCGACAACGCGAGTCATCTGTTTGTCTGGCTGGAAAATGATCGAGCGGCGTTGATCGGACACGCGCGCGGTTTGCCGTTGGTGGTGCGGGCGGTGTTGACGGTGGATCCAGAAGATTGGCGCGCCGAGATAGAACGGACGCAGACCGTGATGCAGTTGGAACAGCCCGACCTGCCGGCAGGTAATGTTGTGATTGTTCCCGCGACCGAAGAGATGCGCTCGGCGGCGGAAAGTTTGCGTGAGAAGTTTGGCACAAAGGCGCGATGTCTGGCACAGACGGAGATTCCACTGGTGAGCGAGGCGTTGCGCGCGGGGGCAACGGCTGACGACAACGAGGGATTGAATTTGTTGTCGGAGGAATGGCACCAACGGCGGCGCGCGACGGAATGGCGGAGCCGGCTGGTGTGGGGCGCGGTAGCATCGGCTGGAGTTTACGTGCTCGCGTTGGCAATCTTCGGTGCGGCATACGGCGTTCAGCGGTGGCGGTTAAATGATTTGAATCAACAACGTCTCCAGTTGCAACCTTCTTTCGCGTCGGCACGTGAGACGCACGTGGAATTAGCGGCGCTGGAGGCCCGGTTGGACACTCAGCAGACGGCGTTGGAGGTGTTGAGGGAAGTCAGCGGGTTGACGCCGACCGGAGCACGGCTGACCGGATTTAGTTTCAAAAAGAACCAAGGCGTCACGCTTCGCGGCGAGACATCGTCGTCGGCGAAGGCGACTGAATTCATCGGGCAACTGGAGAGGTGTCGGCTCTTCGTGAATGTGAAGACGTTGTCTATGCCGACGATGCAAGACGGCTTGACGAAGTTTGAGGTGGTTTGTAGCTTGCCACCGGCTGGTGGGGGGGTGCACCCATGACCTTAAACCAACGTGAACAAATCCTGATCAGCGTGATTGCCGGCATTGTTGTGATCGGCGGCACGTGGGGCGTTGGTGCGGTGCTGGCGCAACGTTGGCGCGAGACTCGAAGTCAACTTTCGGCACGTCGTCGGGAAGTGTCGTCAATGCAAACCGCTATCGGACAGAAATCGCAATGGCAGGGTGAAGTGGAGCGTTTGCGCCAAGGCCTCGGCCAACAGCAGCAGGCGCTGAATCAAATGTCCGACCTGTTGAAACGGATTGACGAAGTCGGTGTGGCCTCCGGTCTGGTCATCAGCTCGCGACGACCGCAGCCGGTCGCCGAGCGCGGCGCATACCGGGAACTGCCGTTGCAATGTGCTTTCGAAGCGACGACCGAATCACTCGTGCGTTTTCTTTACGCTCTTCAGACCGGTGCCAGCGTCATTAGTGTGGATCAACTCCAAGTCGCACCTCGCCCCGATAATTCCGGCCTACTTCGTGGTGAGATTCAACTACGCGCCCTTACGAGCCGGGCGGCGAAAGGTTCTTCGTGAAGACCATCATCGTGCCGATGATTGTCCTGTTGTTGTTGGTGTTCATACCGGCATGTTTCGCGTCGGTGGAGAAACCGGCATTTGACCGTTACCAAGCCATCATCGAGAGGTCGCCGTTTGGACGAGCCGATGCGGTCGGTGTCTCGGCGGTCGCCTCGAATTTCATGGCGCGATACGCGTTCGTCGGTGTCATCGGCTCAGCCGAAACCGGAATGTTGGCGGCGGTGGTGGACAAGCAGACGAACCAATCCTGCTTCAAGGCGCCCGGCGAGAGCATGGGCGACATCACGATTGTCCGCATCGAGAACACGCTGCCGAAACGGCGGCTGGTGTTGCGTCGCGGCCTCGAAGTCGGGACGTTAATCTTCGGCGAAGGCGCTCCGGCCTCTGTGGGAATGGTCTTGCAGGCAGTCTCAACGCCTGCCAGCAAACCTCCAGAACCCTCAACCCTGTCCGAGTCAGTACCACGAAGACGAATTCCTTTCATCCGATGAAAACAAAACTTCTGTCCCTCATTCAACGCGTCACCTTGTTGGCGTTACTCCTGAAATTCACCTCAACGTCCTTGGCGCAAGAACCGGCCGTCAAGCCCGTCGGGGCCGGTAACGACTCTGTCGGAATTGTGGACTTCGAAGGCGCTCCGGTGAGGCTGGTGCTTGACTACTATGCCCGCTTGACGAAACGCTCCATCATCGCCGCGCCCAACCTCACTGCGGTTATCAACTTTCGAAGTCAAACCGAGTTGAGCCATGAGGAAGCGATTCAGGCGTTGGACAGCGTCCTCGCCATCAACGGCATCAGCGTGATTCCGATGGGCGAGAAATTCCTGAAGGTCGTACAGATTACCGGTGCCCGACAAGAAGGCGTACGCGTCGGCGTCGGCGAAGGCACCACGTTACCGGCTTCGGATCAATTTGTGGCGAGAGTGCTGCCGATTCGGTATGCCGAACTGGGCGAAGTGGTCACGGCCCTCCAAACCCTGCTGCACGCCTACGGCCAAATCGTCCAACTGCCCCAGTCCAACAGCCTGCTGGTCATTGACACCGGAAACAACGTCAACCAGATGCTCGAATTGCTTAAGCACGTCGACCAACCCTACGAACTGCGGATGGAGAAGAAAATCTACCAGCTTCATTATGCCAAGGCAGTCGACATTGTTCAACGCATTCAATCCATACTCCAAGCCGCCCAGCAACTCAAACCCAAAGCTGGCGGCGGCGCCACCGCTCCCGCCACACCGGCTGCTCCACCGCCCCCTGCCGCTGACGGAACCTCCTCAGTTGAAACAAAACTCATCCTCACTCCGGACGAGCGCACCAACAAAATCTTTGTCCTCAGCCGTGGGAAGGATTTCACCTTCCTCGACGAGATCATTACCGCCCTCGATGTGAGAGTGGATCCTGATATCATCACACGGATTGTCGAATTGAACTACGCCACCGCCGACGAAGCCGCCACCCTCATCAACGCCGTCATCACCGGAGGCTCTGTCAGTTCCGGCGCCGGCAGTTCACGACGCTCCACTCGCAGCAACAGCAGCCGTTCAACCTCCGGTTCTGCGTTGGCTTCCACCAGCCCTCTATCTCCCACCATTCGGACATCCATCGCCTCCGGTGGTTCTCTTGATGCCGCAGGGTTCCTGCAATACCCGGAAGGTGTTCGCGTTCTGCCCGATCCCCGCACCAACACACTCTTGTTGATGGGCACCAAGGACGACATGGAACGGCTCGTGACACTAGTCAAGAGCATTGACTCTAACGTGCCCCAAGTCCTCATCGAAGTGATCATCGGCGAAGTTACCCTCAACAACGAAACCGACACCGGTGTGGATATTGTCAACCGCGTCATCAAGGCCGGTGCCGCCAGCCTCTACGGCGGAACGCAAACCGGCGATCCGAAAGGGCCGTTGCCCTTAAACATCGGCGCCACGCCCATCGGCTTCACCCCGCAAGGAGCTGCCTTGTCGAGCGCGTTGACCTATTGGGCCACGTTCCGCAACCTCAAACTTGACGCCGTCGTCAACCTCCTCGCCAGCACCGGTCGCATGAAAGTCCTCTCTACACCGGTCATCCAAACTCTCCACAACCAGGAGGGCAGCATCATCGTCGGCAGTTCCGTTCCTGTTGCCACCTCCACGCTATCGTCCTTAGTCGGTAACGGTGGCACTTCCACCAACCAACTCACCAGCGGCCTGACCGCCAATATCGAGTATAAGGATGTCGCCATTGAATTGAGCGTAACGCCGCGCGTGAACCCCGACGGGTTTGTTACACTTGATGTCAAGCAGAAGGTCAACGACCTCGGAGCCAACAACAATATTGGCGGCATCACCGTTCCCACCATCAATAAACGCGAAGCGCAGTCTGTCGTCATGGTCAAGGACCAGAGCACCGTCATCCTTGGCGGCCTGATCAAGGACTCGAAAGGCGTCACCGAAACCAAGGTGCCCTTTCTTGGCGATATTCCTCTGCTCGGCTGGCTTTTCAAGAGCCACCAAAACGTAACCACGCGCGACGAACTCATTGTCTTCATCCGGCCCGTCGTCCTGCGCAACGAAGCCCAGACCACTGCCGAAACCCAACGTCGCCTCCAAATGCTTGATGCCGTCAAAGAACTTGGTATCGATAAGAAAATCAATCCCACCGCCACCACCAACGCCCCGCCTTCATCCCCGTCGAAGAAACAACCTCCTCCTTTGCCAGTCGAGCCTACCGATACCGGTCATGGCCTCAAACCCTCTAATGTCACCATCCGTCCCAAAACAGCAGACTGATGAGAGATTGACAGAATAGACGGCAAGGTACATGACTCAGATGTGTTGGGGGATGTTTCCGTCTTGGGCCCTCCATTGGCAACCGCATCATCAACGCCAGGGCAGAAACCTTGGCAACCAAACCTGCTTTCCGACTGGCACTGCGTAAACGCCGGTGCTTGTGGGCAACGCGAGGAAGCACTAAAAGGCGATTGATTTCGCAAATGGTCTCGACCCACCACGCTCTACCAATTGCGATATTCAAGATCATTTTGCAAACTACTTCAGGTAGCCATGGATGATTTCACAGCTCTTTTCTGAGAACCGCCACAGGTCCCGATCGGGAGACTTGACCTTTGGTGTTGTAAAACATAGTATTATGACGTTCTTGCAAAACTCGCTTTTGCGGGCTTTTTCGGCGATGGATTTGAACGGGATGCAAGGGGAAGCGTCTCAGAGTTATGCATGAACTGACCGCGATCTTCCACCATCTTCAACGCCATCTTTTCCCTAC
>CAIKAP010000193.1 GCA_903825435.1 uncultured Verrucomicrobiota bacterium
GCAGGAATCAACCTCGGTCGCGGCGTCGGCATCGTAGCACGCGCCGTTGCCGCGTGTGCGGACAATCCACGAGAGAATGAGGTCGGCGGAATAAACGGCGTTGGTGCCGGAGTTGTTGGCGAGCAAATTGATCGCTGGCAACGGACGCGAGGCGCGGGTTCCAGACGTAAAGATCGGGACCGTCGGCGCGGACTTCAAGACTGGTGGGTAACGCGGCGCGCAATCGCGCCGCCAGACGCGGGGCTAGCTCGTCGCCCCAGGCTTCGTGGTGGAGGGGCTTGACGCCGAGGCCGACTTGCCCGATCTCGATTCCTGTAACGCGCGCAGCCTCTGGATCGAACGCAGCTCGCAGGTCACTGGATCGAATTTCGCCAGCCACTGCTTCTCCAGCCGCTGATGCTCGGCGGCCGAGATCGGTATCTCGTAAGTTTGCTTCTTGGCCGGATCCCACCCTGTCAGATGGTAATTCATCGCTGATAATCTCCTGTTGTTTTACATAGTTGTCAAGATTGCGGGACAGCACGGCCTCGAACTGTTCCCGAATCGCCGCGTCGTCAATCCCCGCGTCAAACCCGTTCGCCAGGCTCGCGCGCGGATCGAACGTGTAACCGCTCTCCGCCGGGAATACCTCGAACGCCCGGCCATCCTTGTCCACCATCGTCCGCCCTTCGCGCACCACGGCCTTGTCCACGCCTTTCTGCTCGGCTTCGTCCGCAGCCACTTCCTCCACGTCGCACCAGCAGTTGTAATCCCAGGGCGGCGTGTGTGTCGCCCAGAACGGATCGTCCTTCGACAACACCAGCCCGTTCAACGCCCAGTGTTCCGCCCGCTGCGTCGGACGCGGATCGCCGAGGTAGCGCAAGTATGGGAAAAGTTCCTTTTGCTCCGGCTCCATCATCTGTTGATAGTTCGCCGTCGCGTAAGCCGTCCGCGTATTCTGGTTGAGGATCAGATTGATTCGCGTCGTGCTTGCCAGATCGCGGATGCTGCCCCGCTCGACTCCCTCCGGTGGCACATACCCCGCCCGCTCAAAAAAGCTCTGCAACCGCGTCACCGCCGACGCCAGATCGTTGCCGCTCACAATTCCATCAATCGGCGACAACAGATTCATCACCGATTGCGTCTCGGTCTTCAATTCCTCCAGCACCCGCGCGCTCGTGACGGTCGCGCTGTAGAAGGAGCGCGCTTTGAGTTCCGCCGAGAACGACGCGGAAATCTCCGCGCTCGACAACGCCGTCGGCAACACACTCTTGCCCTGCAACGCTTCCCGCGCCGCCGCCCAATCGGTTGTCCCAAAATCAGCCACGAGCAACAATCCTCCAAGGCTGAGCGCTGAGAGCCGATAGCTGAAAGCCCTTCTCATGCACGTCGCACTCCTTGCTTGCCCTGTTTCGCCGCCGCGATCATCGCCCGATTCAATTCGTCCGCGAAGGCGTGGACGTTCATCTTCGGCAACAAGCCCGGCACCTCGTCGAGCAGCGTCGCCAGCGCCGCGCGGAATTCTTCAACCGTCGCGCTGTGTTTCAAGGCCCGATCAATTGCCGTTCGCACTGGCCCGAACATCGGCTCCAACACTTCACGGCTCGCCAACTTTGGGAGTGCCGCCGCCACGATCCCGTCCAGCGCAGTCGCGCCGTGCCGGTGAGAGTGCATTTCCGGCAGTGTCTGGCTGAGCGCTGCCGTTGACCGCAGGTCAACATTCTCCTGAATCTTCGGCGCGGGATCGCCGCGCGTCAGTTTCATCTTGAACTCCTGCTCCATCTCCTCCTGATCGCGCACCCACCCGGCATCGCTGAGCGTCTTCGTCACCGTCGCCCGTTCGACCATGTCCTGCGCCGGCTCGTACTTGAACTGATGCGTCGGCACCGGCTCGTCCCAGCCAAACTTAAAGCCGACCAGCGGACGGATAATGTCGCGCTGAATCATCTCGCTGGTCGCTTTGCAATCGGATTCGAGGATGTCTTGCCGAACGAGTTGATGAGTCTGCCCTTGCGACCGCGAACCGCTCTGCCCTTCGTGTGGCGTGCCGGTGGTCAACGTCTGACCGAGAATCACCTTCGTCGCGGCGTCTCCAAAATAATGGCAGAGTTTCTCGTAACATTCCGCGCCGGACTTCGACGCTTCGAGCAACTGCAATTCCACCGCGCGCGAGAACACCGCGCCGCCGTCCGGCCCGAAACTGCGAATGACGTTCTTGATCTTGTCGCGGTCGGTCTGCCAGGCGTTCTCGTCCACCTTCGCCACCACGAACGGCATCCCGTGCCGCTCGACGAACCGCGCCCAGTTCCGCACCCCGGCCGTCTTGAACAGGTACATCCAGCCAATCGTGCGCAGCAGCCCTTGCCGCGCCGGGTCGCCGCTCCGCGCCTGGTTGCGCAGATACGTCCACCGGAACGGTTCGAGTTCCAGTCCGTACACCGGTTCCTCGCGGGTCAACAATCGCGGCACAAGCGCGCCGCCGCCGAGCAACATCCCGCGCGGCGCGAAAATCTGCAACGGCGGCACCCGGTTCTGCGCGTCCACTTCCGTCGCTCGAAAAGTAAAGTTGAACGCCGGCACATGCTCGATCCGCCGCAAGACGCCGCCATCGAAAAAGCCTTCCTCAAACCGTGATCATATATATTATATATATGGCAGAAAGGGGGGTCATTGGCAGTGTTGTTAAAAGGCGACCTCAAGCCGTCTTAAACAGGATTCAACCCCGGCATCGTTTCGGACTATTTTCTTGCTCAAACCATTGCGATAATGCCGTTTTATCCCCCTTTTTACCCAAGTTTTCCTCAAACCGTCCGCCGGTGGTTTGAGGAACGACTTCAGCACACCCGGTCACAGAAAAATACACTTATTTACGTCTCTTTACAGTTCCTCAAACCAATCTGTTAGTCGCACTACTACAGAGACTTGCACAAGGAGCCGCTGCCATGGTAGGGATTCACCAATCACAGAAAGAGTGGTTCGCTTACCACATCAACCTCGATCATCGTGTCCGCCCCGACCATTCGTTACGCACCCTCCACAAGCAGATTGATTTCACCTTTGTCCGCGCCGCTATCCAACTCTTGAAGTAACCGCGCCGTCCTGTAAGATAGGCGCATTGATGAAAATCATCCGCCACAACCAAACGGACTTCGACGCAGCGCTCGCCAACGTACTTGCCGCCAACAGTCTCTTCGATCCACAGATCGAAGAGCGCGTCCGCGGCATCATCCAAGACGTCGCCGCGCGCGGGGACACTGCCGTCCTTGAACTCACCGAGCGATTCGACAAGGTAAAGCTGACCGCCGCCCAACTCCGCCTCACCGCTCCAACCACTTCTGCCCTCCGCAAAGCCATTGCCGTTGCCAACCGTAACATCTCGACATTCGCCCGCCGCGGCATGCCGAAGGCGTGGACCATGCGCAACGCCCAAGGTGGCCGTGTCGGCGAGAAATTCGACCCTATCCGTCGCGTCGGTATCTACATCCCCGGCGGCACCGCTCCCCTCGCCTCGACCGCGCTGATGACCATCACGCTCGCCAAGGTTGCCGGCTGCCGCGAGATTGTCGCCTGCACGCCAAGCACGAACCCGGATTTGCTCTACGCCATCAAAGTTGCCGGTGCGACTGAGATTTACCGCATTGGCGGAGCGCAAGCCATCGCTGCGATGGCGCTCGGAACAAAGACAATCAAGCGCGTCCTGAAAGTCTTCGGTCCCGGCAACGCCTACGTCACCGCCGCCAAGAAACTCCTCTTCGGCCAAGTCGCTGTTGACCTACTCGCCGGGCCGAGCGAAGTCCTCATCCTCGCCGATGACACCGCCGATCCGCGTTTCATCGCCGCCGACATCCTCGCCCAAGCCGAACACGGCTCCGGCGAGGAACGTGTCTGGCTGGTGACAACTTCCCGTCGCATCCTTGACGAGACACCGGGCGAGATCGCCCGTCAACTAGCCGCCCTGCCCCGATCCGCGTTGGTTGACCACGTCCTCGCCAAAGGCACCGTCCTCGTGTTGGCAAAAAACCTCGCCCAAGCCGTCACCATCACCAACCGCTTCTCCCCCGAACATCTTGAAGTGATGACGAAAAACGCCGCTTCCGTGGCAAAGAAACTCACGACTGCCGGCGCCATCTTCCTCGGCCCGTGGACGCCAACGGTCGTCGGCGATTACATCGCCGGTCCCAGCCACACGCTGCCTACCGGTGGTGCTGGCACGGCGTTTTCTGGACTGACCGTAGATCAATTCATGCGCCGCACCAGCCTTATCGAGTACACTGCGTCGGCGTTGCGCAAATCGCTACCGACGTTGGAGGCATTTGGACAAGTGGAAGGTCTGACTGCGCACGTGGAATCAGCCCGTATCCGTGCTAAAAACCAATCGTGAGCTGAGTAAAACTAGTCCTTTAGGTGTTGTCGCAGCAGGTCCAGCATTTTCCGGTCGAGTTTATGGCCGTGAAAGTCCTCGTATTCGACGTCGGCGCGCTTGCTGTCGAGAATTCCAAACGGTCCTCGAAAAGTCCAGAGCGCCCAACCGATGCGCGCCTTTTTCCAGCGCTCCAAGCAGTCTTTCATCCACGCGAGAGTCACATCGTGGGGGGTCTTGTTGAATGCGCCAAACTCACCGACAAACACCGGCACCCCTTGCGCGGCGATGTCGAGCCACGGCTGGAGGTCGTCGTTGAGCATTTTCTCTGGATAGCAGTCCGGCAGGGGCAGGATTTTGCCATCTGCTGAGATCTTACAAACACCCGGCTTGTGGCCCCACGCGGTGTCTGTTGAGAAACGCCATCGCCTGCCATCGGGAAGTCGCAGCGTCAATTCGCTAAACGAAAGAAAATTGCCATCGATGTTTTCAATGGAGATCTCCCCCGCCGCGGTCGGCAATCGGAACCGATACTCGCGATCGTAGATGTTGCGATAACTCTTGGACTTTTCATCAAAGACAACTTCTTTCCATTCTCCCTTGCCTTCCTTTGGCGCGAACGTTTTTTCCCAGACGGTTTTTCCGTCGGCTTTCGCGACAAGGACTGACTTGACAGAAACCTCATGAACCTTGATGGCAATCTCCGTGTTCTCTCTGAGGTCAACCTTGAACACAAGCGGTCCGTTCAAGTCTTCTCTCTTCTTGGTCCGGCTGTAAAGTATCCCCGGCAACATCGGCCAAGTTGGGAGTGGCCATGTGTCGGAGCCTTTCGCCCAGCTCGCTCTGTAGTGAGTCAGGGAAAACGGTTGATAACCGCGTGTCGCCTGGATGACGTTGGGTAGCGGCACCAATTCAGTGTATGGACCCCGTTGCCCATAACCAAAACCGTCCACCACAATCAGGCGCCTGGGGTCAATCGCATGAATCGTCTCAATAGCGCGACGGAAAACCACAACGCAGTTCTCATATTTCCCGTGAGCCGGCTCATTGACGAGGTTGAAACTCAGTCGCTCCTGAGGAATGTGACGGTAACGCCTCGCGAACATCGCCCAATGCTCACAGAACGCGTCCTGCGCCTTACGGTCGTCCCAGAGTGAGCCATGCTCCTTGACCTCGCCAATGACGTGGCCCGGTGCGCTGTGTAAGTCCAGGCAGACATGAATATTGTATTTCTTCCCGCAATCAACGGCGCGGTCTATCTCCTTCAGGGCGTCTTCGTTGAACGCGAGCCAGTCATCCTTTGCAACGTAGCGACGGTAATCGAGGCAGAGTCGCACAAAGTTAAACCCCAGTTCCGCAATCATACGGAAGTCGTCTTCAACTGCCTGCGGCTCCACGCCGTAGTATTTACCGGGGAGGTTAAAACCGCGCCACGCCGAAACGTCCACATTCCCGATCTTCTGCGCGTCTACGGCAAAGGCGGAGACGACACCAGCCGCCATAATGGTGATTAGCGAGCAGGTTAATATGCGTCTGTTCATTATTCAGGTTCCTTCCAAGCTTCACCGTATAGAAATTTGGTTTGGCGGAGTGGACGAGACTTGCGGTATCCACCAAGATGTGCGGCGGAATTCGACACTTAAACGTTTTGTTGGATTTCTCACCATACCGCGTCGTGTTCCTCTCTTCATGTTGGCTGGACTTTATACGCTCTCCACATTATTCCACAAGTCAGCTTACTGATGACGTTCTTGCAAAACTTCTTTTAGTGGATGGCGATTGGAGTGGAGATGGCGAGCCGAAGGTGTGAAAACAGTTTTTCCAGAGGCCCTTCGGCTTACTTTTACGATGGGCGACCATGCTCCGCCCTTGGCGTCGGCC
>CAIKAP010000194.1 GCA_903825435.1 uncultured Verrucomicrobiota bacterium
GAGTCGTTTCATTCCTCAAACCAACATGAAAACCCGCCTCCGGTGCCTCTTTTTCCTCAAACCGCCCCTGATCGCGACTGGTGGGCACCTCAGCCGTGCCGGCTATGGAAAAACACGCCTACTCACACCAATTCATGCCTATTCATACCAAGCAGCCTGTTTCATAAACGGGCGGAGTGTAGCGGGGGAGGAGACTCTTCGACAAGCTCAGAGTGACACAAGGAGCAGACAATGGCGACGTGAACAATTCGCGTGCATTCGTGTCCATTCGTGGCTAGAAAATTGGACATGAGCTTACTCATTACCGGTTCGATTGCGTTGGACAGTGTCAAGACGCCGTTGGAAGAACATCACGACCTGCTGGGTGGTTCCGCCAGTTATGCGGGCGTGGCGGCGGGATTTTTCACTGACGTGAACCTTGTCGGCATCGTCGGCAGCGATTTTCCGCAGCCTTACCTCGAACTTTACCAGAAACACCGGATGAACCTCGACGGCTTGGAGATCGCCGACGGCAAGACGTTCCGCTGGTCCGGCGAATACGAGTGGGACATGAACAATCGCCGCACACTCTCGGTGGCGCTCAACGTGTTTGAGAAATTTCAGCCAACGCTGCCCGCTTCCTACCGGCACACGCCGTACGTTTTCCTCGCCAACATCGCGCCACAACTCCAGCTTCACGTGCTGGCGCAGATGGAACGCCCCCGGTTCGTCGTGGCCGACACGATGGATTTGTGGCTGGAGATCGCGCGCGAACCGTTGATGGAGTTGCTGAAGAAGATTGACTGTTTCATTTTGAATGAGAGCGAGGCTCGCGAGTTGATGAAGGAAACCAACCTCATCAAAGCCGGGCGCGGGATTTTGAAACTCGGGCCGAAGTATGTCGTCATCAAGAAAGGCGAGCACGGTTGCCTGTTGTTCGGCGAGGGTCACGTTTTCAGCGCCCCGGCTTATCCATTGGAGGACCTCCACGATCCGACGGGTGCCGGTGACTGTTTTGCCGGGGCGTTTGCCGGATATCTGGCCAGCGTTGACCGCGTGGATGCCGTTTCACTGCGTAACGCCGTTATCTATGGCAGCGTCATCGCCAGTTTTAATGTGGAAAGCTTCAGTCTCGGACGGCTTCAGACGCTCACCCCACGTGACATCTCGCAACGCTACGAAATTTTCCGGGCCATGAGCCAGTTCGTGGCGGGCTGATGAAACGTGCGCTGGGAGCGTTCGCGATTGCGGCGTTGACGCTGTTTGCGTACTGGCCGTCGTTGCGCGGGCCGTTCCTGTGGGACGACGGCCTCAATGTCACCCGCAACCGCCTCGTCACCCAGCCCGGCGGCCTCGCCCGCATCTGGTGCTCAACCGAACCGGCCGACTACTACCCAGTCACGTTTACCGTGTTCCGCGCCGAGTGGCTTTGCTGGGGCAACCAACCGACCGGCTACCGGGTCGTCAACGTCCTTCTCCATATTGCGAACGCGCTCCTGCTCTGGCGCATTTTCCGCGCACTCGACCTGCGCGGCGCGTGGCTGGCGGCGCTGCTGTTCGCGCTGCATCCGGTCAACGTCGCCTCCGTCGCGTGGATCACCGAGTTGAAGAACCTGCTCGGGTTCGCCTTTGCTGGGCTGACGGTGCTCGCTTGGTTGCGGTTCGACGAGACGCGGCGCGGTGCTTGGCATGCCGCAGCACTCGCGGCATTCCTGCTGGCGCTGCTGAGCAAGACGGCGGTAGCGCCCCTTCCCTTCGTGCTGCTCGGCATCTCGTGGTGGCGGCGGAACCGGCTGGAGTGGCGGGAGGCGGCGCCGTTTTTCGCGCTGGCATTCGCGCTCGGACTAGTCGCGATCTGGTTCCAACATCACCGCGTCCTCGAAGGCACTGCTGTGCGTCACGATGATTTCCTCACGCGCGTCGCAACGGCGGGTGCGGCGGTTTGGTTCTATCTTTGGAAAGCTGTTCTACCGGTGAGTCTGAGCCTCATTTATCCGCGCGCAGAGGCAAATTTGATTCCCGTCCTACTGCTCGTGCTGGTGCTCGCGTGGTGCTGGCTGCACAACCGCGGTGCGTTCCTTGCACTGGCTGGGTTCGTGGCGATGATGTTCCCGATGCTCGGCTTTTTCGATCAAGGTTTCTATGCCTACGCGTTGGTGTCCGACCACTGGCAATACCTCGCGCTGCCGCTGGTGCTTGCGCTCGCCGTCGTTCGTTGGCCCATCGGTGCGGCGGTAGCCGCAGTGTTGTTCTTTCTCACGTTCTCTCGCGCGGCGCTGTACGCCGACGAGGCGGTGTTGTGGCGCAACACGCTTGCGAAGAATCCTCGGGCGTGGGTCGCGCACTTCAATCTTGGCCTTGCGCTTCGCAACCGGGAAGATCTCGCGTCAGCGGAACGCGAGTACCGGGAGGCGTTGCGGTTGAACCCCACCTACGCCGAGGCGCACAACAATCTCGGTAATCTGCTGTCGAAGTCAGGACGGCTGGACGAGGCGGTGAAACATTTTTCCACCGTGTTGCGGCTAAATCCGAGCGTAGCCGCCGCGCACAACAACCTCGGTGTCGCGTTCGCCCGGCAGGGCAAGTACGAGGTGGCGACGGCGTGTTTCCGCGAAGCGTTGCGGCGAGACCCATCGTACGCCGAGGCGCACGACAACCTCGCGTTGACCTTGGAAAAACTCAAGCCGGCACGATGACGCGCAGGGCACGCGCCGACACCCGGAACAAAACAGGAACATCGCCCGCATCTTCGCCGTCGAGTTCCAGCGGCGCTGCCGACATGGCGCGACACGTGAACCGTGCGCTCTGGAAGTAGCGGACACCGCGTTGCTTTGTGTGTGATCCGCGCAGCGCACCGAATCCATACCGCAACGCGTTGACATAACCGCTGCCCTCGAACACGCACACGTCGAGTAGGCCGTCGCCGAGTTTCGCGTCGGGAAACAACGGGAACGAGCCGCCGTAGAACCGGCCGTTACCAATCAGCACCGATGCGCCGCGTGAGGTAATACCAGCGTCCTCGGCAACGACCTCGACATCCGCCTTCTGGTCGCGCAACGCGACCAACCCGGCCCAGACGTAGCTGAGCGGGCCGAATCGTTTCTTCAGTTCCCAGTTTGCTGCGCGCACAGCGCGTGCGTCGAAGCCGACGCCCGCCAGTTGAGCAAAGAGTCGCTGCCGTCCTCCGAACTCGGCGACACCGAGGTCTACCGAGCGGGTCGTACCGCGCTCTAGGGTTGCCCACGCAGCTTCGAGCTTCAGCGGCACGCGTAGTTCGCGCGCGAAGACGTTGGCTGTGCCGAGCGGCAACACGCCGAGCGTCGCGCCGCTGACGCCAAATCCGTTGATGACCTCGTTGATCGTGCCATCGCCACCCGCCGCCACGATTGCGTCGTAACCGTTGGCAACGCCTTGCGCCGCGAGCTTCGTCGCGTCGCCCGCGCGTTGCGTTGGCGCCAGAGTAACGGTCGGCCCAGCTTTCGATTCGAGGAAGCGGAGGAGCCGCTGCGATTTCTCGCCGTGCGCCGCCGGGTTGAAGATGACGAAAAGCTTGGCCATGAGACCGTGTGTCCGTTATTCTAAACGGCAACTCGGACGAAGCCAACCATGAAGACATTCTTGAAAGTCATTCTGATCCTGTTCCTGATTGTCGCAGGGCTGGTCGGCGTCGTCTTGGGGACGATCGAATGGTATCTTCACTCTGATTCGTTCAAGGCGATGGTGCGCAAGGGTACGCGCGACGTCCGCGGCTTCGAGGTGAAAGACTTTGACATCTCGCTATTCCGCGGCGTGACGCTGAAGGGGCTTGCTATCATCACCAACATGCTGGGCGCACAGGGTTTGTCGTTCGCCACCGACTCACTTCACGCGCAGCCTCGGATACTGCCGTTGTTCCATCACCGCGTCGAGCTGGCGGAGATTTCGCTCCAAAAACCCGTTGTTACTCTCCACATCGGCACCGCAGCTGTCATGGCGGACAACACCAACGCATTCGCCAAGACGGGAGAGTTCCACCGGTCGAACTGGCAGTTCGTCCTCGACAAGTTTACCGTCCGCGACGGCTGTCTCACCCTGCTCGACGCCTCGAACAAGCCGCTCACGCGGCTCGATGGCCTTAATCTCGATGTCACGCCGCCGCAATCGTCCGGCTTGTTGCACGCCGAAACGCTCCGGGTCGGCAAACTCGCCATCCGCCAGCTCGACGCGCCTGTGAAAGCCGCGGCGGGACGAATGGATATGGCACCGATACGCGGCACGCTCGCCAACGGCCCGCTCACCGGCAGCCTTGCGGTGCAGTCCCAGAAGGAGTTCCGCTGGCAACTTCAGGTGGACGTGCGCGACGCCGATGTTCCGGATTTGTTACGGCAGTTCGGGCTGCCGCCGTTACTCAAGGGCAAACTCCAAGGCACCGCATCCCTTGAAGGTGGCGACTCGCTCAGCGGCCAGGGCCGCATCCAGATCAACGGCGGCACCGCGTCCGGCATACCGTTGATGAGCCTGCTGGCAACGTTGCTGCAAACGCCGGCGTTGCGCGATCTGCAACTCGACGAGTGCCGTATGGAGTTCACCATCGCTACCAACCAAATGCACACTCCCGTCATCCGCATGATCTCGCAACAGATCGAACTCACCGGACGCGGCGTTGTCTCGCTCACTAACGGCTCGCTCAACCACGACCTGACGCTCGTACTCTCGCAGGAAGTCGCCGACCGCACCCCCGGCCTAATCCGTAAGTTATTAACGGAACAGGCCGACGGACGCCGCGCGCTCAGTTTCCACGTCTCCGGAACCTACGACGATCCCAAGGTGGATATCGATGAGCACGCTGTAAAACGAACCGCCGAGAAGGCACTCAATAAACTCCAAAAATTTCTCCACTGACCATGCGCATCATTGCCGGCATCGCAAAAGGAACAACGCTCGTCGCGCCGCGCGGCGCCGCCCGCCCGACTTCCGACCGCGTTCGCGAAGCGGTGTTCTCGAGCCTTGGCGAGCGCGTCATCGGCGCGACGGTGCTGGATTTGTTTGCCGGTAGTGGCGGGCTCGGACTCGAAGCGGCCAGCCGCGGTGCGAGCGCGGTCACGTTCGTCGAGAATGCGCGGGTGTCGCTCGACGCCATCGAACGCAATCTCGAATCGTTCCGGCGCAATCGGGGCGTGACTTGCCGGTTTAAGGTGGTTCGCGCTGACGCGTTCAAGCTGCCAGCAGCGGGGGAATCGTTTTCACTGATCTTCGCCGATCCGCCGTACGGCGACGCTGCGCAGAAACTTCTGGAGCGCCCGCTGCCTCTGGCGCCCGGCGGCCTGTTGGTATTGGAGTCGGCTAAGCGCGACGACATCACGCCCGGTGAAACGTGGAGCGTGAAGCGTGACGCGGTCTACGGCGATACGCGCGTGAGCTTCCTGGTTACTTCTTCGGGGCCGGTTTCTTTGGCGCCGCAGTGATGATCTCGGTGGCGGCGCTCTTCTCGTCTGGCACACCGAACGCGCGCAAAATACCGAGCGCCATGATGGCGTTGCCGAGCGGTTTCATGTGTACACCGTCTCTAGTGAGCCAGTTGTCTTTTTCGCCCCGGGGTTTGTGTTTGAGCGCTTCGAGGAACATCGTATGCAGGTCAACGAACTGGCAGTTCTTTTCGGCGGCGATCTTGCGCATCGCTGCGACGTAAAGCGGCAGGCGCTTATTGCCTTCGGCGTACGGTTCTTCATTGATCACAGTGGGCGCAAGCAGGATAACGCGCACGCCGGCAGCCTGCGCGTTGTCCACCATCGTCGCCACGTTGTCGCGGTAGAGTTTGAGCACAAAGTTGCTATGTAGGTATTGTAGGCGAGACCAGACGTCGTTGATACCAACGTTGATGGTGACGATGGTCGGCTTGCACGATAACACGTCCTTGTCAAAACGGGCGATCATGTTCTCTGCTTTGTTGCCGCCAACGCCGGCGTTGATGATCTTCGGGGCGTTGAGTTGCGGGTAATTGGCCGCGAGGACCTGCTCGGTGTAGCGCAGGTAGCCTCCGCCCGCCGTGATCGAGTCGCCGAGCGCGACGATTTTGTCGTCGGCTTTGATCTGCAACTGTTTCGGCGCGTCCTTGGCGGGCGACACCAAGGGGATGACTTGCGCGAAAAGTTTCTCTTCTGCACGTCCAGCAATCGTGCTGGCCATCAACAGGGCTACAAACAATAACTTCATATGTGTTCTCCTAGAATTGATTTTTAAGCGCCCACAATCCGAGCGCCGGGTTACTGATGTAAAAGACGTCGCCATTGAAGCCGTCCTTCAATCCTTCGATCGGATAATCTTTCAGGTTGCCAACCTCGAATCCGACGGAACGGATGGCGTCGGCGCTCATGCCGGGACCGGGACAATACGTGATGCGGAACCGTCCCTCGCTGGAACCGTGAATCAGGTGCGCGGCGGCGCTGAGGTTGTTGCGGAGTTCGTCGTTTGATTTTACGGCGGCGAGCGTCGCGGGCGTGCCTTTGTAGCCGTACTTCCGGATGAGCCGGTCAATCTCGGGGTCTTCGCCGAATTCCTTCAGGCCGGGCGCGAGAATGATGAGGTCGCCGCCGTCGGCCATTGCCATGCGGGTGCGGTAAATGGCTTTGTTGCCGAGCCACGTGCTCTTGAATTCGTGCGGGTCGAGCCAGACGAGGACTTTTTTCAACGGTGCGTCGAGCAGGTCGAGATTTACTTTTTGCGAGAGCTTCGCGCCGGTCTCGAACGTCACGTTGTCGTCGCCGATGTACAGGCCGCGCATCGTCATCGCGCCGGTCGCGTTGTTTTTTTGCATGACGGTCAGCACGTACAAAATCGGCAGCTTGCCGAGGAAATTGGCGACGCCGTAATTGAAAAGTTTTCGCACCGGCGTATCAATGCGGCCCATCATCCGTTCCATGCCGAACGCTGCGCCGAGGAAATGCGATTTGTTGATCGTGTCGGGGCCGCCCGCGCCGGTCATGATGTTTTTGGTGTAGTTGGCGATGCCGACGACTTCGTGTGGCACGAGTTGGCCGACGGACAAAATCAAATCGTACCCGTCGAACAACCGGCTGCTGACCTCGACGTTGACATCGTAGTCAACGCGGCCTTCCGACCATTCGCTTAACAATTTTCCCGGCACGACGCCGATGCGCCAGATGCCGTTGCGCCAGTCGTGGACTTTGAAACGGTCGAGCGGAATCGTGTCGCCGAACATCATTCGCAATTGCGCGTCGGTCATCGGCGAGTGCGTGCCGAGCGTCGGCATGATGTCTATCTCGGTTTTCGGCGAGAGCAACTCGAACAGCAGCCGCGTCAGCTCGCCCGCGTCAGAATTGAGCCGCGTGTGGTCCGGCGGTAAAATCAAAACGCGGCGCAACGGTTTGCCGAGCGCCTTCAACGATTTCGCGAGCGCGTCGCGTTTGTCCGCCGTCGTGATGTTCTCGGTAACTGAGCCGCGGGTAAAATAGGTTGCCATATTGTTATTCTTTCGTTCTGCTTGTCATAATTGTCCAAACAAGAATAGAAGTCCAGTCAGCGTTGCGCCGGGTAGTGTTACAATCTGAAAGTCTGACAATCGCTACGCGGGGCTTGCATTAGACTGCTCGCCGGAAGTATTCTGCACACCGAAGGAGAAACACAAGTCACATAAGCCAGTAAAAGAAAATCTATTTGCGTAGCTTCGGCTGCGGGTCTCACCTGAAAACCGCGAATTTTCAATAGCAAGAGACCGGCATCGAGTACGCGCTCCACAAGGGCGCGGCTTGATTGCACTCTCTTGCTAGGCGCTTCGCGGTGCCTCAGGTGGGGGTGCGTTAAGTTCGCGCTCCTTTTGTTTCCGTGGTCGTCTGCGAGCACCGAGGAGGTTGGGCACGATGAACCAGACGGAGAAACGACGAACGCCGCCAGCGAATTGCTTGGGTGAAACGCTGCGGCACTGGCGCAGCAAGAACGACTGGCCGCTCAAGAAAATGGCGTCTGAATTTGACGTCACCGAGGGGACATGGAGCCGGTGGGAGACCGGCACTCGCTCTCCGTCTGTCGAGCACCTTCGTAGGCTCTCAGTTTTTCTCCATGTACCCATCTGCGACCTGCTCTACGGTCGCTGTTCTCGCTGTCCTTCATGCGGCTTTCAGGACTCGCCACAGGCGGGCATCCGAAACGAGAACTCCAAGTCCGCGAGGGTTTCCAGTTAGGAAAATCTCCAGTCTTCCAAAACAAATTGCCCGGTGTTCAAATACGGTCAGCACATTAGTGCTGAGGTTAAGTTGCGGAACAATCAACCAAGAGAGGAATCATGAACGCGAAAAGGATCAGCGTGCTCGCAGCAATAGCGTTGGCAGTCAGCGCCGAATTCTCACTGGCGCAGAACAACTCCAAGTTGCCGTATCAAACGCGCGGCACAAGAACGGATATGAAGCCGAGCGACTCCACACCCGGTCAAACTGGAATTCGTTATGGCAACTGGTGTGGCCCCGGCTGGAGCGGCGGAGTTGACGTGTCGAAGAACAACGGCAAGAGCGGCACCGCCGGACCGGTTGACTCACTTGATGCAGCGTGCAAGAAGCACGACGAGGTGTACGATTTGAAGAAACCAAATCAGCCACGACTGAATCACGCCATCGAAGAGACTGCCGACAAGCGACTGATCAAGGACTTGAATGCTCTGCCGGAGGATCCAAAAAAATGGCCAGACCCTCCTGCCTCACAGAACGAAAAGAGTGCGGAGATGTATCGGCATGAAGCGTCCGCTTATTTTAAGACGAAGCAGGCGGTTGACGGTGCCGAAGCAGAGGCACAAAAGAAACTTCGCGAGGCTGCGTCAGCGATCCGAAAGTCCCGCCTCACCGGGAGCGGCATAACCGGCTCCACCACCCTCGACAACAACCGTTAACAGGAGAAACAAATGAAAGCACACCAAATGTCCAAACTGATTCTATGCTCACTGGTCTTGTGCTGGCTCTGCTTGGTCAGCGGTTGCGCCACGTCGCAAGGCACAAGTCTTATGGATTCATGGAATACTGGCTATGGTCTCGGAAATATGTTCGGAAACATGTTAGGAGGCGGACAGTCGGCAGGGGAGAAGTGACAGTCAACAGGAGAAACAAATGAAACCACACCAAATGTCAAAACTGGTTTTGTGCGCGCTGGTGTTGTGTTGCCTCTGGTTGGTCAGCGGCTGTGCGACAGATACCAACTACAGCCAGACAGTACCGGATGCGACCTTTGGCCTAGCGCCGTTGGCACGCAAGAATGCACCAATTAACACCGACCCCGTCGGCTCGTATAACAAGCTACGCGGAATGGGGACTCTGTTGGACCTGATGAAATGATTGTTGTCGGCGTGCAGCACTGATAGGTTTTGCTATACGCTCTTGGTCTCTGCGCTGGCCGACGCATTGCGTTCTGTTCCGGTTTTGTTCCGGCTGCGTTGTGTGCATAAAATTCAACCGGTACCACCACACGGTCTTCGCTTCTTACCTCAGCACGCCACCTTCGCTGGCGTTGGTGACTAACTTTTGGTAGCGCGCGAGCCAGCCGGTAACTCCGTTCTGGCAGGTTGGCTGAAGATGGTGTAGAAATCGGGTGGAGTTGCATGATGAACCAGCTTGAGATTCCAGTTGAGTCGGTCCGGGCGCTTTGCCGGCGCTACCGGGTGGTTGAATTGTCGTTGTTCGGCTCGGCGCGGCGGACGGATTTCGGGCCGGAGAGCGATGTGGATTTGCTGGTGGAATTCGAGCTGGACGCGGAGCCGACGTTTCTCACGCTGGCCCGGCTGCAACGAGAACTCGCGGAGGTACTGCACCGCAAGGTAGATTTGGTTCCGAAGGGCGGCTTGAAACCACTGATCCGCGAGGAAGTGCTTGCCAGCGCCGAGGTCTTGTATGCGGCGTGACAAGCTCTACTTGGCGGACATCGTCGAGGCGGCTGATGCCGTGGCGACGTTTCTTGCGGGCGCGGAACGCGATCGGTTTCTGCAGGACGACTTGCTGCGAAGCGCAGTGCTGCAGAAGCTATCCATCATCGGCGAGGCTGCGGCTCGGTTGTCAAAGGAATTCCGCGCTCACCATGCCGATGTCGGATGGCGGGACATTGTGGCGTTCCGAAACATCGCGGTTCATGCCTATTTCGCCGTGCAATGGAGCATCGTGTGGACGACAGCAACACAAGATGTACCGGTGCTCCGGCAGAAGATTTCGCAGATTCTAGCCGCCGAGTTTCCTGACGACACATCATCGAAGTCACTCTTCTGAGTGACATCGTGTTCCGGTTCTGTTCCAGCTTCGTTGTGTGTATCTGCACTTACCTCAATACGCCGCCTTCGCTGGCGTTGGTGACAAGTTTCTGGTAGCGCGCGAGCCAGCCGGTCAGGTCGCGTTTCACCTGTGCCGGTTGACGGGCGGCGAGTTCAGCTTCCGGCACGCAGATGTCGATCTTCCGGTTCGGGAAATCTATCCGGAGCCGGTCGCCGCTCTTCAGCAGACCAATCGGGCCGCCTTCGGCCGCTTCGGGGCTGACGTGTCCGATGCACGCACCGGCGGTGCCGCCGCTGAAACGACCGTCGGTGATGAGCGCGACTTTATCGCTAAGTCCCATACCGACGATGTAGCTGGTCGGACTGAGCATTTCCTGCATGCCGGGGCCGCCTTTCGGGCCTTCGTTGCGGATGATGACGATGTCGCCGGCCTTCACTTTGCCGCCGAGAATACCGGCGCAGGCGTCTTCCTGGCTCTCGAAAATCACGCTCGGTCCTTCAAACACAAAATCCGCGCCGCAATTTTTCTTGAAGGTTTCGCTGATGCCGGCGGTCTTGACGACGCTGCCCAGCGGCGCGAGTTGGCCGTACAAAATCGCGAGGCCACCGTCGGCGGTGTACGCGGTCGCTTTGGTGCGGATGCAATCCTCGGCCTTGAACATAAACGCGGAATCGTACGGCATTAATCCGGTCGGCTCAGTGGCCGAGATCGGCACGGGACGCATGTCGCGATATGCTTTTGTGATGAGCCAGCCCTGCCGGTAGCGCGACGCGCGGATGAGGCTGCGGACTTTCTTCGGCTCGCCCGGCGCGTACTGCCAGAACATCAACACCGGCGTGTCGCGCAAACGTCCCAGCTCGGCGCGCACCTGTCCTTTGAACTCGGCGAGCTTCTGCCGGAACCCGGCTTCGATTTCCGCTGTGCCTTTCCACGTCGTCGTCTCGTCAAGTTGGAACTCGGCGTCCTCGGCAAACAGCGCACCGCACAGCGCTGCGTCGCCGGCGTTGAATGCGGCGGCGAGTCGCCAGAGCGTGATCGAACGCTCGTCGCCGGGGAAGAACGAAATCGGTTTCCGCGCCATCACGCCGTCGCGCACCGGCGCCGACGCACCGGCGACGCGCGCGGACTTTGCCCACGCGGTGCTCTGCGGTGAACGCGCGTCCCACTCGTCAATGTCCTGGCCAATGGTTTTGCCGGTGACGGTCTTGCAGTTGAGGTTGAGCGCGCCGAGGCGTTTCAGTTCGCCGAGGATCGTGTGGATGCCGCCGGCGCGGTGGACGTCCTGGACGTGGTAGTCGGAGGACGGCGAGACTTTGCACAGGCACGGCACGCGGCGCGAGATGGCATCAATGCGGGCGATGTCGTACGGGATGCCGGCTTCGCGAGCGATGGCGAGCGTGTGGAGAATCGTGTTCGTCGAGCCGCCCATCGCGACGTCGAGCGTTAGCGCGTTGTCGAATGCCTCGACGGTGGCGATGTCACGCGGCTTGAGGTCGTGTTCGACGAGCTTGAGAATCGCGTGCGCGGCGCGGAGGTAAAGCGCCTCGCGCTCCTTCGAGACGGCGAGCACGGTGCCGTTGCCCGGCAACGCCATCCCGAGCGCTTCGCAGAGGCAGTTCATCGAGTTGGCCGTGAACATGCCGGAGCAGGAGCCGCACGTTGGAC
>CAIKAP010000195.1 GCA_903825435.1 uncultured Verrucomicrobiota bacterium
GGGCCGACGCCAAGGGCGGAGCATGGTCGCCCATCGTAAAAGTAAGCCGAAGGGCCTCTGGAAAAACTGTTTTCACACCTTCGGCTCGCCATCTCCACTCCAATCGCCATCCACTAAAAGAAGTTTTGCAAGAACGTCAGAGGGCATTGTTTAGAACCGGACCGAGACGCCGGCGCTGACGATTTGCGCCGAGTAGCCTGCGCCGCCTGTTTCCGCAGTGTAGTTCAGATACGTGCCAATCAACGGCGTCCATTGCACCCAGACACCCGCGCCAATCACGGCACTGTCGCGCCCCAGCACAGGGCCGTACACGCTGAAGATATTCCCAGCACCGTTGGCAAACCGAGAGTTGATCCACCTGCAGTTGTCAAGGTGCTGGTGCTGCCAGGAGAGACTGAGTTCGGGCGCAATCAGAACCTTGCCAACGTTCACGCGGCACCCAACGTGCGCGCCCAGGCGCGATTCCAGCGAGTTGTCACTCTGCGACTGGATTTGCAATGGCACCGATGATCCGCTCTCGGTGAATCCATCGATGTCCACATGCTTCAACTGCAAGCTCACTTGCGGCCCGAATGTCCAGATCCCCTTCGTCCAGTCGTAGCCGCCGCCAATCAATCCGCTGAATTCGCTGCCGTCGGTGCTGCCAGTGGCCATCCCGCCGATGGTGCCTCGACGAGTGTCGTAGGAGTTGATGCCCCCGCTGACCATCCCTTCGAGGTGGAAGCCCTGTTTGAACCACGCCGCATACAGGCTCGCGCGTCCGTTGTCCATGTCAACATGTCCATCGTTGACAAGACCGGCGCTGGCATAGGTGTACCCAAGTGTGAAACCAACGGCGAATTGCTCGCCGATGCGACGGTCAATACCGATGGTCAAGCCGCCGCTGCTGGGGTGATAGCCGCTGGCATTGTAGTCGCCGCTGATATCGAGGAATTCACCGGCACCTTCTAGGTAGATGCCCCACGGGTTGTCCTTGGTGGAACTAAACATGTCGTTGGAAGGTTCCTGCAATACGGAGTCTTTTTGTCGAACGGCGCTGAAGGACTGGCCCGGGCCGGAGTTGTACGCGGTGAAGCGGTTGGCGTTAAAGCCGTGGCTTTCAGCGCGCAGTTCGTTGACGCGGCTCAGGAAGCTGTACCCGCGCGCATTCATGCCCGCAAGGGTGAGTTCAGCCATCACGCTGAGTTCGTCCGGCGAGATCAGGTCGAGATTCGCCGGGATCTGGTTGGTCGGGATGGTCAAGAAGTAGTTCTCAAGGTCGGCAAGACGCGGGTCGGTTGACGCGCCGTCAATGTTGGCCGCCACGGCGCGTTGGTTCGGCGTCAGCGCGTACGGCAACAGCAAAACCCTCAAGGGCGCCGACCATATCAAGTCAACGTCCGTCGCGTCGAGGTAGAGCAGTGACGGCGTCAAGAAAGTCGGGATTTGATTGACGAGGGTGAACGTGCCGCTCAGCGTACCGGCTTCGACGAGTTGCTGGGTCGAGCCGACGCTCGGCAGATAGCTATTGAACTGCACGAGGCGCAATGTGCCAGTGAGACTGGCGGTGCCAGTCACGTTCAGGTACTGGCTGAGTACGCTGGGACCGATGGCGAGTTCCAGGGTGCCCGCGACGGTTTGGGTGTAATTGCCGCTGACGTTGACGGTGGAAAGTGGATCAATGTGCAGTGTACCATTGTTCACCGTCATGTTGCCGGCGTTGACGGTGCCGCCACTGATGACCGACAGCCGGTTGTTTCCGCCGTTCATGCCCACAACCAACGCTCCGCTGTTGTTCCAGACAGAACTCGTACCGGTGACGGTGACGGTGTTGTTGCTGGCAATCCAGATAAAGCCGATGGTGCTGTTGACGTTGTAAACGGTGCCGCTGTTGGCGATGGTCAGGGAGTTGCCGGAACCGTTTTTGCCGACGACGAGGTCGGTGTTGTTGCTCCAGACGGAGCCGGAGCCGGTGACGAGGACGGAGTTGTTGTTGGCGCCGGTGTTCAAGCCGATGGTGCCGGAATTGCTGAATACTTTCCCGCCGTTGGAGACGATCATGGAGTTTCCGGAGCCCTGATAGCCGACGAATATGCCTTCTTCCATGGTATTACTCCAGACGGAGCCTGAACC
This sequence comes from uncultured Verrucomicrobiota bacterium, assembly GCA_903825435.1. Classification (GTDB taxonomy): domain Bacteria; phylum Verrucomicrobiota; class Verrucomicrobiia; order Palsa-1439; family Palsa-1439; genus CAIKAP01. The sequence goes on from CAIKAP010000195.1 coordinate 2,113, forward strand.
TGTGACGGTGACAGAGTTACTGTTGGCGCCGGTATTGTAGCCGATGTAGCCGCTGGCGCCGGACACGACACCGTTACTGGAGATAGTCAGTGAGTTGAAAGAGCCGGAGGAACCGATATCGATATAAAACTGGTTCTGCCATTTCGAACCGGCGCCGGTGACGGTGACGGAGTTGCTGTTGGCGCCGGCGTTGGAGCCGATTTCGGTGCCGGCGTTGGTGACGATGACGCTGCCGCCGTTGGCGATGGTCAGGGAGTTACCGGAGCCATTGTAGCCGACGCTGAAGGCGGGGTTGGAGCCGGTGCCGCTGTTGCTCCAGACGGAGCCCGAGCCGGTAACGGTGACGGCATTGTTGTTGGCGCCGTTACTGCCGCCGATGTAGGCGTTAGCGTTGAACACGGTGCCGCTGTCGGCGATGGTCATGGTATTGCCGGAAGAGGAGCAGCCGATATAGAGATCGTTGTTGATGTTCCAAACGCTGCCTGCGCCCGTCACTAGGAGCGCGTTGTTGTTGGCACCGGGAGCGTAACCGATATCACTGGGGAGGCCACTGCTATAAACCTTGCCACCATTAGCGATGGTCAGCGTGTTGAATGAGCCGGCACGACCAACGCAGAGGTACCAGCTGTTGCTCCAGACGGAGTTGGGGCCAGTGACTGTGACGGCATTGCTGTTGCCGCTGCTGCCAACATAGCCTTGATTGTTGAACACGACCCCGCCGTTGGTGATGGTCAGCGTGTTGAAGGAACCGGTGTCGCCGATTAGAAGTATCCCCTTGTTCGTCCAGACGGAGCCGGTACCGGTGACGGTGACGGAGTTGCTATTAGCCCCGGTGTAGCTGCCGTAGCCGCCGATATCGCCATTCCAACTAGCTATGATGCCGCCGTTAGAAATGGTTACGGAGTTGCAGGAACCGGAGACACCGACGTTGAGATACTCGCTGATGTTCCAGACGGAGTTGGAGCCGGTGACGATGACAGTGTTGTTGTTGGCACCGGGACCGTAGCCGATCCAGCCCATGGCGTTATACACGTTGCCGCCATTGGAGATGATCAGTGAGTTGATGGAACCACTATAGCCGACATAGAGGTCGCCGTTGTTGGTCCAGACGGAGCCGGAGCCGGTGACTGTGACGGCATTGTTGTTGGCTCCGGCGTTGTTGCCGATATAGCCGGTAGTGTTGTACACGGTACCGCTGTTGGCGATGGTCAGCGTGTTGCCGGAGCCGGAGTAGCCGATGTAGAGGTTGCCGCTGTTGCTCCAGACAGAACCGGTGCCGGTGACGAGAACCGCGCTGTTATTGGCGTTGGACCCAATGTAGCCCGAGCCGCCATTGGCGAGCACGCCGCCGCTGGTGATCAGCAAGGAACCCGCGTGACTGGCGCTGCCAACGACAATGTTGGCGCCCACATTCAGGACACCGCCATTGGTCACAATGACGCCCCCATTGAAAATATACAGATTCGTGCACGTTTGTCCGCTCGATTGCACCGTCGCCGTTCCTCCGTTGGCGACATACGCCGAAACCGCTGCAAACGGTCCGTTGTTCGTCCAGTTCCCGGCCGTCGCCCAGTCGCTGACGGAATTGGTCCAATACGCATCGCCCACCGTAGGCGACGACGATGATGACCAGACCAGATCCAGGTACTGACCGAGGTAGATCAACTGCGGCGCCAATGTGGTTGAGATGTTATTGACCAGGGTGAATCCGCTCCCACTGAAGGAGGTGGTGGCTTGCACGAGTTCCTGGGTGGTCCCACCTGTCGGCGTATAACCATTGAATGAGGCAATCTGCAGGGTGCCCGTGATGCTGGCGGCGCCGGTCACGTAGAGGTAGGGCGTGAAGTAGTTGGTGCCGATCAGCAGTGACAAGGTACCCGCCACGGTCTGGGTGTAGTTCCCGCTGACGCTGACGGTGGAGGGCCGATCAATGAGCAGGGTGCCATTGTTGACGGTTAAGTTGCCGGTGTTGACCTTGCCGCCCTTGATTACACTCAGAGAGTTGTTCGTGCCGGCAGAGCCGACCACCAACGCGCCGCTGTTAGTCCAAACCGAGCCGGGGCCAGTAACGATGGCGGCATTATTGCTGCTGGCGCTGCCACCAAAACCGATGTAGGCGCTGGTACTGTTTACGAAGCCGCCATTGGTGATCGTCAGCATATAGCCGGAAGCGGACTGGCCGACGTAGAGGGAGTTACTACCACTGCCGTTGGAACCACCGCTGATATTGACTGTGGAAACCGTATCAAGGAGCAGTTTGCCATTGTTCACTGTCAGGTTGCCGGTGTTGACCTTGCCGCCGCTGAAGACGTTCAGAGAATTGTTGGTGCCGATCAAGCCCACCACCAACTCGCCGTTATTATTCCAGACAGAGCCGGCACCGGTAACAGTGACAGCGTTACTGGTATTACCACTTGGGTTTAGAAAGGTGTTATAGTCGTAGCCAATGTAGGCGTTGGCGCTATACACGGTGCCGCCGTTGGTAATCGTCAGCGTATTAAAGGCTGATCCACAGCCGACATAGAGGTAGCTGCTGTTATTCCAGACGGAGTTGGTGTCAGTGACAACGACGGCATTGTTGTTGCCTCCATAACCGCCGATGTAGCCGCCGTTGCTGAACACGGCACCACCGTTGGTGATGATCAACTTGTTACCGTAGGCCCAGGCGGATTCATCACCGATGTACAGGACTTGGGTGTTGCTCCAAACAGAACTGGCGCCGGTAACGATAGCCACATTGTTGCTATTGTCGTAGCCGACATAGCCGTTATAGCTGAACACGGCGCCACCGTTGGTAATCGTCAGCGCGCAGCCGGAAGAGTACGCACCGACGTAAAAATCGTCGCTACTGTTCCATACAGAGCCGTGGCCGGTGACTGTGGCAGCATTGTTGTTGCCGTGGTTGCCTCCGATGAAGCTGACAGCACTATACACGGTGCCGCTGTTGGCAATAGTCAGGGTGTTGCCAGAACCTGACTCTCCGACGCTAAGGTTGTACCTATTGCTCCAAACAGAACCCGAGCCGGTAACGATAACGACATTACTGTTGGCGCCAGTTGCAGCCCCGATGTAACCTTCGGCGTTATACACAGTGCCACCATTTGTAATGGTCAGTGTGTTGAAAGAGCCGACGGAGCCGACGTAGAGGTCGCCGCTGTCGTTCCAGACAGAGCTGTGACCGGTGACCGTGACGGCATTGTTGACGGCATGGCTTTGGTTGCCAATGTAGCTGTTGGTGCTGAATACGGTGCCGCCGTTGGCAATGGTCAGTATGTTGGAAGAACCGCCGTTACCAATGTATAAGCCGATGTTTGGGTTACCCGTGCCGCCGCCGGTATTCCAAACAGAGTTTGTGCCAGTAACGGTGACGACATTGCTGTTGGCGCCAGTATTTTGACCAATAAAGCTTTCGAAGCTGCTGTAGACAACACCGCCATTTGTGATGGTCAGCGTGTTGCCAGAACCTGCTCCTCCGATGACGAGGCTGGCAGTGTTGCTCCAGACCGAGCCGGAACCGGTGACGAGGACGGCATTGTTGTTGGCGTTGGAGGAATCAGTGCCAATGCTGGCTTCATAGTCGTACACACGGGCACCGTTGTTGATTGTCATGGTGTTAAAGGATCCGTCATGGCCGATTTCGATATACGTATTAATACCACCACTCCAGACAGAGTTGGAGCCGGTGACAATGACCGCGTTGTTGTTAGCGCCACTATTCAAGCCGATTATAGTGCCTTGGCCGTTAATCACGGTCCCTCCGTTGGTGATGGTCAACGTATTGAAAGAGCCGGAGGAACCAACATAGAGGGCACCGCCTTGGGGGTAAATAGCGTTATTGGAATACCAAACGGAGTTAGAGCCGGTGACGGTGACGGCATTGTTGTTGGCAGTGGCGGCGTCACCGATAATGGAGATAAGAATATTTGAAAAAACGCCGCCGCTTGTGATGAGGAGTGTGTTGTTGGTACCGGTTTGGCCGATATAATAATACCAACCACCGCCCAGTCCACCATGATCCACAACCTGATTGCTGATAACGGTGCTGGTGTTGTCCTCGGCGCGGGCGGTGCCGGGCGCATGGGTGAGGAGCAAGGCGGCCAGTAACAAAAAGAGTGTCCGGTGAATCCAATTCCGTTTTGACACAAAGCAAGCCTCGCAAACTGTCAGTTTCATTTCAGATCTCTCCTAGTTGGATTTGCGGCTTTTAGAAGATGGGGGGGGGGAAAGTCAAGCCGTAATCACTATGGCTTTCCTGATCAAATCGCGCAGTTGATCGCCATGGATGGAATGCGCGGGGCGTAGCGGTAAGGGAGAAGGGTGCAAACAAAGTTCCAGCGCCTGGAGTCCGAGACAAAGCCCACTCAGAAAGCGAACTCACCCGACGTGCTCCGTCAGCCGCATACGTTTGATCGTCGGCGAATGTCAACCACCGCTGACAACGAAGGCGAGGTCGCATTTTCAAGACCGTCACGAAACCGTGTTTTTGCGTCTCACGCCAATGGCATTTTTTGGCATTTCAATTCCCTTTTGGTGCGTTTTTGTTCTACTTGGTGCGAAGCTGCTGAAGTGCATTACATCTCTACCGGTGTGGAAAATATGCACTTTCCGAAGAAAATGCGAGATTGTCAAAAATGCCCTTTCGAGCTTTAGGAAACCGATGCTCTATCCAGCTGAGCTACGGGAGCGGCTTTCGCAAACCATCTCTACCCAAAAAAAACGCCGACGGAACATAACGCGACGCGCGGATCCAGACAAAGACGCCACCGGGTTCATCAGCCTAAAGTGCGGTGTGCAGGCGGTCGGCAACGAAACCGAGCATCGCTGGGTACTCCAGCATCGGCGGACTGATTTCCCAGGTGACGCCGGGATGTTTCTTCAACGTCTGCTCGAAGATGAACGGGATGTCCTCATTCAAGTGAGATCCCGGTACCAGAAAAAAGGCGTAGCCGTAGATGTGGTTGCAGCCTTTCGCTACCAGACGCTTGATGGCTACCGGTATCGGTGGCTTGCCAAGTTCCATGAAACACGGCTCGATTTCCTCGCAGCCGAGACGCTCGCGCAACCGCTCCACGAGCCGCACCAGCAATTCATTACCTTCTTTGCGGCGCGAGCCGTGCGTGAACACCACGATGCCGGTTTTACGTTTCATCTTGCCTCGTTAATGTTGGTTGACCACATCAATCAAGGACCGCAACCCGCCGAAGTGCGTGCGATTAAACGGAAATACAATCCGGTGCAGCGCGGCTAGATCCGTCTCGTTCTCTTCTTCTGGAAGTGCCTCCGCCGCGACGAAACGCCCATCCTTCACACAGATGTTCGCGAACTGCTCGTTCAACATTTCCAAAAGACTCTCGGTCACCGGGTGTTTCACCCGCAACACAAGCTGCTCCTTCACATACCGGCTCGAATGGTAGTTCCGGTAGAAACGCGCAATCTCATCGCAAGCCTCCTTCACATCGTCGGTAATCTTGAACAACGCGAGGTCATCTTTCCCAATCAACCCGGCATCAAGCAACTGGTCCTCGACGAACCGCCACCACGTTTTCCAGTAACGCCCTCGCGGCCGGTCCACGAACACGAGCGGTTTTGGCTGCGCCTTGCCGGTCTGCATCAACGTGAGCGCTTCGAATCCTTCGTCGTGCGTGCCAAATCCTCCCGGAAACAGCGCGATGGCGTCGCTTTCTTTCATGAAACAAAGTTTGCGGGTGAAGAAATATTTGAACGACACCAGCTTCTTGTCCCCGGCAATCTCCCCGTTCGGTTCCTGCTCAAACGGCAACCGGATGTTCAACCCGAAGCTGTTTCCTCTGCCCGCGCCGCGTTGTGCCGCGCCCATGATGCCTTCGCCGCCACCGGTGATGACCATGAACCCGCGCGCGACGGCTTCTTTGCCAAACGCGACGGCCTGTTGATACTCCGGCTCCTCGGTTCGTGTGCGAGCCGATCCGAACACTGTGACCTTGCGCTGCCCCCGGTAAGGCCCGAACACTTTCGACGCGTACCGGAGTTCCTTGACCGCCGAGGCGACGACCCGTACGTCCCGGCGGTCCATTTTGTCGTCGAGCAACCGGAGCGCGGTGCCGATGATATCCTCGGCGAGGTCGGCGTTTTCTCCACTGCCATGCGCCTGGATTAATTGACGGATGAGTGTCTTGTCTTCCATGGGCACAAACATAACCTGACTAGTCGACAAAATCGAGTTTGACCTACACCCTGCCCTTCGCTACTGTCCATGCGTTGTTTAATCCAAAGGAGAAATCAAATGATCGTTACTACCGCACAGTTGTTCAAACAAGCCTATGGCAAATACGCCATCGGCGCCTACAACATCAACAACCTCGAACAGACCGTTGGCCTGTTCAAAGGCAATATCACCAGCAAAGCCCCCTTTATCATCCAAATCAGTAAGGGCGCACGGAAATACTCCGACAAGCGTTTCCTCGAAGGCATGATCCGAGCCGCCGACCAGATTTATCCGGACGCCATCTTCGCTGTTCACCTCGACCACGGTGACGAGGAGAACTGCTACGACTGCATCAAGTCCGGCTTCTACAGCTCCGTCATGATTGACGCGAGCCATCACGAGTTCGAGGAGAACATTGCCATCACCAAGCGCGTCGTCGATGCTGCCCACGCCAAGGGCATCAGCGTCGAAGCCGAACTCGGCCAGCTCGGCGGCGTCGAAGAAGACATCGTCGGCAGCGTCAAGCTCACCAATCCCGCCGAAGCCAAAGAATTCGTCAAGCGCACCGGCTGCGATTCGCTCGCCGTCGCCATCGGCACCAGCCACGGCGCGTTCAAGTTCAAAGCCGAACCCGGCAAGAAGTTCAGTCTCCATTTTGAAGTCATTGAGGAGATTCAAAAACTGCTCCCCGGTTTCCCGATGGTCATGCACGGCAGCAGCAGCGTGCCGAAGGAAGAAGTGGACCGCATCAACGCCGCCGGCGGCAAGATCAAAGACTCCTCCGGCGTACCGGAAGATCAGTTCCTGCCCGCCGCCAAGATGGGCGTGTGCAAAGTCAACATTGACACCGATGGCCGTCTCGTCTGGACGCGCGTCCACCGCGAGTTTTTCCGCGACCACCCCGAGAAGTTCGACCTTCGCGATGTTGGCGTCCCGTTCATCGAAGAATACGCCAAGATGATCGCGCACAAGAACCAAGTGCTCGGTAGCGCTGGTCACCTCGACGAAGTCCGCGCCGCACTCAAGAAGTAAGCGGCCAGAGACAGTCAACACAAGAGCGCCCGGTCATACGGGCGCTCTTTGTGTTTTCAGGAGCCAAAAGATAACTTTCCGACGCCGTTTATAATTTATAAAATCCTTCGGAAACTTTCGGAACAAGACAAAATTTGATTGGAGTTTCTGCAAATCCTTTTGCGAGCCATTTTACCGCCTTCCGTCGTTGCTGCGAATTCCGGGGGAGATGCGAACTAGGGGCAGGTTTTGTTCTGTACTGCATTCTTTTCAAGATGCCGTAAAACCTCTTGGTCGAGGATTGTGCTAAATTTCTCTGCCCCACACGCGTTTAGGTGGTCGTTGTCGGAGAAATCGTCAATATCAAATCGGGGATCGTCAAGATAATTGAAATACTTCGTGCCAGTTTTCTCACAGAGATCGCGGATGACCTTTTGCATGCGGTCGTACTTGTCGTGATCCATGTGATCTCGGTATGTATGATAAACTGGAGTGGTAATTAGGAACGGAACAACGCCGGCATTCTTGCACAACCCGATTGCTCTGAAAAGGAGGGCGCGATTGTAAACGATATTGGCTTCAGTCATGCCAGCAGTATGAAATTCAACTCGGATTTTGCCTTTCTCGTCGCTGATGTTCTCATGATTCTTATCAGGATTATTTTCATAATAGCCATTCTCTGACAAATGCTCGGTTAGATTCACTTTGAACCATTTTTTCAAATACCGAACGCTGTCGGTCAGTCCGTATAGCATGACCATGCTAAAGTTTCTGATGTCGCAGTTGTCTATCCAGCGTTCGGCAGGAAGGTGATAGAACCGGCAATAAAATGGGCAGCGAAATGATTCTGAACCTTGGGTGAGCATACCGCCTTCCAGTGAAAAATATGAGACCGGAAAAATCGCGCACTTGAGTTTAGGGAGGCGAGGCAGGTAGTGGGCAACAATCTCAGTGTCGTAGTATAATGATTGGCTAGTGTTGGCCATACTGAACCCCTTTTGCGTAAAGTAGGAGGGATTGATACCCATATACCCGTGTGAGGATCCAAGCACCAACACCTCACAGTCGAATGCCGCCTGTCCAATAAGTCGAATCTTTGTGCTGTAGCTGTTCGGAATGCGCGCAAGTTGATGCTCCCACCATCCGAAAAACAGAACTAATGGGCTGATGAAGATTAGCAATTTGATGATAAATTTTTGCATTCGCAATATCCCTAGAACTGGAAGTAAATGAACGAGCGTTGTTCGAAGACGCCAAAGAAAATGATTCCCACGACTAAGACATAGTAAACAGACCAACGCAGCCAGATTGGCTTTTCCGCGAGCATGTGACGAATTTTGCAGTGGCGTTGAATGGCGTGCAGTGATTCCATGATTATGATCGCGACTACGGCGACGGTGAGGTCGTAGCGGCTTAACCCCATTTGCAGGAGTTGCCATGCACCGATGAGGTGAAACCCGCGATGCACGTTTTGCAAATGCGTGAGGATGAACCAAGCGTCGTGGACCCCTTTGGCCCGGAAGAAAATCCAAGCGACGCAGACCAAGGGAAAAGTAATCGCTACCTTCACGTATTTATGAAGCGTGGGATACCGGTCGAGTGTTGTGACGCGGCAGACGGTCTGCCGGAGGTTGTGCGTCCAGATGGAACTAATCAGGTAGAAACCGTTCAATGCTCCCCAGATGACGTACGTCCAGTTCGCGCCGTGCCAGAAGCCGCTGACGAGGAAAGTGACGAAGAGATTGAATTGCCAGCGCCAAGTCTTGGCGCGGTTGCCGCCGAGAGGGATGTAAAGGTAGTCGCGGAACCAAGTCGAAAGGGAGATGTGCCAGCGTTTCCAAAATTCCGCGATGGATTTTGCGAAGTAGGGGCGGTTGAAGTTGTCCATCAGGCGGAAGCCCATAACTTGAGCGGCTCCGATGGCAATGTCGGAGTAGCCGGAGAAGTCGCAGTAGATTTGGAAGGCAAAGAAAACAGTGGCGACGATGAGGGGCAGGCCAGTGAACTCGCGGGGTTCGCCATAGACTGTGTTGACGGCAATGGCAAGGCGGTCGGCAATGACAACTTTCTTGAATAGTCCCCAGACCATCAGCTTCAGGCCGTCTGTGACCCGCTGGTAGTCGAAAGTGTGCTTCGCGTAAAACTGGTGGAGAAGATTTTGCGGTCGCTCAATCGGCCCGGCAACCAACTGCGGATAGAACATGACATAGAGTGCGTAGATTCCAAAGTGTCGTTCCGGTTTCTGGTTTCCCCGGTACACCTCAATCACATAGCTCAAACTCTGAAACGTATGGAACGACAGCCCGATTGGCAGAATGATATTCAGCACGCCAATCGGATAGTTCAAGCCCAGAACCCTCGCGATAGCGGCGAAGTTGTTATTGAAAAAGTTGCAGTACTTGAAAACGACCAAAACCAAACAAGTCGAGAGAATGCTGATGGTGAGAACGCCTTTCTTTTTCCTCGGTGTGAGACCGGGGCGGACAATCCATAGGGCCGCAAAATAATCAATCAAGATTGTCACCCCCAGAATGGCAATGTAACGGGGGATGAATGCCATGTAGAAAAGGCAACTCGATATCAGAAGCATCTGCCAGCGGAACCGGTGCGGCAGCAGGAAGTACAACAGTGTGACTGTTGGGAAGAATAGAAGAAACTCGAAGGAGTTGAAAAGCATGGGCTTCGTCGCTCGCGTGTGCGATTCAGCCCTGTCGGGGATGGCTTCCGTGGAAGGATTTTGTGCCTGAAAAAGCAAAGGGGCGTGTCTTACTCACGCCCCTCACAGGCACTGACATGCCTTCAACGGAACGTTTTCAGGCACGCCCTTGCGGGCGCGCCTTCGAACGCCGTCCGTTGAGTGAAATTGTCAGTTTCGTGAGGACAGCAGCCGAAGCTACGCGAAATGATTTTGGTTAGTGGTTAATGGCGACTAGTGATTGGTTCTCCTATTGCTCGACAGTGTAGCGAGGAGGAGGGACGAGGGCAAGCCGAGATGCTTCGACAAGCTCAGCATGACAAATGTAGGGAACAATACCGGTTTGTGCTAAACTACCCAACATGAACGCTGACATCACCGATGACTTCCTGCAACGGATTCCGAAGACCGACCTCCATTTGCACCTCGACGGATCGCTACGGTTGCCGACACTGATCGAACTGGCGAGGCAACGACGGGTGAGGTTGCCCTCCTACTCCGCCGATGGGTTGCGGCGGCTCGTTTTCAAAGACCGTTACCGGAATCTCACCGAGTACCTGACCGGCTTCGCCTCAACCTGCGCCGTGATGCAGGACACGGAGAGCATCGAACGCATCGCGTTTGAACTCGCCGAGGACAATCTCGCGGAAGGCGTTCGTTACATCGAAGTCCGGTTCGCGCCTCAACTCCACGTTCACGACCGGTTAACCGTCGAACAGGTCGTCCACGCCGTCAGCCGGGGACTCGAACGCGCCCAGCGCGCGCACAATCGCTCCGCCGCGGTGCGCCACGGCGATGATGTGCCGTTTCATTTCGGTATGATCGTCTGCGCGCTGCGTTTTTTCACGCCGCAGATGTCGCCGTATTATCGGCAACTTTTCCATGGATTGTCGTATGCGCCCCCGGAACAGGTGTTCGCCACCGCTTCCATCGAGTTGGCGCGCGCTGCGGTACATCTGGCTCGCGAAAAGGGATTGCCCATCGTCGGCTTCGATCTTGCCGGGGCGGAGGCGGGGTATCCGGCAGAGGAACATCGGGCGGCTTTCCAATACTGTCACTCGCATTTCCTGAAAAAGACAATCCATGCCGGTGAGGCTTACGGGCCGGAGTCAATTTTTCAGGCGATTACGGATTGTTATGCGAACCGGATCGGACATGGCACTTGGTTGTTTGCCCACAAGATGATTCAGGATCCGGCAATTGCTGACCCGGTGGCGTATTGCCATCAGCTTGCCGAGTACATCGCCAGCCAGCGCATCACCATCGAGGTCTGCCTGACCAGCAACGCCCAAACCAACCCGGATATGCGACATATCCGCCAGCATCCGTTGCGCGAAATGCTTGATCATGAGTTGTCCATCTCGCTATGCACGGACAACCGTCTCGTCTCACACACGACGGTGACGAATGAATTGCGCCTCGCCGTGCGCGAGTTGAAGATGACGCCGCGCGAGTTGCGCAATGTGGTGATCGCCGGATTCAAAGGAAGTTTCTTTCCGGGAACGTACCGGGAGAAGCGGGACTTCGTGCGACGGGTGATTGACCGGTACGAAAAGTTGGACGGCACGCTCGGCTAGGGCGCGGAGACGGGGATAATGTTCGGCGGCGGCGGCAGCGCGGGACGCGCGGCCAGGTCGGTCTCCTCGGCAGGACGTTTGCCGATGACGAGGTGTACGTCCTGGGTGGTGCCGGAGCGGACGACGGTGAGGATGACTTTGTCGCCGGAACATTTCCGGAACATGACGTTGAGGATGTCGGCGGCGCGGTGGACGCTGTTGGTCTCAACACGGATGAGAACATCCTGTTCGTGAAACCCGGCAAAGGAGGCCGGTGTGTTGGAGTAGACTTGTTCGATGAAGACTTCCCATTGCGAGGTGGCGGTGTCGAGGAGGCTGAGGCGTCGCTCCGTGACGCTGAGGCCGACCCAGCCGTATTGGGGCGCGCCGTGTTTGAGGACGTCGCGGAAAACCTTCCCGGCAGCGTTGGCGGGGAGGATGTAGCATTGGTCGTCGAGGTGGGCGGCAACGGCGATGCCGACGACTTCGCCGCGCGGATTGAAAACGGGACCGCCGCCTTGACCGGGTTGGAGGCGGCAATTGGCGCGGACGTGGCTGGTGATGAAGGTGCGGGGGCCGCATTTGATGTCGAAGCCCTGGACGAAGCCGACGGTGGGCGCACTTGGTTGGTCGAATGGGAAGCCAATGGCGACGAGCATCGAGCCGGTTTTCAGGTCGTCGGAGTTGCCGAGCTTGAGGAAGGGAACTTTTTCGCCGGTGAAGACTTCGAGGACGGCAAGGCTGGTGAGCGGGTCTTGTCCGATGACGCGAGCGGGAATCTGTTTGCCGCGCCAGTCGATCCAGCATTTGTCGGCGGACTCGACGACGGTGGCGGAGGTCAAGAGGTGACCGGCGTTGTCGATAAAGAACCCGGTGCCGACGCGCAGGGCGGCGCCGTAGGGAAAGACGGGCTGGCGTTGGGTGTGGACGCGGACGATGGCATCGCGGCTGCGTTCGTAGAGCGCACTGACTTCGCGGTCCATGGTTTCGAGTTGGCTGGCGGCGCGTGCCGTGACGACACCGAGCAGACTCGCTGCGACAATTGTCGCGAGCTTAGAACCGAACGCTGGCCGTCTCATAGCTGGCCGGGGTGACTGCGATGCGTTCAAGAACGTACTGGGGACGGCTGGCTTCGGGATGCCAGGCGGCGGGTATGAGCGCCACCTGTTGCACGGAAGAGGCGCTGGGGACTTCTGTCGGAGCGGTGGTCGTGGCGGAGGCGGTCAGGGTCACTTGCGGCGGATGGACAGTGGCTGTGGGACGATAGGTTTTCCAGACAAGGCCGAGGGCGAGCATGGTGGCGCAGGTGGTGCCCACGAGGCCGTACCGCCAAATGGGAGCGATCTCAACGCTGATGACTTCGACAAGCCGTTCACGCCAGGTGGGTCGCATCGCCTCGACATCGAGACGGCGGTGGAAGTCCGCGACGAAATTGTTGAAGTAGGCGGGTGCGGGTTGTTCGTGGCGCTTGAGGGAGAGGAGTTGCTGGAGGCGAGCGGCGCGTTGGCGCAGGACGCGGCAGTCGGTACACTCGTCTAGGTGACGGTGCAACTCCGCGGCGAGCGGTTCTGTCACGCGGCCTTCCGCGAGGTCATCGTACAACCGTTGTGCTTTCTTGCAGTCCATGTTCTTCATCTTCATTGTCACAAATAATCGCTCAACAACCCTTGCAACTGCTGTCGTGCGTAAAACAACCTCGAACGCACTGTACCTTCCGAACACCCCACCATCTTGGCAATGTCGGCGTGGGTCATGCCTTGTACGTCGTGCATGATCACGACCACTCTATGTTCATCTGACAACTTCTGTAGCGCTTCGTTCAATTTTTCTTGTAACTCGTTCAACCCCACTTCTCGACGAGGGGTCACGTGGGACATGAGCTCGACGTAATCGGGGTCGGTTTCGATGCTGGCGTCCACGTCGTTGAGGCTGAAGTGGCCACGGTCTTTGCGCCGTTTCAGGAAGTTGATGGTACGGTTGACGGCGATACGATAGACCCAGGTGTAGAAGCTGGACTGGCGTTTGAAGCTGTGGAGGCTCTTGTATGCCTTGATGAAGGCTTCCTGGACGAGATCGTTGGCGTCCTCATGATTGGATGTCATGTGATAAACAGTCGCGTACAATCGCTGTTTATACCGCTCCACCAACACATCAAAGGCAGCGGTATCCCCGCGTTGCGCTCGCGCCACCAACGCCTCGTCCTCTTCCTGTCCGATTTCAACCTCCTGCCCTACCGGCAGGGATGGTGTGTTCTCGGCACGACGATGGCCGAGTTTGAAATGTTCGGAAAGGTATCGCAGCGACGTCATGCCGCGACCGCCTCCTTCATAAGCGTGCGGCTCTTGTAACTGATGAAATCCATCAAGCTGACGAGTGTTCGTATGTGCACGTTGTCCGGTAAACCGGCGAGTTTGCTGCGTGCTTGTTGGACGTAAGAGTCAATGGTCAACAGCGATTCGCTGACAACGCCGTTACCTAGCGCCAGGTCCAACAACTGCCGCCGTTCGGCGTCTGCACCGCGCAAAATGACTTCGCCCACCTCCGTACGCCGCACGTCGTCGGTGTGCTCCAGCAGCAGCAATAACGGCAATGTTAGCTTCCCCTTCCTTATGTCCGTGCCGAGCGACTTGCCGCTTTGGCGTTCCTGGCCGAATATGTCCACGCAATCGTCATAAATCTGATATGCGATCCCCAAGTGACTACCAAAGTCGCGCATTCGTTTGATAACAGACGGCGCGGCTCCGTTCAAAAGTGCCCCCAACTCGCTGCTCAGCGCAAAGAGCGCGCCTGTCTTCATGTTGATCATGTCGAGGTACTGTTCGCGCGAGATGCCTAGATCGAAACTGCGCTGGTTCTGGAGAATCTCGCCCGCACAAACAGTGTTCGCAGCGGAACTGACACGACAACAAATGTCGGTGTTGGTGTGCGTCGCCGTCAACTGGAGCGCGCGGGCAAACAAACAATCGCCAAGCAGGACGCTGATCGTGTTCCCCCACTGCGCGTGCGCCGCCGGTTGGCCGTGACGTAACTCCGCCTCATCAAGTACATCGTCATGGACCAGCGTCGCCAAATGAATCAGCTCCACCGCAACACTCATCGCGACGTGCTTGTCGTTGACGCCACCAGTGGCGCCACCCGCCAGCAACATCAACGCGGGGCGAAGGCGTTTTCCCGAGGCGTCGAACAGGCATTGAACCTGAGTACGGATGTGCGGTTCAAACCCGCTGACCTGCTCGGCTAGCGCGCACTCGACCCGTTTCAGGTCGGCGGCGACAGGCTCGAACAGCTTTAACAGCCCAAGCTTCTTAAAGTCGGGCATGATGCTTCCCGTATCAAACCTCGTCAGTCCCATAACAATTGCAGTCTACGGGGCGCTGCAAAAGGTGTCAACACCCCGCTTGCGTTTAAAGGTGACACGGCTATACTAGCGTCAACCGCAGACCAATTTCATGGGGGCGAAACGGATTCGACTTTGTGGAGTGGGCGCGAGCGGCATGCCGAGGTGGTTCGGAGGCCTCGTTAAACCCCGGACAAAAACATAACAGCGAACGAAGAACTCGCTCTCGCAGCTTAATTGACTGCGACGTTCCGCCCGCGACACCTGCTAGCGGGGTTGGAACGACGATAGCAGGCTGGTCGTTGGATGTCGTCTTCAGGTCCGGCGGCGAGACATACACTGGAGGCTGGCGCGTGTCATGGCCTGTCTGTCGGCAGTGACACGGGCGAGACTTAAAGGCGGGCTAAGCATGTAGTCGTTCACGTTGACTTTGCAGAGGACGTGGGTTCAACTCCCACCGCCTCCACCATCTTGAATTTGGATTTGAAAAATCGCGCGCGCTTCGCGCGGTGAGGTTCGTTTCAGCCAA
>CAIKAP010000196.1 GCA_903825435.1 uncultured Verrucomicrobiota bacterium
CGCCGTGCCGGAGTAGTACTTGATGCCGGTTTCGGGACGCTTGCTCCAGTCTTCCAACTTCTCAAACATCACCTTTGCCGGGCCACCCCACTTCGGGTCGAAGATGACTTCCCACGAGCCGGTCAATTCATGCAGAACCCGCGTTTCTGTGCGGCCTTCCGTCTTTCGTCTTCGGTCGTCCATCTTATTGCGGAACACGACAAACCAGCTTTGCGCCGGTTCGAAGCGAAGGTGGACGGTGGTCATGCCGTCTTTCTCGGTGAACTTCGGCAGTTCGTGGATCGCACCGGTTTCCGGGTCCCAAAGCTCCGGGCGTTTACCTGCCACCCGGAAGGTGCACGTTGCGTCGAACGGACGATTTTCTTGGTGCGACACGAAATAGATGTCCGCCTCACCGACCCGGCGATGGATGTATGACAGGCCTTCGCCCGCGAAATCCGGCGGGAGACTGTCGCGGGCAAAGACTTCAGCCAGTGTCTTGACGGATACCCACCGGTTGGCGTCCCACAACGCCGCCGCGATCTTCTCAACAGCCACGTCGCACCGGGGAAAGTCAGTCAGACCTGGCGCGCCCTTGAGTCGCTTACCGCCGATGACGCACGCGCCGCCTTCAACCAGTTCACGGATCTTCCGGGCCAGTGGCAGGGTCATGCGGTCGGTGTCAGGCAGCCGCAAATAGCGATAGTTCGCCCCTGACGGCAGGAAAAGACGGCCTTTTTTCACGCTCATCTGGAGCACCGCGTCCGACGAACAGAAATCAAAATCGTAGCCCTTGGGGATTTCCAGCTTCATGTCGTCGACATTCAACGGCGCGCCCTCACCGAACCAGTAACAAACATCCGCCACGAATTCGCCCTGCTGAAGCAAATGCTGGCAGCGCGACAGATAATCCATCCACGGACGGCTATAATTCCACCACGTGTTGTATCGCTGAAACTGCTCACCCCACTTCCTGTGTGTCAGACCGGGAATCATGCTCTCATACGCCTGATGTGCGGAACAATGAAAGACCATCCGATTGACGCCACGGCAGAATGCCTTGTCGCCCATTGCTTTCAACAGGTATGGGTGGTCCTGCCAGCCGCGGCCCGATGTGAATGATTCGGCCCCGGCAATAGGCTTCCCATAGATGTGCGCGGCCGACGCCATGGCCTTGCTGGACAGTTCGTAACCACCGTGCGTTGGAAGCACTCCGTTACCCATCGCCCAGAATTCGCTCATCGGCATATCGCTGATTCCGGCATAAGCGAGATTATCGATACACAACCACCCATAGGCTTCGATTGACAACTTCATGCCGTGCGTCTGTGCCAGTTCACGCAGCCTGCCAGCGTAGTTGTCGTGGATCATCTCGCTCACGGTCATACGGACATCCCACAGAAACCGCTCGGACAACTCAACGCTGCCAACCACGCGCCCCGTCAGGACTGGCAGCCACGGACGCAGATCATACCCGCGCCGCAACCGGAACTCAGCAGGAAATGAGGCGGTCCAGTTTTGTCCTCCGGCTTCCCAACTATCAATGTGCACATAAGTCAGCGCCTTGCCAGCCGCCGGGCCCACGCCTTCAAATATCTTTTTTAAGAACGCGCCGTAGTGAGCCTCGATGCCCGCCTTGGCAAGCCGGTCACATTCAAGTCCCACAGCCACCTGGGGACACGGCCGCGTCATTTTGAAATTGGATGCGTGCCCATAACGGAGAATCAACCATTTACCAGACGGCGCATCCCACGCCAATCGTCCGTCCGGCGTCATGCGGCTGGTCAAATCCACCACAAGCTCGGACGGCGTTGCAAAATCAGGCGGCAGCGTTGATGCAGCATTTCCACTGCGAGGCAATCGCCAGTCGGTTCCATTCTTCAGGTTGATCTCCGGGATACGAAAAGCGCGTGCCGCCGGCGATGACGGCACGGAAATCGCGACCACAGCCACGTCTTTGTAGGAATCGAATTTCTCGACATATTCGCGGACCTTCGTGTTAATCTCAGCGCCGGGCCGCAGCCATGCCGAGAGGTTTTTTGCGATCTCAGGTTTCGGCAAAACGATGCTCACCTTCCGTCCGCCTTCAACCTCCGTCTCGCTCCAGTAAAGCTTCTGCATGGAGAGTTCGGGCGTGATGTGCGGGCCGCCGCTGCCGTAACCGAAATCAACCGACATGTCGAACTCGATGCCCAGACGGTCGCATTCCCGCACCGCCCACTGCATGCATTCATGCCACTGCGGACTAAGCGCCACCACCTTCCCCTCTGGCGCCCACCATGGTCCGCTCACCTCCATCCAAATCACCCCACCAATCCCAACTCGCTTGAAAGCCTCCAAGTCAGCCGTGATACCCTCCTTACTGATGTTGCCGTTAATCCAGAACCAAAAGACCCACGGCCGGGCCCCGGGCGGCGGCGACACGAAACTCTTTTCCAGTTCATCCGCCGTGACAGCGCTCGCAAGCGCCAACAGGGCCAACACAACGAGCAATATTCGTTTCATAGGCTGGTGTCTTCTCCGTTGACAGAACTTATACAGGGCCGAGCAAGCCAGACGCAAGCAGCAGCGATCCGATGCCATCAGCACAACCGTCACGACTCAGCAACCGCCGCACGTCCACCATACGGACCACGCCCGGGGTTTCTGTTAACGCGTTCGCCGCACCACAGACAACACCGAACTGCACCGCTTCCTTCATGCTCTGCCCATTCCGCAGCCCCACGACGATCCCAGCCAACATCGAGTCGCCCGACCCGATCGGGTTCAACGTCTTCACCTGCGGCGGTTGCACCGACCAACACTCGCGACCATCGAATGCCAGCACCGCCTTCGCTCCGTGCGAAATCACCACACGCTCCGCGCCGAGTCTCATCAACGCACCGACGCCGCCCTTCCCCGTCGCCGCGACCAGTTCCGCGCGGTTGATCTTCACCAGCGTCGGTCCCTCGCGCACCGCTCCCATCAATTGCACCCGTTGCGTGTCGACCACCACCGGCACGCCACGCTTGCCCGCCGCCCGCGCCAAGCGCGCGGAAAACTCATCACCACACCCGCGCGGCACCGTCCCACTCAATACCAACATTTCCGCCCGCTGCAATTCCGCTGCAAACGCCGCGAACACCGCCTTCACCTCCGACGGTCGTAGCGCCACCGATTCTTCCACCACCTCCGTCACCCCACCGCCCCCGACCAGCGTCTGGCACAATCGCGTTTCCCCGCGCACCGGCACAATTCGCGCACCCACATCATCCGCTCGCAGCGCCCGACGGAACAACTCCCCACG
Source organism: uncultured Verrucomicrobiota bacterium (assembly GCA_903825435.1). GTDB lineage: Bacteria > Verrucomicrobiota > Verrucomicrobiia > Palsa-1439 > Palsa-1439 > CAIKAP01. The sequence continues at coordinate 3,266 of CAIKAP010000196.1, forward strand.
CCGGCCACCCGCAACCGTCAGCACGCGCGCCTTCGCACCCAGCGTCGTCAGCACGCGCGCCACGTTCACACCCTTGCCCGACGCCGTCTCGACAATGCGCCGTGCGCGGTTGACTTCACCGGGATGAAACCCGTCGAAGAACAGCGTCCGCTGCCAGCACGCGGACAGACCCACGACCAGAATCATCGCACGTCTCCTTCGAACAGAATCTCCGCACCAATCTTCCGCCACGCGCCGCGTACTGCCGTCGCCTTAGCAACGCACGCGCTCCCGGCAATGACCTTCGGCGCAAAGAAGAACGCGACCCTGTCCACCAAGCCGGCATCGAAGGCCGCACTCAACAGTGTGGAGCCGCCTTCAATCAGCACGCTCGTGATTCCCATCCGCCCCAACTTCCGCAAGGCCGCGCGCAGATTGACGCGTCCGCCTCGCGCCGTGAAAAGGATCGTTCGTTCCCGGTAGGCATCGTTCAATAGCTTCGCTGTACGCGGACACCGTCCCACCACCACCCGCCACGGCTGCCGGCCACGGACACCGTGGCGCAACGTCAACCGCGGATCGTCGCGGATGACGGTGTTCGCACCGATCATGATGGCATCCACACGCGCGCGCAGCTTGTGCGCTTCGCGCCGCGCGGCGTCACTGGTGATCCATTTTGAATCGCCGGTACAGGTGGCCATTTTACCGTCGAGGCTGAGCGCGGCCTTGGCAATGACCAGCGGCAGGCCCGTCGTGACCCACTTATTGAACGGCTCGTTCAACGCCGCCGCTTCCTCCGCGAACAGCCCCGACTCGACGTGAATCCCCGCCCGACGCAACAGGCGCAAGCCACGCCCGCAATGTTTCGGATTCGGATCCGTCGTCGCCACGACGATCCGTCGAATCCTCGCCGCGAGGATGGCGTTGGTACAAGGCGGTGTGCGTCCGTGGGTACAACACGGTTCGAGGGTGACGTAAAGCGTCGCGCCGCGGGCGTTGACGCCGCACAACGCGTTGACCTCCGCATGCGGTTCCCCTGCGCGACGGTGCCAGCCTTCGCTGATGATTTTTCCGCCGCGCACCAACACAGCGCCGACGACGGGATTGGGACTGGTCCGGCCAACGCCGCGACGGGCCAGTGCCAGCGCGCGCCGCATGAACTGTTCGTCTTGTGCGGAGAAACTCACACGCGGAGGATAGCGGTTCAACCGCGACAGGGCAAGTGCGCCGATTCCGTTCTAAAATAGCCAAGTAAGTGGTCACAAACTCCGCTTGCACTCCAGAAGCGGTTCGGGCATATACAACACCCGCCATGACCACACAACTTTCCAATCCTACTCTCGCCCATGACACTCTTCGCACGGAACGCACATCCCCTACCCCAAGTCGTATGAAAATCCTGATTCTCAATTGCGGTTCCTCTTCGATCAAGTTCCAGCTTCGCGACGCCCGCGATGAAAAGCTTCTCTGCAAAGGGTTGATTGAGCGCATCGGTGAGGCGCAAGGCGCCATCGTGGTGAGCACGGACGGCAAGAAACTTGAGAGCAACGAGATCCTGCCCAACCACGCCGCAGCGCTCGACCAGATGATTCATCTATTGACCAGCCCGAAGCTCGGCGTGATGGAGAATCTTTCCGAGATCACCGCCGTTGGCCACCGCGTCGTTCATGGCGGCGAGGCGTATTCGGACTCGGTGTTGATTGACGACAAGGCCATCGAGACGATTGACAAGCTCAGCGACTTGGCGCCGTTGCACAATCCGCCGAACTTGAAAGGCATCATGGCCTGCCGCGAAGTGCTCCCCGGCGTGCCGCAAGTCGCGGTCTTCGACACGGCGTTTCACCAGACGATGCCGCCGGTGGCCTACATGTACGCGCTGCCCCGCGAACTTTACGAGAAATACAAAATCCGCCGCTACGGCTTTCACGGCACCAGCCACCGCTACGTGCACCGCCGCGCACGCGCGCTCGCGGAACTCGAAAACAAGCCGAGCAAGATCATCACCGCCCACCTCGGCAACGGCTGCTCCATCACCGCCATCAAGGACGGCAACGTCATTGACACTTCGATGGGCTTCACGCCGCTGGAAGGCCTTGTGATGGGCACGCGCTCTGGCGACGTGGATCCCTCGCTGCCGCTGCTGTTGTTCGAACGCGGCCTCTCCCGCAAGGAAGTCAGCGACATCCTCCAAAAGAAATCAGGCCTCCTCGGCCTGACCGGCGGCAAGTCCAACGACATGCGTTACATCCTCGAACACTACGAGGCGCTCGACGAACCGCTGACCCGCATCGCGCTAGACGTTTTCTGTTACCGCCTGAAAAAATACATCGGTGCCTACGCCGCCGCGCTGGGCGGCCTCGACGTCCTCGTTTTCACCGGCGGCATCGGCGAGAACGCCGACCTCATACGGACCAAGACGTGCGAGGGACTCAAATTCATGGGAATCGAGATTGACCCGAAACGCAACAAGGAAGGCTCCCGCAAGGAATCGCTCATCAGCACCAACGCCTGCAACGCGAAAGTTTTTGTCATTCCGACCGACGAAGAACTCGTCATCGCCGAAGAAACCGTGCGCCTCGTCAAACCGGCGCCCGTCCTGAAAACATAAACCATCTGATAATAAAGAAAGAAAAGGAAACGTCATGGGCTTCGTTGAAAAACTCCTTGATAATGCGAGGAAACTAAACAAGAAAGTCGTCCTCCCCGAGACCGAGGACGCCCGCACGCTCCAAGCAGCCGCCACGCTTATCAAAGAGAAGATTTGCCGCGTCGTCCTCGTCGGCGAACCCGATCAAGTCCGCGCCGACGCCAAAAAATGCGGCGCCGACATCACCGGCTGCGAAATTCTCTCGCCGCTCGACCAGAAGATTGCCGTGCCGCTCGCCGAAAAACTTTACCAGTACCGGAAAGAAAAAGGACTCACGCTCGACCAAGCCCGCGAACTCATAAAAAACTACCTCTACTTCGGCACGATGCTCCAGAAGGAAGGCATCGTGGACGGCTACGTCGCGGGCGCCACGCACACCACGGGCGACAACCTCCGCCCCGCCCTCCAGATCATCAAGGCAAAACCGGGGCTCAAGACCGTCTCGACCTCGATGATCATGATCCATCCGAACCCGAAATGGGGTGAGAACGGCGTCATGATTTTCTCCGACTGCGCCATGGTCGAACAGCCGACCTCCGAGCAGCTCGCCGACATCGCCATCGCCTCTGCCGGTACATGGAAACAACTCGTAGGCACCGAGCCACGCGTCGCCATGCTCTCCTACTCGACCAAAGGTTCCGCCAATTCCGCCGACACGCAGAAAGTCATCAAGGCTGTCGAACTCGTCAAGAAAGCCGCGCCGACGCTCTGCGTTGACGGCGAAATGCAATTCGACGCCGCGCTGATTCCGAGCGTCGGCGAACGCAAAGCCAAAGGCTCGCCCGTCGCCGGCAAAGCCAATGTCTTCATCTTCCCCGATCTCGACTCCGGTAACATCGGCTATAAGATCGCCGAACGTCTCGGGGGTGCGCAAGCTCTTGGTCCGCTGGTCCAAGGCATGGCCAAGCCCGCGCACGATTTGTCCCGCGGCTGTTCCTCCGACGACATCGTCAAGGTTGCAGCCTTCTCCGCCATGATGGCGGTCTGACAAGCTCTACCGTCCCGATCAATCCGAAGCAGCTCCGTCACTTCGCCTTGACCCGCATCGGCGAATTCGTACAATCGCGCACAACCAAGGACAATCATGCTCATCGGAATGGATTTCGGCGGAACCAAGAAAGTGGACGGCGTCATCGCCACCACCAGCCAACAACCCCTGGTCAAGTCGCGTCGCTACAAGACCAAGAACATGACCTCCAACACCCAGTTGTTGGAGGTGACACGCCAATCCCTACGCGAGTTTGACGCCACGCCCGCCAACTGCGTCATCGGCATCTCCGCCGCGGGCGCGATTGACGCTAACGCGCTCTGCATCCTTCATTCCCCAAACACAAAAATTCCACCGCCAATCGATTTCGCCACGCAGTTGCAGAGAGACGGCTACCGCGTCGTCATGGGTAACGACCTCGCAATGGCCGCCTACGGAGTCGGCAAACTCAGCGGCAATGGCAACGCCGTCGTCATCACCTTCTCCAGTGGTATGAACACCGGCGTCATGGTCAACGGCCATATCCTCGAAACCGAAACCGGCCACACCGAATATCCCTACTCGCAAGACTGGCCGTGGACAACGCCTCCGACCTGCAACTGCCCCGGCAATCCTCGCAAGAAATGCGTCGAGTCATTCGTCTCCGGTAACGCCGCCGGCAGAATGTTCCGCGCCGCGTTCCTCGACGGCCAAGTCCGCAACGATCACCTCGCCTTCCAACATCTCATCAAGAAGATGAATGACGAACAAGCTACTGGGACGCCGTTTACCACCGAAGATTTGCTCCGCCCCGACCAACGCGACAAGATCCTCGACCAGTTGGCCTCCGAATCCGTTTACTCCGCCCACACGCAGACACCCGACGACATCACCGAACAAATCCGGTCCATTCAAGAACATGCCATCGCCCACGCCCTCAAGGACGCCGTCCTCCATTTCGGCCGACAGAAGATCACCCTCATCGGCGGCATGACCCACTGGTGGAACATTCTTTTCGTCCCAGCCATTGACCGCGCGCAACGCGAAGGCTCGACAATCCTGAAAATACCAATTATCGAGAAGTGCCCCTACCCCGAACCGTGCCTTGTCGGCGCCGCGTTGTACGCTCAAGACAAGTTCAACGGTCCCCGCTGATCATCCGGAACAAAACCGGAAAATCTCTGCCGTCATCATGGCGAATCCGTTTTGCAGAACAACTTCTCCGCGGCACGCTCGGCAAGGCGCGCGAACACTACGAAGCGTACCTGAAGTTAGTCCCCAACGCCCCACGCACTGCCGACATCCGCCGATGGCTCAACCAGAACCGGTGATACCGTCCTGTTTTGGAGGACCACGCTCCGCGTGACAATTCCTTCCCGACGTATGAAAATGAGTCCGGTCTGTTGAGCTTTCTCACTGCAACGGAAAATCTTGGCGGACCACAAAAAATGGGCGCAGCTTCTCGAACGATTTCTTCCCTACCCCCTTTACTCGCAGCAGGTCATCCGTCGACTTGAACGGACGTGTCGCGATAATCGACGCCGCCAACACCGGTCCGACACCCGGTACCGATTGCAGTTCGCCACTGCCGTCAGTGTTCAGATCAATCCCGCCCGTTGCGCCTTTCTTTCCGGATAACTCTTTGCGTAGTTGCACCAACTCCTGCGCTTCCTGTTGTTCCAGCGCTCGCATCTTGACCCGTTCTTCCGGATCCGACACCGCCCAGATACCGGTTTTCTTCGCCATCGCCTGCGTTTCCAAGATCTCAAGCTCTTTGCGGATGTCCTCGCCCGCCCGCCCCTGCGGTCCCGGTCGTCGCACGCCATACACTCGTGCAAAGCCATTCGCAACTAGCAGACCGGCAAAGTCCTTGCCGTCCGACGTCGTCACAAATCCATATACCCGCCCACCCCTGGATCGTCCCAGCGCTGTCGCGAATGACGTGTGTACCGTGAAGGGTTTCTCCAAGGCCGCTTCCATAAACTTTGTCGCCTCCCGGCCAAACTCCAACACCTTGACCACCTCGGTGACGCCGAAGTATCGAGCCTGCTCGCGCACCCGTTTTGCATCGGCGTCGGTGGAGACTATCGACTCGGGGCAATCGACAAAATATAGCCGCACATGCATCTCCCTATCACCGGCACAGACTACAAAGCTATCGCCGTCGTTCGCCTTGTTTGCAACCAGACGGCACTGGTCGAACCGTTGCAATTCCGTCGCTCCCAGCGGCCCACTGAGCATCAGCAGCAGCAAGTTGGACAATCGCAAGTATTGAGACAGGCTCAAGCGGTTGAGACTCCTCGGGGCATTTACGCGAAGCTGTCGGCGAGGGCGATGGCTTTGCGCATGGCTTTGGATTTGTTCACGGTCTCGTTGAACTCGCTCTGGGCGACGCTGTCGGCGACGATGCCGCCTCCGGCTTGGACGTAGGCGATGCCGTCTTTCAGGAGCGCGGTGCGGAGGGTGATGCAACTGTCGAGGTTGCCGCCGAAGCTGAAGTAGCCGACGGCTCCGGCGTAGGGGCCGCGTTGGACGGCTTCGAGTTCGCTGATGACTTGCATGGCGCGGACTTTCGGGGCGCCGCTGACGGTGCCAGCGGGGAACGTGGCGCGCATGAGGTCGTAGGGCGAACGGCCTTGTTGGAGTTTGCCTTCGACCTGGCTGACGATGTGCATGACGTGGCTGTAGCGCTCGACGACCATGAACTCGGGAACGTGGACGCTGCCGAAATCGCAGACGCGCCCGATGTCGTTGCGGGCGAGGTCAACGAGCATGAGATGTTCGGCCCGCTCTTTTTCGTCGGCGAGAAGTTCTTTTTCGAGGGCGATGTCTTCCTCGACGGTCTTGCCTCTCCAGCGTGTACCGGCGATGGGGCGGATTTCGACGTTGCCGTCTTCGCAACGAACGTGAATCTCCGGTGACGCGCCGACGAGTTGGAAGTCCTCGAAGTCGAGGAGGAACATGTACGGCGAGGGATTGACGGAGCGGAGGGCGCGGTAAATGTCGAGCGCGGTGGCTTTCGTCGGCATCTGGAAACGCTGGGCGAGCACGGTCTGGATGATGTCGCCGGATTTGATGTACTCCTGCGCTTTCGCGACCATGTCGGCGTGGCGTTGCGGTGTGGTGTTGGAGGTGACGGCGAGGTCGGGCGGATCGCGGCGAAACTCGACGGGACGCGCGGGCATCGGTCGGCCCAGCTGCGCGATGGCTTCGTCAATCGTGGCGCACGCTTCGGCGTAGGCGACTTCGGGCGAGCCGTTAATGTTGGCGTTGGCGACAACCTTGATGGTTTGCGTGACGCGGTCGAAAATCAATAACGTGTCGGTGACCATGAAACAGAGCACCGGTGTGCCGTGGTCGTTGCGCGCGGGACGCGGAACGGTCGGTTCGACAACGTGAATATATTCGTAGCCGATAAACCCGACCGCGCCGCCAGCAAAACGCGGGAGACCGGGAACGGCGACCGGTTTGTATTTTGCCATCTCGGTCTCGACGAGGCGCAACGGGTCGCCGCTGGCGCTGGCGTCGGCGCGGATGACAGCGCGCGGATTTGCGCCGAGGAACGAGTAACGTCCGATGTGCGTTCCGCCTTCGACGGATTCGAGGAGAAACGATGGACCGCGTTTGCGGAGTTTCTGGTACGCGGTGACGGGCGTCTCGGTGTCGGCGAGAATTTCGCGGTACACCGGAACGAGGTTCCCCTGCTCCGCCAGTTTCAGGAATTCAGTTTTACTCGGCGTGAACATGTTTTATTTTTTGCCGTAAACTTTTTCCGGATCAACGAGGCGCGGCTCGGTGATCTTGGCGGCGTCGCCTTCGATGGTGCGGTAGAAACAGGATTTGTAGCCGTCGTGGCAGGCCGCGCCGATTTGCTCGACTTGCGCGAGAATACAATCCTTGTCGCAGTCGAACGCGAGGCTTTTCACTTTTTGCGTGTGACCGCTCGTCGCGCCTTTGTGCCAGATTTCCTTGCGCGAACGGCTCCAGTAAACCATCTCGCCGAGTTCGAGAGTTTTGGCGAGCGATTCCTTGTTCATCCACGCCATCATCAACACGCGTCCCGTCGCGGCTTCCTGCACGATGGCGGGGATGAGACCGTTGCTGTCGTATTTGAGTTCGTTTACGATGTTCATAGTCTGACTGGTATTCCTTTCGATTTAAGAAATTGTTTCACGTCGGCGACTTTGTATTCGCCGAAATGGAAAATGCTGGCAGCGAGAACGGCGTCGGCTTTACCGGCACCGAGAACGTCGGCCATGTGTTCGAGTTTACCCGCGCCGCCGCTGGCGATGACGGGAATGTGAACCGCTTCGCTGATGGCGCGTGTTAATTCGATATCGTAACCGGCTTTGGTGCCGTCGGCGTCCATGCTGGTCAGGAGGATTTCGCCCGCGCCAAGGGATTCGACGCGACAGGCCCAGTCGATGGCGTCGAGATTGGCCGGATGGCGACCGCCGTGCGTGAAGACGCCCCAGCGATTCTCGCTGATTCGTTTTGCGTCAATCGCAACGACGATGCATTGCGAGCCGAAACGTTCCGCGCCCGCGCGCACGAGGTCGGGATTTTGGATGGCAGCGGTGTTGATGCTGGTTTTGTCCGCACCGGCTTTGAGCATGGCGCGCATATCTTCGGTGGTGCGGATGCCGCCGCCAACGGTCAGCGGCATGAAACATTCACTGGCGGTGCGCTGGACGACGTCAATCATCGTGGCCCGCCCTTCGTGGCTGGCGGTGATGTCGAGGAAAACGAGTTCGTCGGCGCCCTGACGGTCGTATTCCTTGGCGCACTCGACAGGATCACCGGCGTCGCGGAGGTTGAGGAACTTGGTTCCTTTCACCACGCGACCGCGATCAACGTCGAGGCATGGGAGGATTCGTTTGGCGAGCACGGCAGGGACAATGCGAAAAACGAGGATAACTGTCAACCTCGGTTAGCGGGACCACCGCCTCTTCGGGCTACGCCCAAGGTAACAAAAATCAGCAACGCTGTTTTCCGCGACAGGGAAAGTGAAAACCGCAAAGTGGGGCTTGCGTGGTGATGGGAAGTTTGGTAGTTTCCGCGCACTTTTGGGAGTGCGTCCGTAGCTCAATTGGCAGAGCAGCTGACTCTTAATCAGCGGGTTCTCGGTTCAAATCCGAGCGGGCGCACCAATAAAATCAGGCTTTTTTGAACTACCCCTCTTTCCACTTGCCCATGCTGACCGGCCGCGGTGAATGTCATTCGTTGTGCCATGTTCTCGCTGTGGATGGGGCGGAGGTGTCCGTAGGTGCGGGCGACGAGTAGGCCGCCGTCCTGGTGTCCGACCCAGGCGGCGATTGTCTTGAAGTCTATTCCCTCTTCGATGGCGTTGGAGACGAAGAAGTGTCGGAAGTCGTGGTGGCTGTAGATCGGCAGTGGTAAAGAGTCGGGTGGCGGGGGTATTGGGGTCGTCGGCAACTATGGGAATCTCCTCGCCGACTGCGGCCGGGCACAGGAAGCAGAGGCCAAGATGCGTCAGGCATTGGGAATGGATGCCACTTTGCGGTATTCGTACCAACGCTTGGGCGATCTTTATCGGGGTCAGGCCATCGAGGAGTTGACGCGCGACCGGGGTGTGATGAGTCCCGCCCAAGCTAACCGGGAAGTTTACCGGCTGGTCAAAGACGGCGTGAAAGTCACCGCAAACGCGAAAACTGGAAGTGGAAAGCGGCAAACGAAAAAGTCAGTCACCGTCAAAGTGATTGATTGGGAGAACCCGAAGAACAAAGACTTCTTTCTGGCGTCGCAGGGATGTCGGGGGAGATGTATAAGCGGCGGGCAGATTTGGTCAGGTTACCCTATTTAGCCCTCACAAGGGGCGGTGTTTTTGAAAAAAAATTTCGAGCGGCGTTATAGAGGGGCACCAACTCACTCACTTCTTCTCGACCCGAGATGCGGAACATGCTAACAGTTTCGGTGTTAGTATGAGCGTTGACTGAGAACAGCATGGCCAAGCTACACATTCTATCGGGCACCCAGGAAGACATTATCTTCGAGTTGATCGAAGATCGCGTGACGGTCGGACGCGGTTCCGACAACATGATCTGCATTCCCACCGACTCGGTGTCTACCTACCACGCCACGTTCGTCCGCGATGGTTTGGATTACCGGTTGCGCGACCTCAACTCCACCAACTTCACTCGCCTCAACGGCAAGCGCATCGTCGAAACCAAGCTGAATGACGGCGATCTGGTGCGTTTCGGCGAGGTGGAAGCGCGGTTTGTGGCGGAGGCCCCACCCGCTCCAGAACCGGTCCCACCTGTGTTGGTCGAGCCAACATCTGTCCCATCTCCTTTTCAGCAAGACAGGCTCAAACAAGACCGGAAGGTAAGCATGCCATTCCTGATCGGCCTGGGCGTCGGTATTGGCATCGTGGTGATGCTATTCATCGTGGCGGGGATTCTCGCTTTTTGTTTTTTTCATAGCCGCTCTGCAACGAACCGACAGGAACCGTGTCCCATCCAAGTCACCGCTCCCGCACAGCCGCCTCCAACCGTCACGACACCTCTGACCGTGACGCCAAGCAATCAGGTTACGGTTGTGCCGACAAACCCGCCGAAGAAAATGCCTGCCATGGCCGAGACGGAGAAGACAATAAGCACTGTTTCACCCCCAATCGAAAAGAAGGTTCCCGCAGCTCCTCCCGAAACCAACGCTCCGCCAACGCCCGTCACACCACCGCCGTCCCCAACCGAACTCGTGCCTGCGCCCCAAACGACGATTCCTGTGGCAGCGGTAACGCCGCAGCCGCAAGTCACAACGCCTTTTACCGGTGCGCCGCCGATCGTAAAGTCAAATCCGTATGACGGCCAAGGCGTGATAGCTTCACAGAACCAGATTGACCAAGTGGTATTCCCCCGGTTGCAGCAGTTGGGGATTCAAGCGGCCAGCGTCTGTTCCGACGCGGTGTTTGTACGGCGCGTTCACTTCGACGTGATCGGGACGCTGCCGACAGCGGAGGAAGTTCGTTCGTTTTTGGATGACCGCTCTCCAAACAAGCGCAGCCAGATGGTTGACAAACTACTAGAGCGTGGTGAGTTCGCCGATTATTGGGCGATGAAGTGGAGCGACCTATTGCGGGTTAAGTCGGAGTTCCCCATCAACCTCTGGCCGAACGCTGTCCAAACCTATCATCAATGGCTACGGACATGCCTCAAGGAGAATCGTCCGTATGACCGGTTCGCCCGCGATCTATTGACATCCAGCGGTAGCAATTTCCGCGAGCCGCCGGTCAACTTCTACCGGGCCGTCCAAAGCAAAGATCCGCAGTCGTTGGCGCAAACGGTGGCGTTGACCTTCATGGGCACGCGTGCGGAAAAATGGCCGAAGGCTCAACTGGACGGCATGGCGATGTTCTTCTCGCAGGTCGGCTACAAGTCCACCTCGGAATGGAAAGAGGAAATCGTCTACTACGATTCCAGTAAGGCCACCAACGCCACCGTCAAGGCCGGTTTTCCCGATGGCACCACGACCGAGTTGTCCATCGGCAAAGACCCGCGCATGCTGTTCACCAACTGGCTGATCACACCGTCGAATCCCTGGTTCACCCGCAACATCGTCAACCGCGTCTGGTCGTGGCTGCTCGGCCGCGGCGTCATCCACGAGCCGGACGACATGCGTCCCGACAACCCGCCTGTCATGCCGGAATTGCTGACATTGCTCGAACACGAATTGATCGCGAACAAGTACGACCTAAAAGCCGTGTACCGACTGATCCTGAAATCGCGCACCTACCAGCTCTCCGCCGTCCCTCGCTCCAACGATCCGCGAGCCGAGACCCATTTCGCGTTCTACCCAGCGCGACGGCTCGAAGCGGAAGTACTGATTGACGCCATAAATCAGATCACCGGCTCGACTGAAAAATATTCCAGTCCCATCCCCGAGCCGTTCACCTTCATTCCCGAGAACCAACGTTCGATCGTGCTGGCCGACGGCAGCATCAGCAGCCCATTCCTGGAATTGTTCGGACGCTCCTCCCGCGCAACCGGCATGGAAGCGGAACGCAGTAATCGCCCGACTCCCGCACAGCAGTTACACCTCCTTAATTCGAGCCATATCCAGCGCAAAATCGAGCAAAGCACAAAGCTTCGCGCCCTTCTTCAGCAAGGAAAGGGCAAGTCGCGCGGTATAATAGATTCGCTTTACCTGACGATTCTTTCGCGCTATCCTTCCGAGGAAGAAGTAAGAGTGATCTCGACGTACAACAAGACGGGCGATTGGGCTCAGCGGACCGGAATGGACCTCGTATGGGCGTTGATGAACAGCGCCGAGTTTCAGAACCGTCATTGAGTCGGACGAATCTGAAAAGCAGGACGAAAACATGAACATGCCAATCACCCGACGTGAAGCCATTCGTCGCACTGCCCTCGGCGCAGCCGGGCTCTACCTTGCCAACAGCTTACCGATCCGCTCCTGGGCCGCAACGCCGGCCTACAAGACCACGGGCAAAGCCAAGTCGGTCATCCAAATCTGGCTTTGGGGCGGCCCGTCACACCTCGACACCTTTGATCCGAAGCCGGACACCGGTAACGACTACGCCGGGCCGCTCAAAGCGATTGAGACCAACGTATCTGGCATCCGCATCAGCGAACTCATGCCATTGCTGGCCAAGCAGGCAAAGAAGTACTCCATCATCCGCAGCATGACTCACAGCAACAACGGCCACGAGACCGCCGCCTACATGGTCCAGACCGGCCGCAAAGCCGGCGAGCGGGACATCTATCCCTGCACCGGCGCTGTCGTCTCGCTGTTCAAGGGGTACGACGCCGGCTACAAGGAACTCATTCCTCCATACATCGTGTTGACTGAGCCGCAAGGCCGCTTCCCCGAACAAGGATTCCTCGCCGCTCGCTACAAACCCTTTGCCACTGGCGGCGATCCGTCTGCGCAACGTTTCCTCGTCGAGGGCATCGTCGCGCAGGGCATCACCGAACAGCAACAGAAAGACCGTCGCGATTTACTCCAGAAGCTCGACACTATGCAGCATACCATCCCCGATAACGCTGCCATGAAAGTGCTCGCCAAGTCACAGGACGACGCCTACGACATGATCCTCGGTGACGGCGCCAAAATCTTCGATCTCTCCACCGAGAAGACCGCGTTGCGCGACAACTACGGCCGCACCAAGTTCGGCCAGTCCTGCCTCATGGCGCGACGGCTCGTCGAGAAAGGCGTCCCGTACATCACTATCAACAACGGCGGCTGGGACACGCACAAGGACAACTTCCCCGCCATGCGCCGCAAACTGCCCGAACTTGACAAGGGCTTGGCGACATTGATTGATGATCTCTCTCAACGCGGCCTGCTCGACAGCACGCTCATTTGCTGCTACGGTGAATTTGGGCGCACGCCGAAGATTGACTGGGGTTCGCCGTGGAATGGCGGCCGCGGTCATTACGGCAAAGTCTTTTCCGTCTTCCTCGCCGGCGGCGGATTCAAGGGCGGCCAGATCGTCGGCTCCTCCGACGCGAAAGGTGAGAACGTCAAGGACCGCCCGGTATATCCGCAAGATCTCATTGGCAGCATGTACACACTTCTCGGCATTGACACGAATGCGTCACTACCACATCCACTCGGTGTGGAAGCCCGCGTTCTACCCGGTGCCTCCGACGCCATCGGCACGGCCGGACTGCTCAAAGAAATCATGTTATCGTGAAACGTTTCTGGTGGATCGCACTGTGGTTGGCTTTGGCACCGTGGTCGCTGGCACAACGCGACCCGCACATCGGTTACATTTATCCCGCCGGCGGCCAGCAGGGCACCACTTTTGAGATCATCGTTGCCGGACAGAACCTGAACTACATCACCAACGCCTACGTCTCCGGCATCGGCGTTCAGGCCGTCGTACCCTTGTACGAACCACCGCTTACCCCCAAGCAGGTCGACAGCCTGCGCGAGCGCGTGCAAGAACTGCGTAAGAAGGAGAAAGACCCATTGGTCTCGAAGGAGATCATGGAGATCCGCAGAAAACTCGTCGCGTTCGAAAGACGACGACTCACGCCGGCGCTGGCCGACTCCATTCCCGTGCAAATCAGCATCGCACCAAATGCGGCTCCGGGAAACCGCGAACTACGGCTCGCCTCCTACGGCGGATTGTCCAACCCGCTCGTATTCCAAGTCGGCCAACTGCCCGAATTCCGCAAACCGGAATTCAAAGCCGACGATATGCCAATCGTGAGGAGGTCAGGGGACGGACGCTCCACCAATACCAATGCCCCCACCACGGAAATCACCCTACCGGGCACCATCAACGGCCAGATCCTGCCGGGCGAAGTGGACCGCTACCGTTTTAAGGCGCACCAAGGACAACAACTCGTCGTCGCTGTCAGCGCCCGCGAACTGATTCCTTATTTAGCCGACGCGGTGCCCGGCTGGTTCCAAGCCAAGGCGGTGCTCTACGATGCGCAAGGCAAGGAACTCGCCTACGACGACCATTACCGGTTCCATCCCGACCCCGTGTTGTTCTACACGATCCCCAAGGACGGCGAGTACATACTCGAAATCAAAGACTCCCTCTACCGCGGCCGCGAGGATTTCGTCTATCGCATCGCCGTCGGCGAGCTACCCTTCATCGCCAACGTCTTCCCGCTCGGCGGCAGAGCCGGCACACAAGCCACCGTCGCCATCTGGGGCTGGAATCTACCCACCGACAAATACACGTTCTTCCTCACCGGCATCGATCCCGGCCTCTATCCATTTGCATTTCCAAACAAGGGACTACTTTCCAACCACGTCGCCTTCATGGTGGACACTCTGCCGGAATGTTTCAAGAAATCACCAAGCAACTCGCCGACCAACGCCCAGCACCTCACACTGCCCATCATCGTCAACGGGCACATTGACCAGCCCGGCGATGTGGACGTCTTTCGATTCAATGGCCGCGCCGGCGACAAGATTGTCGCCGAAATCTACGCACGGCGTCTCGATTCACCACTCGACTCGGTCCTGAAACTGACCGACGCCGACGGCAAGCAACTTGCGTTCAACGATGACTTCGAAGACAAAGGAACGGGCCTGAACACGCACCACGCCGACTCCTACCTCACCGCCATGCTGCCCTACAGCGGCGCCTATTACCTGTATTTGTGGGACGCGCAGCAAAAAGGTGGCTGGGCCTACAGCTACCGCCTCCGCCTCAGCGCACCCCGCCCCGATTTCGAGTTGCGCGCCGTTCCCTCCAGCATCAGCGCGCGCCCCGGCGGGACAGTTCCCATCAGCGTGTTTGCGCTCCGCCGCGACGGATTCACCAACGCCATCAACGTCGTACTGAAAGGCGCGCCGGAAGGATTCAAGTTAAGCAGCGGTTCGCTGGTGGGAACGCAGGAACAGGTCAAACTCACGCTCACAATCCCGTCAAAAGCTCCCAAGACGGCCACCAATCTGACCTTGGAGGGCCGCGCCACGGTTATTGGCCGCGAGCTTGTCCACCGCGCTGTGCCCGCCGACGACATGATGCAGGCGTTTGCCTACCGCCATCTTGTTCCCGCCAACGAACTGAAAGTCTTGGTGGCATCACCGGCACCGCCGCGTCCCCCGGAGCCGAAAGTGGCCACCGCCACCACGACCGGGTCTTCCACCGGTCCGTCCGTCAAGATTCCCAGCGGCGGCACGGTCAGCTACCAAGTCAAACTCCCCACCACCGACTACACTGGCAAGCTTCAACTTGAATTGGAAGAACCGCCCGACGGAATCGCCATCAAGAGTTTCTCTACCACGCGTAACAGCGTGGAGATCGTCCTGCAAAGCGTCGCCAGTAAAGTTAAAACAGGCCAGAAAGGCGAACTGATCGTCAACGTTTTCTCCGAGAAGACAAACACAAGGCCATCCGAAATCAAACCGCGCACGCGTCTGGGCACGCTACCAGCCATCCGATACGAAATTGTCACCAAATAGCGCCGCCGCGGAAACAGCCAAACAAAACCGGCGACCACATCAGTTTTGTATTGCGTTGCACTCCCGAAACACGCTAAATGCGGCGGCCAACGGAGGCGAGTATCACAGCATGAATCATTACGGATTAGAACATCATGGCATCCTGCAACCGGGCAAGGTGCATTGGAATCTTTCGGTGGCCCAACTAGTCGAGGAGGCCGTCCGACGAAGCGAAGGCATCCTCACTGACAGCGGCGCACTCAACGCCGTGACTACGCCGCGTACAGGTCGTTCGCCACGCGACAAGTGGGTCGTGGATGCGCCCTCCATCCACAACGAAATCTGGTGGAGCAAGGTCAACACTCCGATGCCCGAGGAAACCTATCTCCAACTCCGCGGGGAGGCGTTGAACTATCTCAACGGCCGCGACCTCTTCGTCGTGGACGCCTCCGTCGGCGCTGACCCGCGTTACCAGATACCGGTTCGCATCATCACTGAGCAGGCCTGGCACGCGCTGTTTGTGAAACAACTTTTTCGCCGCCCAGCCCTCGCTGAACTCGCCAAACAAGTCCCCGAATGGATCGTCATCAACGCCGGCAAGTTCCAGCCTGACGCCAAGAAGTACAACCTCAACAGCAACGCCGCCGTCATTCTCGACATCCCGCGCAAAACCATCCTCGTCACCGGCACCCAATACGCCGGCGAAATGAAAAAGGGTATTTTCACCGTCCTGAACTATACACTCCCAAAGAAGGGCGTGCTTTCGATGCATTGTTCCGCCAACATCGGCAAGGAAGGCGACACCGCCATTTACTTCGGCCTCAGCGGTACCGGCAAGACAACGCTCTCTGCCGACCCGAGCCGCGGCCTCATCGGCGATGACGAACACGGCTGGAGCGATCAGGGCGTATTCAACTTCGAAGGCGGCTGCTACGCGAAATGCATTAAACTCACCAAGGAACGCGAACCGCTCATTTGGGATGCTATCAGGTTTGGCTCCGTCATCGAGAATGTCGTCATCGACCCCATCACGCGTCAACCCGATTACTTCAGCGACTCCATCACGGAAAACACGCGTTGCGCCTACCCGCTCGACTACATCGCCAATGCCGTTCCTACCGGCATGGGCGGCCATCCAAAGGCAGTCATCTTCCTCGCTGCGGATGCGTTTGGCGTGTTACCGCCTGTCGCGCGCCTCAACCCGGCCCAAGCCATGTACCATTTCATGAGCGGCTACACCGCCGCGCTCGGCGGCACCGAAACCAACCTCGGCAAAGACCCGGTGCCGACCTTCTCGACCTGTTTTGGCGCACCGTTCCTGCCATTGCCACCCGAGACTTACGCGAAGATGCTCGCGGAAAAAATGAAACAGCACAAAGTTCATTGCTACCTCCTCAACACCGGCTGGGTCGGCAACGCCTACGGTCAAGGCCCGCGCATTCCGCTTTGGATCAACCGCCACAACGTTACCCATGCGATTGACGGCACACTCGATCAGGCTGAATACCGCGTAGACCCAATCTTCGGCTTCGAGATTCCGAAAGCCTTACCTGAAGTACCGTCCGAATTGCTCGATCCGCGCCACACTGCGAAAGACGGCGCCGATTATGAGCGCCGTGCAAAAGACCTCGCCGCCAAATTCGTCAAAAACTTCGAGATGTTCAAAACAGCGCCACGCGAAATCCTAGAAGCCGGCCCGCGCGTCTAAGGAAACGTCCCTATGAAAACCTCCACCCTCTTACTGATAACCATATTCGCCGCTTCGACGGCATTCGCCGCCGAAGAAATCCTCGACGGCGTCGCCGCCATCGTCAACAGCAACGTCATCACCTACAGCGAAGTCCGCGAGTACGTCCAGCCCGCCATCCAGCAACTCCAGCACGAATACAGCGGCACCGAACTGCGCGACAAAATCCGCGCCACCCAGATGGACGCCCTTAACAACCTCATTGACCGCACTTTGATCCTCAACGAATTCAACACCAAGGGCTACAGCATCCCCGATACCGTCATCGAACAACAGATCAATGACATTATCGCAAGCGAATACGGCGGCGACCGCACTGCCTTCACCAAAACACTCCTAGCCCAGAAGCTCACCTTCGCCCAGTACCGCGAGAAGATTCGCGATCGCACCATTGTCCAAGCCATGCGCAACCGCAAGACCCAGCAGGAAATTGTCGCCTCCCCCCACCGCATCGAGGAATACTATAAACAGCACCTCACCGACTACAAAGTAAACGATCAGGTCAAACTCCGCATGATCTTCATCAAAAAGACATCCACTGACGACACCGCACGGCGCGCCTTCGCCGAAGGCCTTGTTGCCAAACTCGACACCGGCGCCAAATTCGAAGAGATCGCCAAGCAGCACTCCGAGGACGCCGACGCCAAAAAAGGCGGCGACCGCGACTGGATCGCCAAGGACACCATCCTCAAGGAACTCAACGACGCCGCCTTCAGTCTCAAACTCGGCCAGCACAGCAAACTCGTTGAGACCAAGGATGGCTATTACATTCTCCAAGTGGACGCCGTCCGCCCTGCCTACACCAAGACACTTGCCGAAGTCCGCGATATCATCGAGAAACTCCTCATTCAGGAACAACGCACCAAGATGCAGGAAAACTGGGTCCGCGAACTCCGCGCCAAGGCCTTCATCCGACTCTTCTGACGCCATGCCAACCCGCCCACGCATCGGCATCACGCTGGGCGACGTGGCCGGGATCGGTCCGGAAATCGTCGCCAAAGCGCTCGCTTCCCGCCACCTCGACCACCGGTTCGACTACGAAGTCATTGGCAATCCGCATACCCGCAGACGCGCCGACGCCAAGACGTGGGTCGAGGAAGGCGCGCGGTGTTGTCTCCGCGGCGAACTCGCCGCGCTCGTCACCGCGCCCGTCACCAAGAAACTCGTCGCACCGTTCCCCGGCCAGACCGAACTACTCGCCCACATCGCCGGGACAAAAAAGTTCGCCATGATGCTCGTCGGCGGACCGCTCCGCGTCGCGCTTGTCACCATTCACGAACCGCTCCGTCGCGTGCCAACCCTCATCACCGCCCGCCGTGTCCGCGACGTCATCGAACTCACCGAAGATTTCTGCCGGCGGCTCGGCATCCGCCGTCCGCGAGTCGGCGTCTGCGGACTCAACCCGCACGCCGGCGAGGGAGGACTGCTCGGCGACGAAGAGCGCCGCATCATCGCACCCGCCATCCGTCGCACTCGCGCCACCGGGCCGTGGCCCGCCGACACGTTGTTTCACCGTCATTACAACGGCGAATTCGACGCCGTCGTCGCGATGTACCACGACCAAGGGCTCGCCCCTCTCAAAATGATCGCCTTCGACACCGGCGTGAACCTAACGCTCGGATTACCGTTCGTGCGAACCTCGTCCGACCACGGCACCGCCCCCGACATCGCCGGCAAAGGCATTGCCAAACCCGACAGCCTCATCGCTGCCATCAACCTCGCCGCTCAACTCTCATGAACGCACTCCTCGCCTCGTTGTTATTGGCGGCTGCTTCGGCAGCCGGAACAAAACCGGAACAAATCCGCGCGCTGGCTGCCCTGCCGACGGTCAACTTGGAAAACCGATTTGAATTCCACAGCTCCGATTTCCAAGCTTTCACCCCGACCAACACCTCCAAACGCACGGAAGTCGAACTCCGCGACCTCGTGAAGGCCGAACCGACGAATGCCGTCGCGTGGTGCGATCTCGGTGGCACACTTTCGGCCCGCGCCCTGCGCGATTGTCTCCACATCGAATCCATCAGCCTCGAAGAAGAACTTCCCAAACTCCTCCAAGCACTCTGTGAAGGCCGCATCACCGCCGATGGCGTCCGCAAAGCCACACGTCTGATAAATGAATCGCTCGACTGCTACAACAAATCCATTCAACTCAATCCACAATACAGTTACGCCTACATCCAGCGGGCGAGCCACCGGATGGCAGACCAAACCTGCGTCCAAGTTCTTCTCAACACGCTCGACAAAAAGCCAAGTAACGCTCTCTCACTGGTGTTGGCTCCCGAAAACCTCGCTGACCTCCAACAAGCTTGCCGCCTCTGCCCCTCCAACGTCGGACTCCAGACAACGTTCGCCGTCTATCTGATGATGTCGGACGCCAGGGCCAAGAACGCCAACGGCGACCCTACCACTGGCTTGGGGACAGCTGTCTCCGAAACATCACGCGCTGCCATCCGAGAAAGCCATTCATGTCTCGAATCGCTCACCAAACTCGCAAGTGCCAAGAGCGCCGCTGCCGCTTACGAAGGCCTCGGCATCATCGACTTTATACTCGACGGCGCAAGTAGCGATGCAGAGAAACACTTCCGTCACGCCGTCCGTCTCGACCCGACCAGTGACCTCGCATGGGACTGGCTCGTTGGCATGTGCCTCGACATGAAACGCAACGACGACATCCTCGCCGTCTGCGCCGAGCGGGTCAAAGCCACCGACACTGTTCGCAACCGTTATCTCCTCGCCAAGGCGCACTGGCGACTTGACCATTTGGACAAGGCCGATGAACAACTCCGCCTTATCCTGAAACGTGACCCCAAAAACTTCCTTGCGTCTGCTGGAATGGCCGCCGTGATGTTGCGTCGCGACGACAGCGCCACGGCGGATGAGTTCCTTCATCGCGCCGAGATACTCGCCACCAACGACATACCCGCCGAGCAACGCGCCGATCTCTACTCGCTGTTCGCTATCCGCGCGCTGCTCGCCCACGACCACGACACTGCGGAGCTTTACCTCAAACAGGCCTTCAAGCTTGACCCCGACAACAAGAATGCCAAGGCTGTCCACGGCGCGCTGAAGCCATGACACTCACCGAAGTCCGCCAACTCATCTCCGAACTCGACATCCGCCCCAGCAAGGCGCTCGGCCAGAATTTTCTCATCGATCAGAACATCCGGGACATCATCATCCGCAATGCCGACGTCCGCCCCGACGAGACCGTCATCGAAATCGGCCCCGGTCTCGGTGCATTGACTGAAGACCTCTTCAAACAGGCCCGCCGCCTCATCGCCATCGAGAAAGACGCCCGCCTCGCCGAATACCTCCGCCACCGGTTTCTCGGCATCGAATTGATCCAGGGCGACGCCGTCGAAATCCTCAGCCCCTCTGCCGTTGCTTCTTCCTTGTTCCCACTTCCTTCCTCCTTCAAGGTCGTCTCCAATCTCCCCTACTCCATCTCAACGCCGCTGCTGGAATGTTTCGTCGAAAGCAAAAACAAACCCCGCTCCATGGTCCTCACCATCCAGCGCGAAGTCTCCCTTCGCCTCGCCGCCGCGCCCCGGCACAAAGACTACGGCGCACTTACCGTTTTCACCCAGCTCTACTACCATGTCACCATCGTCCACGTCGTCTCCCCCCACTGCTTCTACCCGGAGCCGCGCGTGGACAGCACCATTGTCGTGCTCGAGAGACGCGACACACGGACGAAACTCGAAGACGGCGCGCCGTTTCACCAGATCGTCCGTCTCGGGTTCAACCAACGCCGCAAGATGCTCCGCAAACTCATCGCCGAGTACAAAGGCGTGGCGAAAGGCTTTCAAGCCGCTGCAATCGCCCCCACCGCGCGCGCCGAGGAACTGAACATTGAGCAGTGGATCATCCTCGCCAACACGCTAAAACCGGCTTGACTTGGAACACCTAAAAATCATAAGGCTCTTCATCGCCCAAATACGGACATAGGGTTTGCTGTATTTGATTTGTGGGTAGCCAACACGTGATTTTTGTGTCTGTGAGTTTCGCTACTTCATCGAGGATTCGTTGTAGTCGCCCCGCTCTACCGGGGCGCAGCGTTACTGGCGGCGGTGCGGCAACCATTGCCGACATCGAGAACGCCGCGCCCAACATCGAGGACACGATATCCGACGCGAAGAAAAGGGCATCCCACAGCCACTTCTCCACGTTCCACAAGGCTGGAACAGTCGAATTTCCAGCCACTTGCGCCGCCTTGACCGGAAAACAGGCTACCGGGGCGGAAGGGGTTAGCGCCTGCCCGCCATTTTACCGGCCAATGGCAGGGAACGACCCGACGGATCGTCCGCACCGCTTCGCCGGTAGGTCGTCACGGAAAATCGTTCTTGACCACGCCGCCGAAAAGCCGAATACTCGCCAACGTCAATAACCGAACAGATATATATTCGCATCATGAAGATCTACAAGCCCTCTCAAGCTCCCGGTTTTTTGATGTGGAACTGCGCGTGCAATTCCTTTTGGCCAAGGGCAACCCGTTGAATCGTCTCGATACCGTCATCGACTGGGAGAGTTTCCGTCCCCTGC
>CAIKAP010000197.1 GCA_903825435.1 uncultured Verrucomicrobiota bacterium
AGCGGTGCCCCCGCGAGAACGGGCGTGGTGGCAGCGGCTATGGGAGAAGATTCTGAGCCCAATTCCCAACTGCCATGCACTAGAAAATCGCCCCACCTTAAACAGCTGAAATGAACTCCTATTGCATAGTTCCGGCTCAGAAAGGCACAGAATCGAAATCTTCATTATTGCCCTCTCTTGCGGTGCAGTAGTTCCTGCAAGCCTTCCTTCCGCTACAACGACCGCCTAATTGATAACTCGTGGTCGACGAGCTGACCACCTGCTTCGCTTTCCAGCGCGACCCTAAATCGGTGGCCGCCTACGCCCGCCGCGTCACCACCGATCAGTAGATCGACTTTCTCTGTCGCACCATCAGTGCCACCGCCCCCAAGACCGTAACAATCCCACAGTCAGTTCTGGGTTGTGCTCCAGCTCCCAAACAGCCCTAAAACCGTTGGGCTGACATCCTGGGAAAGTTCTAACCCAGTCTCATTTTGTTCTCCCAGCAAGTCTCCTTTTGAGCTCCCGCCTCCAGCGCTAATCATTTCGGTTGCAGGGGAGGGAATGGATTGGTAAATTGATATGCAATATCTCATGAGAACATTTCTCTCGGCCAAATTACACGGTGGTTGCCTGACGGAGTGCGATCTGCATTATGAGGGAAGTTGTGGCATTGGTCCGGACCTGCTTAAGGCCTCGGGTATGTTGTCGCTGGAAAAGATCTCCGTCCTCAATGTCTCCACGGGTAGCCGGCTCGAAACCTACGTCATCCGCGGTAAAAAAAACGGCGAGTTGTCGCTGAACGGCGCCGCAGCCCGCCATGCGGCGAAGGGTGACAAGGTCATTATTCTTGCGTACGCGGAGTTGACGCAGAAGGAACTCCATTCGCACAAGGCGCAGATCGTCATTCTGGACAAGAACAACAAAATAGTATCCTGCCGTACAGAACGAGTGGCGGGCTGAGTCTCGATGCGTCTCACGTTTCTCTTGTTGTTGTTGGCGGCGACCGTGTCGGCGGAGGACGCGGCCGAACCGAAGGCGTCACCACCGAAGGTAGAGGTCATTCTCCAGCGCGTCTGGGCGAACCGAGCGCGGAAGGATTTCTCCTTGAAGGCGCGGCTGTTCGTGGATCGGGAGAAGTTTGTGCCGGTGGACGTCTTGATCAAAAACCTGACGGACGAGGTGCGCACCATTTACCGGGGCGAGAAGATGGAACTGCTTGTGGTGCAGTCACAACAAAACCTGCCGCACTACTACTTGGCGGGTGCGGGCGAACTGACCAGTACCAAGCAGCGGATGGAGAGGCTGCTTGGTTCGTGGGTCAGTTACTACGACCTTGGAATGTCGTTCCTGTATTGGCCGGATCCGAAGTACATCGGCGAGGACCGGACGCGCGGACAGGATTGCTATCTGGTGGAAGTGAAGTCCGACACTGAGCCGTACCGTCGGGTGAAACTCTGGATCCAACAGGAGTACTTCGCACTGTTGCGGGCTGAGGCGTTCGATGTGGACGAGAACTCGGTTAAACGCATTTCCATCAGCAGTTTCAAGCGCATCGGTGATGTGTGGGTGCCCCGAGGGATCGATTTCGCATTCGTGCCCGCAGGACAGGTGTTACCCTCGACGGAACGGTCGCGTTTGGAGATCTACGAAGGCAATTACGACGCTCGTTTGCCGTTGTCGCAGTTTGAGCCGGCGCGGTTCGGCGCCAAGCCAAGCACGGCCAGCAACTGAAGATCTTCATCTGCTGACGGGTTGTCGGCTGTCAGCAGTTTCCCGCCGAAAAAGATCGAGTTGGCGCCTGCGAAGAAACACCACGCTTGCGCCTCGCGTGACAACAACGTCCGCCCCGCTGAGAGACGCACTTTTGAGCGCGGCAGTGCAATGCGGGTCGTGGCGACCAGGCGCACCAGATCGAACACATCAATCGGTTTCTCGTTCTCCAGCGGTGTGCCAGGCATCGGTATCAAGGTGTTGATCGGAACGCTGTCGGGTGGCGGATCAAAACTGGTGAGAATTTCCAACATCCGCAGGCGGTCGTCCACAGTTTCGCCCATGCCGATGATGCCGCCGCAGCAGAGCGACAGGCCGGCTTGCTGGACGGCGCGGATGGTCTTGAGCCGGTCGTCGAAGGCGTGGGTGGTGACTATGTTGGGATAGAACTCCGGGCTGGTGTCGAGGTTGTGGTTGTAGGTGTGCAGCCCTGCCGCTTTCAATGTGCGCGCCGCCGACTCGCTGATGTAGCCGAGCGTCACGCACACTTCGATGCCCAATGCTGCGACGGCACGGACAATGTTGAGAACCTGCTCGAATTGCTGCGTCTGTTCGCGCACGCCGCTCCATGCGGCGCCCATACAGAAACGTGACGCGCCAAGTTCCTTGGCGGCGCGGGCGGCAGCGACGACCTCGTCGTCGTCGAGGAGTTCCTTGGACTTGACGACGGTTTGGTAGCGGGCGCTTTGGGCGCAGTAGAAACAGTCCTCGCTGCAGCCGCCGGTCTTGATGCTGAGGAGGGAACAAAGTTGGATGTATTTGCCGTTCCAGTGCTGGAGATGAACGGTGCGGGCCTGTTGAAGCAGGTCAAAAAATGACTGGTTGTAGATTTCGCGAAGTGGCTTGGACATGGTGGCGGATGCTACTGGACGGTTTACGCCATTGCAAGCGCTGGGTGCTTCTGTTATAAGTCCCCGCCAGAAAGGGCAACGACATGGACAAGAATCTGCAAAAAGTCTGCGCGATGCTACAGAGTCCGGACGGCATGCGGCGTTGTGCCGCCGCCATGGTCCTCACCGAGCTGGCCTCGAAGGAGCCGGCCGTCGTCAAGGCGCTCGGCGAAGCGCTCCAGAACGGCGCGAGCCAGTTGCTGACCCGGTATGTGCTTGAGGCGTTCGACGCCATCAGCACACGAGCCGTCGTGCCTTACGTATTGCCATTGCTCAACGCCGAGGATCTCGAAATCAAGCTCCGTGCCGTTGGCATCGTTGCTCGCGCGGGCGGCGACATGCTGCCGGAAATCAAGAAGCAGATGGGTAGTGCTACGCCGCAACAGAAGCTGGTGCTTGTGGACATCCTCGCCCGCATCCACGACCGGGCCGCCTTCCAGATCATCCTCGAACTGCTGTTCGACACCGACTTCGAGTTGGTCAAAGAAACCTGCCAGGCCGTTCGCCGCCACATTGCCGACGCCGGTCCGAAGGAGCGCGTGGCGCTTCACAAGCAGGTCGTCAAGTTCATGACCAGCGTACGCGCAAAGAAGAACGACCGGGTCTTGACCTCATGTCTGTTGCTGGTTGGTTACATCGGCGCGCCCGACGCGCGCAACCTGCTACTGAAGTACGCCGCGCCGCGCGTGCTCGGCTACATTCGCCGTAACGCCCTCATCGGTCTGAAAGGCGTTGAGATTACCGGTGCCGCCATCAATCCTGTCGCGCGCCAACTCGTGAAATACCTCGACGAGACTGACCCGGTCATCGCGCAGCACGCGCTCGACATCGTCGAGAAACTGCCGTTGCTGAAATCCTACGATGCTCAATGGCGCAAGCTGCTCAAAGGCAAACACGCCCCCATCCGCGCCTTTGCCGCGCGCAAGCTCGCCGCGACCGACAACGCCGCCAACAACAAGCTCATGCTCACCCTGCTCGGGCACGAGGACCCGCATGTCAGCGAAGTTGCCGCCAGCACGCTCGCCCGGCACAAGGGCGCGACGAAACTGTTGCTCGACGCGCTCACCCGCGAACACCACGCCGAAGCCGCATGGCGTCTCGCCAAAATCCTCAAGCCGCACAGCGAATCCATTGACAAGAAGACCATCAAGAAGTTCTCTGCGCTCGCCGTGCGCGACATCGCCGAGGGTCACGCCCGGTACGAGGCGCTGTTTTATTTCCTGCGCAACGTGGACTCGAAACTTACCGACACCGTCCTGCGCGAGACCGGGCTGAAGTTCAAGAAGGTAAAGAGATGGGGCAAAGCCGTGGAATGCCTGCGCCAACTCATCAACACCGAGAGCTTCGACAACGAGACCCGCTACGAACTCAGCGTCTGCAACCTGAAACAATCCCCGAAGGACCTCTCGCCGCACCTGCGCATCGAAGACCACGCCTTGCGCGGCATCCAAGGCCTGCTGCCCAACAAAGTCTTCAACATCCTCGACCGCCTGAAGAAGGACGCCACGCTCGACGCCGCCGACCTCTGCTACGTCGGTTTTCACTTCGCCGAGTTGCCCGGTGCCGACAACGCCGACTTCAGCCGCGCCCTGCTCGAACACACCGTCAAACATTGGCCCGCCTCGAAGGAAGCCAAAGCCGCCAAGAACAAACTCAAACTATTTGCTGGCTCCGTGAGGTAGGGGCGAGCCGCCGGAGACTGTGTGAAAAAGGCTTTCGATCCACCCTCGGACTGGTGAGTTTTCTGATTTGGCCTCGGTTTACACAGTCAAACAGTGCCTAACGGCACAGTGGCGACGCAGCAAGCCCAACGGCAGACTCTCAACTCACACTCACGCTCGAACCTCGTTGTAAGCCACCAAGAAGCATCTGATTGGCCGCGGAACACCCACTTCGCGCTCAATGAAGCTCCCAATGTCCGTGCCTGCTCCCAGCTTTTTGTCTTAACGACGATCATCGACATGCCGGCAGGATAAGAAGCCGATGGTAGGAGGTCAAGACGATGGTTGTGGCCACGGCGCTCCGCCGCCGTGTGGAGAAACGCCCCGGCGGAGCGGGGCAGCTACAATGAGTTGCGGCGAGGTCGAAGACCTTCGCCGAACAAGGGGGGCGGCAAATTGCCCCCCACCTTTGACTAACTACGAGTTGCGGCGTCTACTCCTTGGGTAGGTACGGGCGGATGAGTTTGGTGAGGATTTTGTAGCCTTCGGCGTTGAAGTGGAGTTTGTCGGCGATCATCAGATCAGGTCGGGGCCGGCCGTCAGGGCTGAGGAAATGGTCGTTGGTGTCAATGTACTTCACGTGCGGCGTTTCCTTGGCGAAGGCGATAATCATCTTGTTGGCGGCGACTTCGCGGTCGTGCTGGCTCCAGCGGGCAGGGGTGGGGTTCATGCCGACATAGACAATATCCGTGTCGGGAAGTTTCTCGCGCACCATGATGACAAACGCTTTGAAGTCGGCGGCGACTTGTCCGGGGGATTTACCGGCTTTGAGGTCGTTGCTGCCGGCGCGCATGACAATCATCTTCGGTTTGTAGGGGAAGACGATCCGGTCGGCGAAATGGGTAGAGTCGGCAATCTGGGAACCGCCGAAGCTGCGGTTGATGACGCGGTGGTCGGGAAAATCCTTGGCCAGGGTCTTCCACATGCGGATGACGGAGGAGCCGATGAAGATGATGGCGTTTTGCGGGGGCGGGTTGGTGCGGTCGAATGCTTCGAAGGTAGCGATATCCTTTTCCCACTTGGCGAAGTTCTGCTTTTCGGCGGCGCGGGCGGCGACGGCAAACAGGCCGATGAGGATGTAGGCGAAGAGGCGTTTCATGTGTGAACTATAGCAAAATGCGGGGTACAGCAATATTGTTTTTGTGGCATTGACAGCGGGGGCGGTTTTGGTAATCTCCGCGCGTCGTTTCCTCAGCGGTAACGAAGAATCTCCAACCTCAAACAAGGACACAGAACAGTTATGGCAAAGAAAGTTAAAGCTTCTGCGAAGAAGGCACCGAAATACGTTTATTTCTTCGGCCCCGGCAAGGCCGATGGCAATGAGAAGATGAAGAACCTGCTCGGCGGCAAGGGCGCGAACCTCGCCGAGATGTGCAAGATCGGGCTACCGGTCCCCCCGGGGTTCACGGTCACGACCGAGTGTTGTGTCGAGTTTTTCGACAAAGGCATGAAGTATCCGGCCGCACTGAAGAAGCAGGTCGAGGACGCATTAAAGAAGGTTGAGGCGGTGATGGGCACGGGCTTTGGTTGCCCCGAGAATCCGTTGCTCGTTTCCTGCCGTTCCGGCGCCCGCAAATCCATGCCGGGCATGATGGAAACCGTTCTCAACGTCGGCCTGTGCAGCGCGACGATCCCCGGCCTGATCAAGAAGACCGGCAATCCCCGTTTCGTGTGGGACGCTTATCGCCGTCTCATCATGATGTATTCGGATGTCGTGATGGAGAAGGCCGAAGGCATCGAGCCGGAAGAAGGCAAAGGCATCCGCAAGCAACTCGACGGGATGCTCGGCGACCTGAAGAAGCGGCGCGGCTACAAGTCCGACACCGATCTCACCGCCGAGGAGTTGCAGCAGCTCGCGAGCGATTTCAAGAAGCGCATCAAACAGGTTCTCGGCGCCGAGTTCCCGGATGATCCGATGCAGCAGGTGTGGGGCGGCATCGGCGCAGTGTTCAAGAGCTGGAACGGCAAGCGCGCCATTTCCTACCGCCGCATCGAAGGCATTCCCGATGAATGGGGCACAGCCGTCACCGTGCAGACGATGGTGTTCGGCAACATGGGCGATTCCTCCGCGACCGGTGTGGCGTTCAGCCGCAACCCGGCCACGGGCGAGAACAAGTTCTACGGCGAATGGCTCGTCAACGCCCAAGGCGAAGACGTCGTCGCTGGTATCCGCACGCCCAGCCCGATCAACAACAGCACCAAGAACGACCAGAACAAGCACCTGCATTCGCTCGAAGACGCGATGCCGAAACTCTACAAAGAGTTGTTCGATATCCGCACCCGGTTGGAGAAGCATTACCGGGATATGCAGGACATCGAGTTCACGATCCAGGAAGGCAAACTGTTCATGCTCCAGTGCCGCAACGGTAAACGTACCGGCACGGCGGCGTTGAACATGGCGATGGACATGCTCGACGAGCGGTTGATTGACGCGAAGACCGTTGTCATGCGCGTCGAACCCGGCCACCTCGACCAGATGCTCCACCCATTCGTGGATCCCGCGGCCGAGAAGACCGCAAAGGTCATCGCCAAGGGCTTGCCCGCCGGTCCCGGCGGCGCGGCTGGTATGATTGTGTTCACGGCGGAAGAAGCCGTGAAGTGGGACGCGGAGAAGAAGCACGTCATCCTCGTCCGTGAAGAGACCAACCCAGAAGACATCGAAGGCATGCGCGCGGCGCAGGGCATTTTGACCGCCCGCGGCGGCATGACCAGTCACGCGGCGCTCGTGGCCCGCGGTTGGGGCAAGTGCTGTATCGTCGGCGCCGGTGACCTCCACGTGGATGTCCACGCGAAGACGATGACCGCGCACGGTGTGACGTATAACGAAGGCGACTGGGTGACGCTCAACGGCACCAAGGGCGTCGTGTACGAGCACAGCCTAAAGATGATCGACGCCACCGAGAACCCCCGGTTCCAGCGGTTCATGAAGATGGTGGACAAGTTCCGCACGCTCGGCGTCCGCACCAACGCGGACACGCCGGAAGACGCGAAGATCGCGCGGTCGTTTGGCGCGGAAGGCATCGGCTTGTTCCGCACCGAGCACATGTTCTACGGCGAAGGCAGCGACCAGCCGTTGTTTGTGCTCCGCAAGATGATCCTCAGTAAGACCGATGCGGAACGCAAAGCGGCGGTGAACGAGCTGTTCCCGTTCGTGAAGGGTTCCATCAAGGGCACGCTGGAAGCGATGGAAGGCCTCCCGGTCACCATCCGCCTGCTCGACCCGCCCTTGCACGAGTTCGTGCCGAAGAGCGAAGCGAAGCAGGCTGAGTTGGCCGCGGCGCTGGGCATTTCCGTCGAGGACATCCAGAAGCGCGGCGACGCGTTGCACGAATCCAACCCGATGATGGGACATCGCGGCGTCCGTTTGGGCATCACCTACCCCGAGATCACCGAGATGCAGTTGCGGGCGGTCTTCGAGGCGGCGGCCGAGTTGATCAAGGCCGGCAAGAAGGCCAAACCGGAAATCATGGTCCCTGTCACCTGCGACGTGAACGAGTTGAAGAACCAGCGCGTGATTTTTGAGCGCGTGAAGAAAGAAGTGGCCGCGAAGTTTGGCCTCCGTTCGCTCGACGTCCCCTACGGCACGATGATTGAGATTCCGCGTGCCGCGTTGTTGGCCAACAAAATGGCCGAGGACGCAGAGTTCTTCAGCTTTGGCACCAACGATCTCACGCAGATGACGTTCGGCTTCAGCCGCGACGACATCGGCGGTTTCATGGGCGACTACCTTGGCAAGAAACTTCTCAAGGCTGATCCATTCCAGACAATTGACCAGGATGGAGTTGGTCAGTTGATCGAGATGGCCGTCAAGAGAGGCCGTTCGACCCGCGAGAAACTCAAGATCGGTATTTGCGGCGAACAAGGCGGCGATCCCGCCAGCGTCGAGTTCTGCAACAAGGCCGGTCTCAACTACGTCAGTTGCAGCCCGTACCGGGTGCCGATTGCCCGGTTGGCGGCGGCTCAGGCGGCGCTCAAAAGCTGATCAGCCAAAGGTCCAAGAAACTCGAAGGGGCGAGCCGCAAGGCTTGCCCCTTCTGTTTTCCCGGATGGTCGCGCTCCGTCGCGACCACGCCGTTCTCGTCGTCCCCTTCGCTTACCATTTCGCACTTGCTGTCCAATCCCGCACGGGCGTATTCTGCTGGCCGATGAAAAGGAAATTCACCCCGGAGGACGGGGCGAACAAACAAAACCCATAACCCAAAACCAATTCGCGTAGCTTCAGCCTGTCCAGATCGAAACGTGGAAATTTCGCACGCAGGACAGCATTCGAAGCGCGCCCCGCAAGGGGCGTGCTGAAAGTGCTCCTGCGTAGGCATCCACGTGCCTGATCTGGGGCGCAAGTAAGTGCGCCCCCTTTTGTTTGGCCAGACTGTCACCGCGAGCAAAAGAAAGGTGGTATATCGTGAGACAGCTAACCTGTGTATTACTCGCCGGGGTGTTTACTTTGCTAGGAGCTTGTTCGAGGCAATCCGCGCCACCTCCCACCGAAAAATCGAAGCCCTCTGCCGCCTCATCAGCAGAACCAGCACAAAAGGCCGAACAAACGAAACCGGGTTTTGTTCAAAAAGTTTTGTCCTTTGGCAAATTCCAGCCAGACCAAAACTTTCTTGGCGCAATTATTGTTCTACAAAATGGAGGGGCACTCATGGCTGTGACTAATTTTGTGGACATGGTCTCCAAGATGGAGTGCAACGATGGCTCGCCTATTAAAATCAAAGGGTGGAAAAAGGAAGGTGCCATCTATCAACTGCACGCCGAGCTGGAAGAACCGCTTGTGTTGGAGTTCGAATTCAACGGTGCGACAGCGCAATTGCAGCCCGTGAACATCAATCGGCGCACAGCCGACCCGATGGAATTTATGCAGTTCGTGGAACAAAACCTTGCCACGAAAAAGATGCGTGCCTCTCAGAAACAGGTGAACTCAATCACAACAGAACTAGAGGGATTGGATGCCAAACGACAAGAGCAACTGGCATTGGTGAATAAAGATCAAGACAAGGGATTGGCGTTTTTGCGAACATGGATTGAGGAGATGAGATCGGGTGAGAAGGAATCAAAGGCCAAACAAGACAAATTGCGCACAACACTTCCGCCTGTTCTGTGTGCAAGGGTCGAAGCCGAATACCCGTTCGTGGAGAAATTTGTTGCACTGGAATTAGCAGAGAAGAGTTTCGACAGGTTCAGAGCTACATCCCAAATCACTGCCATCAAACTCATCAACGATGCGATCATCGCCAAAAACTTGGGAATTGATTTATTGCCCCGTAACGGCGTGCTTAATACGGATCGGATTAAGAGGAATGACAGAGGTGGAGGAACACCGTACCAGTGGATTAAACATTCAGGAACCGTTTTCGCCAACACCGCTGTCGAGAAAATCAAGAAAGACCGGGAAGGAGACTTTCACTACGATCTTGATTGTTACGCATGGGATACAGTGTCGGTGATAGTCGTAGATGGTGAGGCTCGGTATTTCTACAATTTCCCAAAGCTGATTGATGACGAGTCGATTAAGAAAACATTCGTGGTGCTGTATCAAGCTTATGATGAGCGGGTACGCCGCGAAGCGGGTGAAACAGCTCCCGGCGAAACGCCTACGCAAATTGAGTTCAAAGGGAATAAAGAGGAAATCAGATCACAATCACGATCTGCACTCGAAAAATTCGACTACAAGAACGAACCAAACGTTGCGGAATACCGACAATTGTTGTCGAAATATGATGAAGAAATGAAGACGCTTTTATGGACAATGGTCGAACCTTACAAAGCGCGTGTAAACATTGTAGAGGCTGAAGCAATATTGAGCATGCCTAAGGAGCAACAAGGCGAAGCTCTTCGAAATAAGATTGAAGAGGTTTTCGACATGAAAAAGGACTCCTTAAAAAGGCAACTCGTGGAACTGCGGGGGTGGTAAAGTATGAAAACAAACGATCATATAACACCCGTTCTCGAGATTATCCGCAAGATGGCAGATGAGATCACTTGGGGAACGGATCTCAATGAGCGATATCTGCACCACTGGTTTTCGCATCTCGTTCAAAAGAAGCTTGGCGGAACATGTTTCCCCACAAAGACAAGCACTTCCACTGTACTCCTGCATCCAGAGTGGCCGACATGGAAGAAAAGCGGGGCGCAATATCGTAAGTACCGAAAACACGATGGACATTATCGCCCCAATGAAAAGGGCAATGCAGGGTTCATCGACTTTGCAGTGGGGGAGCGACAGAAACCCACTATTGGAATTGAATTCTGCTTGAGCAATTCATGGCGACATGAAGCTGTAGTCTTTGACTTCCTGAAAATGCTCGATGGGAGGCTACCATTCCAAGCTGTCGTGTGCTGGATTATCTTGTTGCGGTCAAAGGGAGCTGCTGAAGGAAAGAAACAAAAGCGACTTGAGACGGCAATGACAGCAGCAGCACAAGAAGCACGGGAGCGCCTCAACTCCGATGTCTGCGGCGAGTCGCGAAAGGTCTGGTTTGTCATTAGTGAAATCGCCGCAGGCGACAAGCTGCATCACCGGCACTTGGATAGGAAACAATGGTGCTTTATGGACGGCCTGCCTGTGAATTGAAAGGGTTAGTTGCAGCCCGTACCGGGTGCCGATTGCCCGGTTAGCGGCGGCCCAAGCAGCGTTGAAAGCCTAGTTCAAACCAGTTACATCACAAGGACGGGACGCGGTTTTTACCGCGTCCCGTTTCTTTTGGCTTGCGTGGCACGGCAACACTCAATAATTTGTTGGCGCATGGCTACCGTTTACGACCGCGAGAGCGAAAACAGCATCAAGATTTACCTGCGTGAGATCGGCCAAGTCAAGCTGCTGACTCCGAAGGACGAGATCGTCTTGGCCGCCCGCATCAAGAAGGGCGACAAGGAAGCGCGTGCGCAGATGATCAAGGCCAACCTTCGCCTTGTCGTCAAGATCGCCCACGACTACTCCAACCTCGGCCTGCCGCTCCTTGACCTCATCAGTGAAGGCAATATCGGCCTGATGAAAGCCGTCGAGCGGTTCGATCCCAAGAAAGGCGGC
The DNA here is from genome assembly GCA_903825435.1 of uncultured Verrucomicrobiota bacterium. Classification (GTDB taxonomy): domain Bacteria; phylum Verrucomicrobiota; class Verrucomicrobiia; order Palsa-1439; family Palsa-1439; genus CAIKAP01. The sequence goes on from CAIKAP010000197.1 coordinate 11,394, forward strand.
AAACTCTCCACCTACGGTGCTTGGTGGATCAAACAATCCATCAAACGCGCTCTTGCCAACCAAGGCAAGACCATCCGCCTGCCCGTCCATCTTGTGGACAAAATCAGCAAGATGAAACGGGCCGCCCACAACCTCAGTGAGAAACTCGGGCGCGAACCCACTGACGACGAACTCGCCGCCAAACTCGATCTGCCGGTCGCCAAGGTCGTCCAGCTCCGTACCATCAGTATCCGCCCCGCCAGTCTCGACGCCCCCATCGGCGAGGACGAGGACACCCAATTCAGCGAGATCGTTGGCGACGAAGCCGCCGCTGACCCGTTCGAGATGCTCCGCGATAAGACGCTGCGCGAAGACATGCGCGAGTTGATCGAGGAACTCGAACCACGCGAAGCCGAGATCCTGACGTTGCGGTTCGGTCTCGACGGCAACAAACCACTCACGCTCGAACAAGTCGGTAAACAGTTCAAAGTCACCCGCGAACGCATCCGTCAGATCCAGAACATTGCGCTCACCAAGCTGCGCCGGTTGATGGAAAAACAAGACAAATCCAAGAACGACTAACCATGTACGAACACCTCAAAGCCGCCATCCGCGACGTGCCTGACTTTCCCATCAAGGGCATCCTCTTCAAAGACATCACCCCCGTCCTGCAGGACGGCAAACTCTTCCACGAAGCCGTGGACGCCATCGCTGACCGGCACAAAGGCAAGAAGATCGACGCCGTCATCGGCATCGACGCTCGCGGTTTCATCTTCGCGGGAGCCGTTGCCTACAAACTCGGCGTTGGCATGGTTCCGATCCGCAAAAAAGGCAAGCTCCCCTGGAAAACTGTCGTCACCAGCTACACCCTCGAATACGGCAGCGAGACCAGCGAGATGCACATTGACGCCGTCAAGAAAGGCGACAACGTCATCATCGTGGACGATCTCCTTGCCACCGGCGGTACTGCCATGGCTGCCTGCAATCTCGTTAAACAACTCGGTGCCACCGTTGCCGAGATAGACTTCCTTATTGAGCTGGCCTTTCTTAAAGGCCGCGACCGCCTCAAAGGCCAAAACATTTTTGCCGCCATTAGTTCTTAAGCCATGAAACGCATGTTCCTCGTACTGCTGCTGTTGTCCGTGCCCTGTTGTCACGCCATCGAAAATACCCACGTTTACTTTTCGCCCCACGGCGGTTGTACCGACGCCATTGTTACGGAACTAAGCCGTGCCCAAAAGACCGTCCTTGTCCAGGCCTACGCCTTTACCTCCTCGCCGATTGCCGAAGCGCTGGTCAAGGCCAAGCGCCGCGGCGTCAAAGTCGAAGTCATCCTCGACAAAGAACAGGCTCGTGACCAGTACACCGAAGCCACGTTCCTCGCCAACTCCGGCATCCGCACCCTGATAGACGCCGAGCACACTGTCGCCCACAATAAAGTCATCGTGATAGACGACGAGACCGTCATCACCGGCAGTTTCAACTTCACCAAGTCTGCCGAGGAACACAACGCGGAGAACCTGCTAGTGATTAAGGACAAATCCCTCGCCGAGAAATACACCCGCAACTGGCGCCAACACGAAGCGCACTCTCATCCCTACGACAAAGCCACCCTCGGCGCCAGCACCAGCGGCAACCACGGCCATTTCCACACCACGCACTGATCGCCCGCCGCTTCTAAAGATTGTTCCGGAAATGTTCCGTCGGCGTGAATGTCACAAAATCAGAAGGCCGCGCTTGCGGCGCGCACCCAGACGCGCCTCAACGACGGCAATGGAACCCCTGCCGGTAGTAATGAAGTTTTGGGGGGCGCGGCAGCCATTGCCGACAGCAAGAACATCGCGTCCGACATTGAGGACACAATATCCGACGCGAAGAAAATCATTTCCAACGTGAAGAATGGAGCTACCGACGTATCGGAAGGAGCATCCGACATGAAGAACGGAGCATCCGACGTGAAGAATGGAACGTCCGACGTGAAGAAAATAGCTTTCGACGTGAAGGAAACGGTGTCCCACAGCCACTTTGCCGCGTTCCGCAACGCTGGAATGGCCGTATTTCCAGCCACTTACGCCACTTTGACCGTAAAACAGGCTAACGGGGGATTGTCAGCGGTCAGCCAGCGCGCCGCCTCCATCTGTCATGCTGAGATTGTCGAAGCATCTCCTTCGACAAGCCTGATTTCGGCTTCGCTCAGGCCGTAGAGGTTGTAGCCGAAGCGAAGCGGAGACGCCGCCCAGCGGCAAACCAGCCGGTCAATCTCGCCGTCGAGGTCGGCGCACTGGTTCGCCAGTTCCTTCTTCGGTATACGAAAACTATTTATGAAGCCATTTGGTAGATGGCGGGACGGTAGCGCGGCAAGGGGACCGGCTTGTGTTGTTTGCGGGCGATGGCGAGCCATGCTTCTTTGGCGACCTCCACCGCCCGTAGCGCCTCGTCCGCCGTCTCTCCAAACGCGGAGCAGGCGTTCAAGTCGGGAATGTCCGCAATCCATCCGTCGTCGTCGTCGCTGTAGAAAAGGTTGATATGATACTCTTTCATGCTTACTCCATCATCGTCAGGTTGTATTTTTCCACAAGTTTCACGAATTGTCGAATCTGATATGGTTTGGCCTGCCCGTGGACATTCTGCAAGTTGACCAGTTCCGGGATGCCGGAACGGCTCAGAATATGATGACTGCCGCTGATGCGTGCCACGTGAAAACCAAACGCCGCCGCCAAATGAAGCATCTCCTGAAACCGAACGTTCTTCGAGCCAGCCAAGACCTTTTGCAATGTCTTTCGCGCACTCATATTCCTCCTTCCACAATCGCAATCTCCTCTTCGGTCAGGCCGTACAACTCGTAGACCAGCCGGTCAATTTCCTGATCCAGCGTGGCGCATTTGTTCTCAAGACGATCTCTTTCGCCTTCCGTTTTGGCCGACGGCAGCTTAGCCTTGGCCGCCAGCATCTGCTCCACCAACTCCACCAGCCGGTCGTGCTGCGCCTTGTCGGCGGGTTTGGTAAAATTAACTTTTGGAAGCGGCAAACTGGCCAACTCTTCGTTTTGAACGTGAATTGTTTGAAATGTCGTCCGGTAATAAAAATGTAAAGCCTTTGAATTGACAACCCCGGCCACAAATTTCAAATCATAATTGGGCGTCACATTTTTCTTCGGAATGACAATCAAAACGTCTTTGACATAAAACTCTCCCGGCTCGTATGTGCAGGCAAAGTCTGACGATGTGTCTTTGACCAAAACTTTCGGTTGTTCAAAACGGCGTGGTTCGCCGGGGCGAGCTGTTTGCCGATTGCTTCGCATCCGTTTTGGCACATACCAGACAAATTCACCTTTGTAATTTGTTTCGTATCGTTTCACGTCGTCGCCGCGCAAAAGAGGCTTGTCTTCTTTGTGCAATCCCTTCGTGTGATGAAGGAACTTATCGTCGTCGGCTGTTTTCAGGCCGAAACAGATTTCAAAATTTGAACGAATCAAAATCCCTTGGCGCATCTTGTCTTTAACGCTCTCTGTTTCAGGGGAAATGCTGGTGTCGAAAACATTTTGAAAGGTCTGCTGAAATGTTCGTTGCGGGATTTCGCGGACAAGCTGGAATGTTGCTCCATTCGACAATTCTGACGCACGGATAACTTTTAATTTATTCTTAGCTGTCGTTGTGGATTTCTCAAAGACAAACACGCCAGTTGCCACTTGGGCTTCGGCAAAAACATTGTAAGGAAACTCAATCAGTTCCCTTATTTGGTAATTGTCCAAGACAAACCGCCGAAGTTCTTGAAAGCTGTTCAGTCTTAACCAACCGTGCGAAACAATATAGCTGAACAATCCGCCGGGCTTGAGCAACCGCGTCGCATTTTCCATGAAGCAACAATACAAATCCGATTTGTGGGTAAAAGTTTTGTAATGCTGCCAAAAATACTCTTTTGTGCTTGATTCAAGGTTGTGCGGGCGAACGTAAGGCGGATTGCCGACAATCGCATCAAAGCCGCCTTCGTATTCGGATTCCGGCTGGCGCGGCTGCGCGGACTCGCGAGTTTCGCCGCTGGAAACTTTGCGGCGGAAAATCATGGGGAAGCGTTGCGCGTAGTCCAGCGGATTGATTTTCTTTTCCTCGTCGTCGGTCAGCGCGCCGCCATCTGCGATGTCCGGCCCGATGAGCGAGTTGCCGCACACGATATTCTTGTCCAGCGAAGGCAGCAGGGTGAAATGGAATTCGTCCTGAAACTCGCTGGTCGTGCCCACGGTTTCATCCTCCAACAATTTCAGGTAAAGCGAAAGCTGTGCGACCTCGACGGCCTGCCGGTCAATGTCCACGCCGTAAAGGTTGTTGGTCAGGATGTCGCGCTTCTTTTGCAGGGATAGATGCAGCGTGCCATCACGCCGCACGCAGTCGCCCTTGCGCACCTTGCCGGGATTTTTGGAATAGAATTCGGCGTGGTATTTCAGCAGCACGTCATAGACGCCCAGCAGGAACGAGCCGCTGCCACAGGCGATGTCGGCAAACTTCAGCTTGGAGATTTCCTCCGGCGTTTTGCCCTCGATCATCTTGCCGATGGTGTTTTCCACGATGTAGCGGACGATGTATTCCGGCGTGTAATAGACGCCGCCGGCTTTGCGGACTTCCGGCTTTTCCACCACCCGCGCGCCGTCGGAAATGACCTTGCCGAGAAAACGCTCGTAAATACTGCCGAGAATGTGGATGGGGATGACGTTAAAATTGTAGGGCGAAGTCGGGTCGGTAAGTTCATCGCAGATGCGGGCAAAGACTTTTTCCTCGGGCTTGAATCCCTTGGCATCGAGGCGCGGATGGAATTTGAAGACGACGCCGTTGTATTTGCGATCCAGCCGGAGCGAGGCGTTGATGAAATCTTCCCAGAAGCCTTCCGACTTGCCGAAGTTTTCAATAACCGGTGCTTCGATGCCCTTGTCTTCGAGGAAGCGGGTGAACACGAGCCGGTCGAGCGTACGCTGGGTGACTTCCGTGAGCGTCTCGCCGTCGAGGTCGGGATTGGCATCTTTGAAAGCTTTGGCGAGTTTTTGCCGGTAGCCGTCCAGTTCTTCGAGGAAATCCTCATCGGGCTGGGTATCGCCGCCTTTGAACAGACCGCGCTGGTAGCGTTTGGCTTTGGAGACCGGGCGATCTTGCGCCAGTTTTTCTAGTGAACCGCCGGCGACGGCTTCGCGGGAAAAGAGCCAGTAGATGCGCGCGAATTTTTCCTTGTCGGCGTAGTCGGTGTAACTGAAACGCTCGACGACGCGGCTCAAGGTGTCGTTGATGTCCGGCTTGAGGCGGCAGTCGAGGATATGAAGATCATCGAAGCTGGTGAGCACGGCAAACGGTGAGGTGCGTTTGGTGAACCAGCCGTAGCGGATGGCCTGATGGTAATTGTCCGATGAGCCGAAATCCTTGGACGGACGCTTGGCCTCCACATAAAACCGCACATCGCGATAATTCGGCGCAAGGAGAAAGGCATAATCCGCCCGTTTGCGCGCCGAGCCTTCGTTCACGCCGCGCTCCACCTTCACCTCCTGCGCGTAGGGATTGGTCTGCTTGTCGTGGTTCACGTCCCAGCCGAGCGCGGTAAAAAATTTATCAATGAAATCCTTGCGGACCTCGGCTTCCTGATAATCGGACGAGAGATAGCGGTCTTTGCCGGATTCAAAAATGGCGGCGAGCTTTTGGACTTTGGCGAAGGCTTCGTCGAAATTCGTTGGCATGGCGCGCAGTCTAGCCAGTCACCTTCGAGCCGACAAGCTCGCCATGATGGAAAAAGGGAAGGAGACCAGCATCGTCATATTATCCTTGCACGCGCCCCGTTTCCGCGCGTGTCCGACTTCCTGCTTTCGGATTCTTCCTTGCTCCTTGTTCATTTCACCTTCATCCGTCATCCCTCAACAGAAATGTTCCCGCCTTCGCCGAGGCTTCGGCGGGCAGGCCGGTTTTGTTCCTGCCGTCAGCGTGCTTGCCGGCGACGGTACAGATCGAGCCAGTAAAAGCCGCCGATCACGATGCCGTGCGTGATTTCGCCGGACTCGATCATCCGCGCGATGCCGGAAAGCGGCGCGAGGCGGACGGCGATGTCCTCGGCGTGGTCGAGCTTGAGCGCGCCGGCCTGCCGACAGTTCGTCGCGAGAATGTAATGCTGAAGATTCGATTGGATCGCCGGGTTGGGGTGAACGGTGCCGAGGTGGACGAGTTCACCCGCTTCGTAACCGGTTTCTTCAAGCAGTTCGCGACGGGCGCATTGTTCAGGGGTCTCGTCGGCATCCATCAAGCCGCCGGGCGTCTCGATGTGGACGGAGCGGGTGCCGTGTCGCCATTGCTGGACGAGGACAACCTGTTCGTCGGGCGTCAGCGGGATGACGTTGACCCAGTTCGGATTCTCCAGCACGAACATGTCGTGCGCAGAACCGTTGCGCGGATTGACGGCGACATCCTTGCGGACTTGGAAGATACGGCAGTCCAGTACCCGCTCGGAACTGCGAATTTTCCAGGGCGCGATCACTGGCCGGATTTCTTGGCGACACGGTCTATGACGCTGCCGAAATCTTTCGCGGGCATGTAGCCGCCGATCTCGTCAAGCTTCTTGCCGTCGGCGTCAACGAAGGCGATGTACGGGAAGCCTTTGACACCAAAATCCTTTGCCACCTTTTTGTTTTTGGAGTTCTTCTCGGGGTTGATCTTCACGCAGATGAAACCCTTGGCGAGTTTTTCCTGGATGGACTTGTCGGTGTACACGTCCTTGTCGAGTTTCTTGCACCAGCCGCACCAGTCGGTGTAGATGTCAATCATCACCAGTTTCTTGTCAGCCTTAGCTTTCTTCAACGCCTCGTCGTAATCGTGCGTCCAGTTCACGTCGGCGGCGCGTACCGTGACGGCGACCAGTATAGCGGCGAGTATCCATGCGTATCGTTTCATCTCAGTCCTCCTGTTATGTTTTTGGTTCGATCCATTTGCCGTGTTCCTTGATGAGCATGACAAGCTCGTCCACGGCTTGTTCTTCTGGAATATGCTGCTTGATCTGCTGTTTGCCAACCCAAAGTGAAATCTTTCCGGGCGCGGTGCCGACGTAGCCGAAATCAGCGTCGGCCATTTCGCCGGGGCCGTTGACGATGCAGCCCATGACGGCGATCTTGACGCCTTTGAGGTGCGCGGTGCGCGCCTTGATCCGCGCGGTCACCGCCTGCAAATCGAACTGCGTCCGCCCGCAACTCGGGCACGCGATGTAGTCCGCCTTGAAGGATCGGCAGCCGGTAGCCTGCAAAATATTGTACGCCAGCGTCACCGACCCGGTGACCTCGACGGCGTCGCCGATGCCGTCGCAGAGCAGCGAACCGATGTTGGTGCTCGCCGTGAGCAAATCGCCGGTGCGGTCGCGCAACAGAATCGGCCAGTCAGGCGCGCGCATGGCCAGCAGCCGGTATGCCGCAATCGGCTCAAGCTTGCCGGTATCGCACACGGTCAGCAGGCGCACCGGTTGGCCGTGCAAGTCCGGCATCGCCAGTGGGTCAACTTCGAGAATCTCTGGTGCGTTCAAAGGGAATTCATCACCGCAAACGCGGACGACGTTGTCGCCACCGACGCCGTTTAGTTCGCGGCTGGGGCGGCGTTTGTAGGAAAATGGATCGCGGGTTTCAGTGACGGTGCCGAGTGTAACGGACTTGAACGGGCGAGACGCCCGCTCTACTAACTTCAGACAGACGGGCAGTTCGTGGATGCTGTCCTCGGTAAGCGAGACGCGAATGGTGTCGCCGAGGCCGTCTTCCAATAGCGCGCCGATGCCGATGGCGGACTTGATGCGGCCGTCCTCGCCGTCGCCGGCTTCGGTGACGCCGAGGTGGAGCGGGTAGTTGCAGTCGGGGCCTTCATCGGTAAGGCGTGCGCAAAGAAGCCGGTAAGTCTCGATGACGACTTTGACGTTGCTGGATTTCATCGAGAGGATGATGTCGTGGTAGTTGTGCTTGCGGCAGACGCGGACAAACTCCAATGCGCTCTCGACCATGCCGAGCGGCGTGTCGCCGTAACGGTTGAGGATGCGGTCGGAGAGCGAGCCGTGGTTGGTGCCGATGCGGAGCGCGCGACCGAGTTCTTTCAGGCGCAACACCAGCGGTGTAAAAGCTTCTTCGAGCCGCTCCAGTTCCTGCTCGTACTGGTTGTCGGTGTATTCGCGGACGGAGAATTTCTTGCGGTCGGCGTAGTTGCCGGGGTTGATGCGGACTTTCTCGACCCAGAGCGCCGCTTCCATCGCGGCGGCGGGAACAAAATGTATGTCGGCGACAATCGGCGTGGTGAAGCCGCGCTTGCGGATCTCGGCGACGAAGTTCTTGAGGCTCTTCGCGTCGTTGATGGAGGGCGCGGTGAGACGGATAATCTCGCAGCCGGCTTCGAGGATCGGGATGGCTTCCTTGACGCAGGCCTCGGTGTTCATCGTGTCGGAGGTCAGCATCGTCTGGATGCGGATCGAGTTGTCGCCGCCGACACCGACGTTGCCGACTTTCACCTCGCGTGTGACGCGGCGCCGTCGGAAGAACGGATTGGCGCAGTAGTTCATGGCGCGGAAGGCGCTGGCTGCGTCTCGGTGGTGCTCTGCTTCTCCGGAATGAACCGGCGGATGTCGGAGAAGACGGTGACGTACAGCATGAACGCAATCAACAGGGCGGCGAACGCCGTCTGGCTGACCTGGACGAAACGGGCATTGAGTGGCCTGCGGATGGCGGCCTCGACGGCGGAGAAGACGATGTGGCCGCCGTCGAGCACGGGGAGCGGCAGTAGGTTGAGGATGGCGAGGTTGATGTTGAGGAGAACGGCGATCTTCACCCCCATGAGGATGCCGCCGGTGGCGATGGCATACCACCAGACCACGGAGATGCCGACGGGGCCGCTGAGGCTGTTGATCCCGACGCCGGTTTCCTTGTGATGGACGAGCGCTTTTACCATGCGCCCCATCGAGCCGAGCACTTCCTCGAACTGCTGGATGGGCGTCTGTCCGGGGCGCATGATCTCAAGGTCTTCGCTCAGCTTGATGCCGATGCGTGCGACCTTGTCTTTGCGGTCCATCTCCGGTACAGCAGTCAACGTCATCATCTTCTGGTTCCGCAATACCTTGATCTCGATCGGTTCGTTGGGGCGTTTGTTGATCAGCGCGATCATCTGTTCCCGGCTGTAAAGCGGCACGCCTTCAACCGAAACAAACCGGTCATTCACGCGCACCCCGGCGCGCGCGGCGGGCGAACCAGCAAACACTTGCTGCGCAAACGGACGTACGCGCGGGTACAAATCTAGCGTCTTGATCTTGAACTTGTCGTTGACGTGCGTCTCGACGTCGAACTGGAGCTTCTGCGCGCCGCGCTCGACGTGCAACTGCACCGTCGGCTGACGGCTGAAGGCGACGGCCTCCATCAGTTCGCCCCAAGTCTTCACTTTCTGGTCGTTGACCTGCACGATGTGGTCGCCGGGCTTGATGCCGCTCAGTTCCTCAGGGCTGCTGCGCTCGACCCAGCCGACAACGGACGGGTTCGCCGGCGTGCCGCAGATCCACAACGCACACGCCAGCAGGAACGCGAGCACAACGTTCAACAGCGGTCCCGCCAGGGAAACCAAAACCTTGTCGAGCGGTGAGGCGGGCGGGAGTTCCTCGGCTTTCGTTTCTGTCTTGCCTTCGAGCGCTTCCATCGGCGCCATCTGCGGCAACGCCACATAGCCGCCGCACGGAATCCAGGAGATGCGGTACTCCACACCGTCGCGAGTCCATTTCCAAATCGGCGGGCCGAACCCGATGGAGAACCGCTCCACTTTCATCCCGCGATACCGGGCGACGAGGAAATGGCCGAACTCGTGGATGAAAATCGTCAAGCCAAAGAAAAACACCACCAGAAAGATTGGATAGACCCAATCCTTGATGATGCTGACAATCAGTTCAAATGACACGCTCAGCTTCCTTTCTTGCCCATTGATCGGCTTCCAATATAGCGTCCAATGACGGTGACGCAACCGGCCGATGCGCGCACATCACCTTTTCCACTGTTTCGAAAATCTCCGTGAACCGGATCTGCCCGTCCACAAACCGCGCCACCGCGACCTCATTCGCCGCGTTAAACACCGCCGGCATCGTGCCGCAGGCGCGTCCCGCCTCGCGCGCCAGCCGCAATGACGTGAACTTCTCCGGGTCCGGCGTCTCGAACGTAAGCTCGCCAATCTTCGTGAGGTCCGTCGGCGGCATCGAGTTTGGCAGCCGGTGCGGGCACGTCAGCGCGTACTGGATCGGGAACCGCATGTCCGGCACGCTGAGCTGCGCGAGAATCGAGCCATCGCGGAACTCCACCATCGAATGGATGATGCTCTGCGGATGCACCACCACGTCCACGCGGTCAATCTCGGTGTTGAACAACCACCGCGCCTCGATCATCTCCAAGCCCTTGTTGAACAGTGTCGCCGAATCAATCGTGATCTTCTGCCCCATGTTCCAGCTTGGGTGTTTCAGCGCTTCCGCGACCGTGATGTGCTCAAACCGTTCACGCGGCGTCTGGCGGAACGGCCCGCCGGAAGCCGTCAGGATCAACCGTTTCACGTCAACCGGGTTACGGCCTTCGAGGCACTGGAATATCGCGCTGTGTTCGCTGTCCACGGGCAACACTTTCACCCCGTGTTTCCGCGCCTCACTCATCACCAGTTCGCCCGCCATCACCAGGATTTCCTTCGAGGCCACCGCAAGGTCTTTGCCGGCCCGGATCGCCGCCAACGCCGGTTCGAGGCCCGCGGTGCCGACAATCGCGATCAACACAATGTCCGCCTCCGGCATCGTCGCCAGTTCGACAAGACCGTGTTCGCCGGTCAACACGGGCTTTCCGAGGCGCGTTTCCAGTTCCTTTGCCTTTGCGCGGTTGGTCATCGCCATGGCCTTTGGCTGGAACTTGCGGACGGCCGCTTCCATGCCGTCCACATTCTCGCGCGAGGCCAACCCGATGAGACGGAAATGTTCCGGCAGATCCGACACGACCTTCTGCGTGCTGACGCCGATGGATCCGGTGCATCCGAGCAGGACAATATTCTTCGGTTTCATAAAAGGCAGCGCAGCATACGAATCGGCATCACTTAGCTCAAGCTTTTACGCTTCTCCGTAACATCCCCTCAGACTCCTGAATCGTATTCAGGCGCAGTAGTCGCGATATTTGCGCTTCGATTACCGTTCTCAAAGGACCGCTGGTCGTCTTAAAACCGAGCATTCGGGACACCGCAATGGGGATTTCACTGGCCGTTGCGCCGTGGTGTGCATCTATCAACGCCAGAACGGCTGCGCGGATTTCGGCGGGCGGTAACATATCAGGTTTACGCAAACTCGCCGAATCAGCATTTTCGCGATTACGAACCGGAGTGGGGATACCGGGCACAGACAGGAAACCGTCCTCTCGCACACAGCGCCGCGTGACGAGCAAGGAGCGCACACCGCTGGCCACAGCGTCCTGGATTCGACTACCGGCACGCTGAAGCCCCCAAAGGTCACGAATACGTACAACAATTTCATCTTCGTGGATGGGACTTTCCTCTTCGACAACCCGCAACAGCAAGTCGGCCATCTCACGCGCCGAAAGCTCGTGCGGATCGCGGCTCCGGGGCACCGCTGGACGCGCGATTTTGTACGGCGTGGCAAGTGCGCTGATCCCGTTGTTGTCCAAGGCGAGCACTGTTTCACGTTCGATACCGTCGTCGGTCGCTGCCGTGATTTTCAAGCTTACGGTCGGCGCTTCCTCTTGATGATCCATTTCAGTCAACACGACCTTCGCCCGTTCAATCGCTTCGGCAACTTTGCGTAGTTGCTCGGCGGGACGCTGAAACCAATCGGTGCTCCAAATACGATGAATGATCCACCCGTGATCTTCGAGCACCGCTTGGCGCAACCGGTCACGATCTCGCGCCGAGCGCGAGGAATGGTAGGTTGCGCCGTCACATTCAATGCCAAGCAGGTAGCGTCCCTGCCGTTCGCGATCCACCACGGCCAAATCAATGAAGAAACCGGCAATTCCCACCTGAGCGTGGACTTCATGGCCTAGAGATTCGACCGCCTTACGCACGGCTTCTTCGAATGGCGATTCTTCTTCACGGCCAGACGCGGAGGCGACGGCAAGCCGTCCGGTTTGGGCGAAGGAGAGGAACGTTTTCAAGGCGTGGACACCACGACCAGAAGCGCGCTCCAGATCAATATCGTCGGCAGTGATTGACGAGAACACCTCACACCGCTTCTTGGCCCGCGAGATCAGTACATTGAGGCGGCGTTCGCCGCCCTCATTACTCAGCGGCCCGAAGCGCATCGCCATGCAGCCATGCACATCACGCCCGTAACCGACGGAGATGTAAATGACATCACGCTCATCGCCTTGAACGTTCTCCAGATTCTTAACGAAAAAGGGTTCCGCGGGGTGATCGTTGAAGAACGGTTCCGTTTCGGGATTCTCGCGGCGCAACAATTCAAGTTCATCGAGGATCGCCTGCTGTTGGCGAACCGAGAATGCCGCGACACCTAAACTCAGTTGCGGAGTCCGTCTGGCATGTTCGATGACAGCTCGGCAAACCGCTTTTGCTTCCACGCGATTTGTCCCGGAGCCGCCACTATCAAAGACGCCGTCGGGAACATGATTGAACTTCAGCCCCAGTCCTGCTGCCGCCGAATACGGGCTGGGAATGATAAACAGGCGGTCCTCGTAGAACTCGTGATTCGAAACGGCAATAAGCGAATGATGTCGGCTGCGATAATGCCAGCGCAACATCGTCTGCGGCAGTCCCCGCGCACAACACAGGCCGAGAATGCTCTCAATGTCCTTCGCTTCCGCCGCCTGCGTCTCCGTCTCGGTGTCTTCATCGCCCGCTGACTCTGTGGTCAGGCGCGCGAAAAACCGGGTGGGAGGAAGCTGTTTACTGTCGCCCACGACCACGATCTGTTTGCAACGAACAATCGCCCCCAACGCGTCCACCGGCTGCACCTGACTTGCTTCATCAACAACCAGCAGATCGAACTCAACCACACCGGGCTCCAAGTACTGCGCGACTGACAGCGGACTCATCATGAACACCGGCTTGATCGCTTGCACGACCGACCCGGCATCCTTGAGCAACCGCCGCACTGTGCGATGACCGCGTTTACGCTCCATCTCGCTCTTGACCAGTCCCGTCGCCCCGACTCCCGAATTCGACGACGGCATGTGATTGCTGTGCGCCAACAAGGTGCGAACCTTCGCCAGCAAGAGCCGGTCACGGTCGAGTTTCCGGAATTCGGCAATCTGACGCTCATGGAGCACGCCGTCGAACTGCGCCAACTCCGGTTTATGCCGCGACACCTCGCGCAACATCTGGCTGAAGTAGATCCGGTCGAAACAGTCCAACAACGATGCCGACAGAATGGTTCCTTGTTCCAACCGTTTGACCAGCTCGGTTAGACCGAATTTGCGGGCGCACCGTGCACGAACGAAGTAGTTATTCCACCGCGAAAGTCCTTCCATATCCGCAAGCCAGACAGTGCACCGTTCCGCAAGAACGTCAAACGGGACGTCATCAATACTGGTAACACCAAATGCATCGTGACAGTCGAGACTTAGATCCCGTACAAACCCCTCAGCTTCGTTATGTGCCACCGCGAGGTGAGGCGCCAGTTGTTCAGTCAAACGTGAGACTTGTTTACTCCATGCCGATAGAGATTCCACCTCGCCCAACCACGCCTGACAGCGATCAACAAAGATCGCAAGCGGCACTTGTTCGATCCCTGTCACGCCAAAAGCAGTCGTGCAGTCCAAGTTCAATTCCTGTGCCAGTTGCCGTGTTGCATCAAGCGCCACATTAAGCTGAGCAGTTAGCTCCTCAACCAGCAGCTTCACTTGGTTCTGATCTTCCACCGAAACAAACATGCAACGAAAACGCATCTCCAAGCCAAGTTTGCGCTGACGCCTAACCCAGGAGAGGATACGTTCTGCCTGTCTCCAATCAGTTTGCTCTTGCCGCCAGACAGTTCCAAACGCTGCCAGTGCTTGAGGTTCTGCCGTCCGCACACCGCGGAGCGCGCTTTGGCCAGCAATCAAATGCTCGACTAATGACAGTCGTTCGGTGTTTGACTTGGACAGGGCTGTACGCATCACCCCACGTAACCGGGCGAGCGCCCGACGGTATTCGCCACTCAGGAATCGCCACCAAGCGTTCCCATGTGCGGCAAGTTGCGCACGCACATCAATGAAATCGTCATTCCAAGCGGACTCAGCGATTGATGCACCAACTTGCGCAAAGGCCGTGGCGTACCGCTGACCATCAGCCACTGCGCTATGTAATGCATCCAATTGCGTATCCCATGCCTCACTGACAAATGCCTGTTTATCCACTGGTGGTGCTTCCGCCACAAAAGCGGCAATGATTCGTTGCTCATCCGTTGCCAAAAAGCTTGCCGGTTCACGCTGGTGAATTGCAGCCGCAAGTTTAGTCGAGGTTTGACGCATCTCGCAAAGCCTCGTCACCACCGAACGAATCCGTGATGCTGTTGCTTCCAAATCGCTCCTCAAAACCGACTTGCGACCAACCCCACACCAACAAGGCTGCAGCGCCAAGTCAACCTTTATACGCTCTGCAATTGCTCGTCTCTCCTCTGCCTCCCGCAAGCTAGTGGGATTCGTCTGCCGAATACTTGCACAGAGTTCGGTAGACGATTCGCGCACATTTGCAAGGCGTGACACTAACGAGCGGATTTGCACGGCCAACGGTTCGAGATCAATCCGCAACACCGTCTCCCGGCACGTACCGCGCCAAGGATGTTGCGCGGGCAGGCCGATTTGCCCAACGCGCTCGACCAACTCCTCCACCAACCGCCTCCGCTCGCAGCGTTCCTCCGTCGTCCAGTTCTCCGCCCCGGCGAACACCAGCCCCGACGCCTCTGATCCACGTTCACCGAGCGCCGTCAATCGTCCTACGATGGCAAACGGACTCAGCCCGCTCGGCATCAGACGCTCGTGCAGCATCGCCACGTGGCGGTTCAAGCCTCCCCGGCTGTGCTCCAACTTCGGCACCAACGCTTCCAGTTCCGCCGACCGGGGACGCCCCAACTTCCACGTCCGTCCGATTTCCTCGATGACGGCCCGCTTGTTGGCTTTGTTGCTGTGCAACTCCAAACACAATGGCCCCAAGCCTTCGCGCTCCAGCCGTCGTTTCACCACCTCCAACGCCGCCAGTTTCTCGGCGACGAACAGCACCCGCTTGCCATCCAACACCGCCACCGCAATGATGTTCGTGATGGACTGGCTCTTGCCTGTCCCCGGCGGCCCTTGGATGACAAGACTGCGTCCTTGCCGCACCAGTTCAAGGGCAAGTGTTTGTGAACTGTCGCTGTCCACCACGTGATCAAGCCGTGTGGCGGGAATCAATTCGTCAAGTTGAACATCGTCGGACAACAGCGGCTCCGATAGCGGGAATCCATCCAGCAAAAGCGCTGTTAAGGACGGATGCTTGAGGAATTTATCGCCATCGGGCCAGTTGTCCGGGTCCAAGTCACGGTACATGAGAAACTTTGAGAAGGAGAAGAAGCCAAGGACGATTGCATTGGGCAACACCTCCCAGTTTTTCGCACCGGCAACCGTCCGCGCAACCGCCGCACAATAGGCATCAACACTAAAATCGTCTTCGGAAGGAAACGGCGGCAGTTCGATGCCAAAATCCGTTTTGAGTTTTGCCGCCAGTGACAGGTTCTCTTCGATGTCTTCTTCCCGCCAGTGCATGTGAAACCGGTCAGCCGCGCTGTCGCGATGCAACTCGACCGGCACCAAGACCAACGGCGCATAGCGCGGCGTATCCGTCTTGTCCGCCTCGAACCATTTTAGTTGGCCGAGCGCCAAATAAAGAACATTGACGCCCTGCTCTTCGATCATCGTCTGCGCATCACGGCACAACGCCAGCAACCGCCGCTGTAATCCTTCGGGTGAAAGCGCCGTCTGCAATCGCGAGTCCACGTGGCGTTTTGCCAATCCACTGCCGGCATCTATCGCCTCGTCCTCTTCAGGTTGCGGCAGCCCGATATCCTCGTCTCCTTCGTCTGCAACAGCGGGCGCAGTCGCCACCGCACTAACGCGCCCCGGCAGAAAACTCAACGTCTTCTTCTCTTCCACCAACAAGCGAAACACCTGTTCGCTCAATTCATCATGGACTTGGATGATTCTCGCCGACTTAGACTGCACGGGAATGGAAAGCAAACGATTGCGCGTGGACAGATCCAACAACTCCTGCCGACTTCGATTCAGCAATTCTCGAATAGTCTGCATCAGTTCTTTCCCTATCTCTCCAACAACTGCTTCCCAGCATACCGCCCCATCTTCACCACCTCAAACGTTTTGAGGAAACTGGTTTCATGTCGGTAACACCAATCGCATGTACAAGTACAGCAGCGGCGCGGTAAAGAGAAGGCTGTCGATCATGTCGAGGCAGCCGCCGTGGCCGGGGAGGACGTTACTGGAGTCCTTGACGCCGGCTTCGCGTTTGATGAGCGATTCGGCGAGGTCACCGATGACGGCGGCGACGCCGAGCAACAGGCCCAGCAAGATGGCGTGCGGCACGGTGACACCGCGCACCTTCATCGTCTCCGGCGTCAGCCAGAGGCAGCACAGCAGCGAGCCGATGACGGCGAAGATGATGCCGCCGATGGTGCCTTCCCAGGTTTTCTTCGGGCTGATCCGTGGAATCATCTTGTGCCGGCCAATTGTCGTGCCGGTCAGGTAGGCACCGATGTCGGTGAACTTGGTCACGACCACCAGCAGCATCACGAAGTACCGGCCATCGGGCGACGGACGATAGACGAAGTTGATCCGCGTCATGAAATTGCCGAGCCATGCGACGTAGATCAGGCCGAAGAGCGTGACCGCCATCGCCTCGATGCCGCGCGGATTCAGCTTGTCCGGGAACTGGCGGATGAATACGCCGAGGGCGAACACGATGAGGATGCCGATGTCGAAATCGTAGGAGAGCGTCGAGAACTGTGGCGAAGCGAAGAAGAACCAGCTCCCCGAAATCAACGCGACAGTGCCGATGACGCCCCAGACCTTGAACGACGGCAGACCTTTCGCCTCGCAGATCTTGTAGAACTCCCAGACGGCCTGCGCGATGACGACGTTCATGAACAGGTACAGCCCACCCGGCGGCAGCCAGAAGACGACGGCGAGCATGATGCCCCAGAGCACGATCGAACTGATTAACCGCCACCGGAATCCGGTCCGCGCAACGCCGTTGATGGGCGGTGGTGTGACTGTTTGAGGAGTATTGTTCACTAGGCTTCGTTCGGGGCGACGCCGCCAAAGCGGCGCTGGCGTTTGCTGTAGTCGTCAATCGCGGCGAGCAGTTGCGGCTTGCGGAAGTCGGGCCAGAGCGTGTCGGTCACGTGGATCTCGGCGTAGGAAACCTGCCAGAGCAGGAAGTTGCTGACGCGCATCTCGCCACTGGTGCGAACGAGCAAATCAGGATCGGGGATGTCGCGCGTGTACAGGCGCTGCGAGATGGAATCTTCGTTGATGTCGGCAATATCGAGCGCGCCCGTCTTTACGTCGCGGGCGATACTGCGGACGGCATCCACAATCTCCGCGCGGCCGCCGTAGCTGAGCGCGAGCACAAGCGTGAGGCCGTTATTCTTGCGGAGCGCCTCGATGCCTTTCTGGAGCTGTCGCTGCGCGCTTTCGGGCAACTCGTGAATCCGCCCGATGGCGGCAAGGCGCACGTTGCTCTTGTCCAGCTCGGCAACTTCGCGCTGTAGATAAAACTCCAACAGGTGCATCAACGCGCTGACCTCGGCCTTCGGCCGGCTCCAGTTCTCGCTGGAGAACGCGTACAGCGTGAGGTAGCCGATACCGAGCTCGCCGCACGCACGGACGATGGCGCGCACGCTCTCGGCGCCAGCACGATGGCCTTCGAGCCGCGGCAGCCCGCGCTGATTCGCCCAACGCCCGTTGCCGTCCATGATGATGGCGACGTGGCGCGGGAGGTTGGCGGCGGGCGTGGTCACGTCAACGTTACAGGAAAATGGTTTCTGCGCGGCGGGCACCTACACTGACAATCGCGAGCTTGGCGCCGCTGAGTTGGGCGATCTTCTTGAGGTAGTTACGCGCGCGTTTCGGCAGGTCGTCGAACTCGCGGATTTCCTTCGTGGAAGTCTGCCAGCCATCGAACTCCTGGTAAACCGGTACGCAACGCAGCATCGCGTCCACGTCGGCGGGGATGCTGTCGGTGACTTTGCCGTCGAGTCTGTAGGCGACGCAGACCTTGATCTTCGACAACGAATCAAGCACGTCCGTTTTCGTGACAGCCAGCTCGTCAATGCCATTGACCATCACCGAGTAGCGTGTCGCCACCGCGTCGAACCAGCCGCAACGTCGCGGCCGACCCGTCGTCGCGCCGAACTCGCGTCCCGTCTCACGAAGCATAGTGCCTTGGTCGTCGAGCAACTCTGTCGGGAATGGCCCCTCGCCGACGCGCGTCGTGTACGCCTTCATTACACCGACGACCTTGTCGATGCGGTGCGGCGGGATGCCCGTGCCAGCGCAAGCGCCGCCAGCGGTGGTGTTGGAGCTGGTAACAAACGGGTAGGTCCCGAAATCAATGTCGAGGTGCGTGCCTTGCGCGCCCTCGAAGAGGATCTGTTTGCCGTCGTGTTCGAGACGGTTCAACAGCTTGATCGTGTCGGCGATGTAACGCTGGAGCCTTTTGCTGGCGGCGAGATACTCGTCGTTGATCGCCTTAAAACTGAGTGTCTTGGCCCCGAATGTGCGCGCGATTTCGTTCGTCTCGCGCACCTTGCGGCGGAGTTTCTCGGAGAACTTGTCTGGCGACAGTAAGTCAACGACGCGCAGCCCGGTGCGCGCAACCTTGTCGGCGTAGGCGGGGCCGATGCCGCGCTTGGTCGTGCCGATCTTGCGTTTACCTTTCTGCTCCTCGCGGATCGAGTCGAGAAGACGGTGATACGGAAGCACGAGATGAGCGCGGTTGCTGACGAGCAGGTTGCCGTTGACGGTGATGCCGCGTGACTGGAGGTGATCGATCTCCTCCAGCAATGCGATTGGGTCCACGACGACGCCGTTGCCGATGACGTTGAGTTTACCAGGGTACAGGATGCCCGACGGGATCAGATGAAGGATGTACTTCTCATTGCCGACCTCGACCGTGTGGCCCGCGTTGTTTCCGCCTTGGTAGCGGACAACGACGTCGGCCTGTTCGGTCAGGACGTCAATGATTTTGCCTTTGCCTTCATCGCCCCATTGGGCACCTACGAGAACCGTTGTAGCCATAACGGTGCGTCACCATACCCGTCGTCGTCCTCGCTGGCAAGAAACAAGAGCAACTAGTTTACTGTTGCGAATTACTGTGCCGGTTTGCCAGTTACTTTACGAATGTAATCGGCCTCGGCAGGACGGTACGGCGTGCCGTCGCGATGGAAAATGTCGTGGAACCATAGAGGGGACTCGGCGGGAAGCGCCTTCTGCCAGGAATTCCACGGGTAAATCGTCTGTGTCTTGCCGTTCACAAGGCCCCAGTTGTAGGAGGCGACGTTCTGTTCCTTGAAGAAGCCCAATTGTGGGTCGAAGGTGCTACCGCTACCGCGCGACATGTACTCCGTGCAGAGCACGGGACGGTGGCGGGTGCGCAGGCCGCGGACACGCTCGCGGGTCTGCTCGATCTTGCCATAACAGTGGAAGCTGATCACGTCCGAGTTATCCAATTGCAGGCGCTCAATCGGGTTGAGCTTGGCGGCGTCGCTCCAAGTTTCCTGCCAGACACCGGAGGTTAGCGGTTGCGAGGGATTTGCTTCGCGTGCCCACGCGAACGCCTTCGCCAGTAATGGCACAACCAACTTCGCCTTGTCCTTCGGCTCGAACTGTCCATACGAACTACCGTTCATGTTGTCCGGCTCGTTCCAAATGTCCCAAACCTGAACGCGGCGGTCGTTAGCAAACCGTCCGCCGCCGCCGCCGACGTATGCCTTGAGCACGTCCTGTTTCGAAGGGTCTTTGAGGACCGTGAGGCCGGGGCTTTGGACCCAACCGGAGTTGTGAAGGCCGGGTTTCGGTTCGCGTTGTTTGCCGAGTTTCGGGAACGGATCACAGCACGAGTCGAACAGCACGAACATCACACCTATGCCGTGTTTGTCCACAACGGCGAGAAACTTGTCCAAGCGGTCGAGGAAGCTCTGTGGATCCTGCGTCCATAACTGATCATGCAGGAAGACGCGCATCGAGTTGAAGCCGAGCGCAGCGGCCCAGCCTAACTCGCGGTCAATTGTGATGATGTCGAACGTCTCCGCCTGCCACATCTCCAGTTGGTTGATCGCCGTGCTGGGGATGAAATTGCACCCGCGCAACCAACCACGCTCCTGCAACCATGTCTCGGCCTTGTCTTCCGTCCATCGTTCCGCTGCCGGGGCCAGTGCCCCCGCCGCCAACCACAAACAAACCGCCAACATTCTGACGTTCTTGCAAAACTTCTTTTAGTGGATGGCGATTGGAGTGGAGATGGCGAGCCGAAGGTGTGAAAACAGTTTTTCCAGAGGCCCTTCGGCTTACTTTTACGATGGGCGACCATGCTCCGCCCTTGGCGTCGGCCC
>CAIKAP010000198.1 GCA_903825435.1 uncultured Verrucomicrobiota bacterium
GAACCGCTCTTTCTGTGATTGGTGAATCCCCATCATGGCAGCGGCTTCTTGTGCGAGTCTCTGTAGCAGAACGGCGCAGAGGCCGGAAGAAAAAAGTGATCTCCCGATCAAAACAATTCAATTTCACTCAACCCAATTTGGGCAACACGCCCAGCAACGTTGACCCCACCGGGGTTTCTCGGTACTGTCTACTGAAAATCATGCTTACTCGAAAGAGGGTCTTGGTCTATTATACGGGGCGAGTGCAAGGTGTGGGATTTCGCTACACGGTGCGCGAAGTCGCCTGCGGCTACGAAGTGACCGGTTACGTTCGCAACATGGCGGACGGGCGAGTCGAGTTGCTGGCTGAAGGCGACGAGGGCGAACTGAAGGCGTTTGTGGAGGGAATTCACGACGGCGGTTTGGCGGGACACATCCGCCACGAGGAAATGCATTGGTTGCCGGTAACGGGGGAGTTCAGCGGATTTGATATTCGGTTTGGATGATGGACGCAATTCGAACAGAGAATTTGACGAAGAAGTATAACCTCGGTTGGGGCCGCGGTCGCTTGTTGGCGCTCGACGGCTTGAACTTGCGGGTGTGCGAGGGCGAGGTGTATGGGTTGCTCGGGCCGAACGGTTCCGGCAAGAGCACAACGTTGAAGTTGATTCTCGATCTTGTCTGGCCAACGTCGGGTGCGGCGTGGATTTTTGATGTGCCTTGCAACAAGGTGGTGTCGCGGTTGCACGTCGGCTTCCTGCCGGAGAACCCGTACTTCTACAAATATCTTACCGGTGCGGAGACGTTGGAGTTTTATGGACGCCTGTGCGGATTAAGCGGTGCGGCACTGCGGAAACGCGTGGACGAGTTGCTGGAGATGGTCGGCTTGGCGCGCGCGCGCGACCGCCGGTTGGCGGGGTACTCGAAGGGGATGTTGCAACGGATTGGCCTGGCGCAGGCGCTGGTGCACGATCCGAAGTTGTTGTTGCTCGACGAGCCGACGGCAGGCGTGGACCCGATCGGGAGCAAGGACATCCGGGATTTGATTTTGCGATTGAAGGGAATGGGGAAGACGGTGTTGTTGAGTTCGCACCTGCTTGCGCAAGTGCAGGATGTATGCGACCGGATCGGTGTGTTGAATCTAGGTAAGATGATTCTGGAAGGCGAAGTCAGTCAGTTGGTCAGCGACCAGCAGCGGTTGAGTTTCACGGTGCAAGGCTTGCCGGAGAGTGGCCGCGCGGCGGTGGAGTCGGCGGTCGCGGCGGCTGGCGGCGTAGTCGTGTCGGTCGAACATCCGCAGACGACGTTGGAGACGTTGTTCCTGGAGGCGTTGCGCAAGGATAAACGAGGAGCGGGCGAACATGACTGACGCACGAAACGAATGGGTCGGGTTCTCGCCTCGCCGCGTCTGGATGATCGCGGTGAACACGCTGACGGAGTCGGTCCGTCAGAAGGTGTATTTGATTATGATTTTGTTCGCGCTGGTGTTGATATCGAGCGCGAGTTTCTTTTCGCAGTTCGGTTTCGGCGAGACCGGCGGGCAGGAGGCGCTGGAGCAGTTAAAGTTCATCAAGGATTTTTGTCTCGGCGCGATTTCGGTGTTCGGGATGTTGATTGCGATTGTCGGGACGGCGCAGTTGATTCCGAACGAGCTGGAGAATCGGACAATTTACACAATCCTGTCGAAGCCGGTGAGGCGGTTCGAGTTCCTGCTCGGTAAGTACGCGGGCAGCGCGTTGCTGGTGTTGGTCAGCGTGGTGATGATGTCGGTGATGTTTGGTGCAGCCCTGAAATTCAAGGGCGACAATTATCTTAAGGTCACGCAGCAGTCGGTCGGGCAAGCGCAGGACGCAGGCACGATGGAGGAGGCGGTGCGTCAGATGCAAAAGATTCGCGCGGCGGTGTACGACCCGGATCTGGTGAAGGCGTTGCTGCTGACGTTCGTGAAGCTGGCATTGCTGGCGGCGATCACGCTGCTGGTCTCGACGTTCTCGACTTCGATGGTGTTCAATGTCGCGGTGGCTCTGTTGATTTTCTTCGCGGGACATCTGGTCGGCCCGGCGAAGGAGAAATGGGCGGAGAGCGGCGCGGCGCGGTTCTTGTTGACACTGATTCCGGACCTGAGCGTGTTCAATGTGGCCGACGACGTGATTTTGGGCAACGCGATTCCATGGCTGTACGTCGCCAAGGTGGTGGTGTACGGTGCGGTGTACTTGGTGTGCGTAATCGCGGCGGCGCATTTTGTTTTTGCGGACCGGGAGATATAGGCGATGCGTGCGATTTTGATGGCAATCCTGATGTTGGTTTTACCCGTGTGGTGGACGCTGTCGTTGCAGCAACGAATCGAGGGGGAACGGTTGCAGTTGAAATATGGAGGCGCGCACGTGACACGAGAGATGCGCGACGTGATCGGGCAGGGGATGGCGATTGGTCTGCTGGCCGGTTTTCGCGGTGTCGTTGCGGACTTCCTCTGGATTCAGAGTCACTCGCACTGGGAAAAGAAGGAGTGGCTCCAACAATACAGCGACATGCAGGTGGTCACGACGTTGCAGCCGCAGTCGGTCTTGTTCTGGGATTCCGGCTCGTGGCATATGGCGTGGAACATCGGTTACGCCGAGCGCGTAGATACGAACAACTACACGCTCGCGCAAGGGATCAAACGCGAAATGGTATGGCACGAACGGGCGCGGCAGTTCTTGTTGCGTGGAATTGAGAACGTCCCCAACCGTTACGAGCTTTATTTCAAACTCGGTTGGCTCTATGACCAGAAATTCAAGGATCCCTGTCTCGCCGCCGAGCAATACGGCATCGCGGAACGTTTTCCCGACGTGCCGGCATACGTGGTGCGGATGCACTGCCGCAAGCTGGCCGAGTGCGGCAAGGTTGCCGAGTCGTATGAATGTTGGAAGTCCATCTGGTTCCAGGATCACAACAAGGTTCCGCACATCTGGAGCATCGTGGAACGCGAAATCCGGAAACTGGAAAATGATATGAACATTCCCGAGCCCCAAAGAGTCTTTCCTAAACAATCACACAAAGCCTGAATCGCCCTCGATGAAATACGCCATTCTCGGAGACATCCACAGCAACCTCGAAGCCTTGCAAACTGTGCTCGCCCACACGAAGGCGCAGAACTGCACCCACTACGTCAGCCTCGGCGACGTCGTCGGCTACGGCCCCAACCCTAAGGAATGCCTCGATATCATCCGCGCGCTGGATTGCCCCGTCATCATGGGCAACCACGATGAATATTGCGCCTCCGTCCTCGAATTGACCGGTTTCAACCCGATGGCTGCCGAGGCCATCAAATGGACCCGCGACCAACTTACCGAGGAAGACCGCGAATGGCTTCGGGCACTGAAGTACTCCCGCATCGTCGAGTCGTTCATCATCGTGCACGCCACGCTCGATCTGCCCGAGAAATGGGCCTATGTGTTCGATAAACTCGCCGCCGCGGCCAGCATGAACTACCAGCGGACCCCTGTCTGTTTCAACGGCCACACGCACGTTCCAGTCGCCTTTATCCGCACCCCGACCGGCGTCCAGGGCGGCATGTACACAAAGATCAAGATCGAGGTCGGCCGTAAGTATTTCATTAATGCCGGGTCCATCGGACAACCGCGCGACCGCAACCCCGGCGCCGCTTACGCCACCTACGACCTTCCCAATAACCAGATCGAACTCCACCGCGTGGAATACGACTACCGCATCACGCAGGAGAAGATACGGGCCGCCGGGCTGCCGCAATCGCTCGCTGACCGGCTCGAATACGGCAAGTGAGCGCCACCCCGCGCATCCTGATCGTCAAGCCCAGCTCCTTGGGGGATGTCGTCCACGCCCTGCCGGTCGTCGCACGCATTCGGCAGCGTTTCCCTGACGCCCACATTGCTTGGCTGGTCAGCGACAGCCTCCAGTCGCTCCTTGCGCATTGCCCGCTCCTCAACGAACTGATTCCGTTCCACCGTCAGCAACTTGGCAAGTTTCCCGCGCTTCTCAAACGACTCCGCGACGGTAAGTTCGACATCGCCGTTGATCTCCAGGGCCTTTTGCGCAGCGGCATCATGACATTCGCCACGGGTGCCCCGCGCCGCATCGGGCTCAGCGATGCCCGTGAAGGCTCGCGGATGTTCTACAACGAAGTTATCCCCGTCCCACAACTTCACGCCGTTGACCGCTACCTTCGAGCCGCCGAATACCTCGGTTGTCCGGACGGCCCCGTCGAGTTCCCGCTCGGCGTCGCCGCCACGCCGTGCGAAGGCTGGATCGCCGTCAATCCATCCGCACGCTGGCCGACGAAACTGTGGGGCGACGACGAATTTGCCGAGTTGATATACCGTCTCCCGCGTGAACGCATCGTCCTTACTGGCTCTGCTGCCGAGCGGGAGCGCATCGAACGGATTGCCCAAGGTTGCCGGAACAAAGCCGGAACAACGGACTTGTTCCAACTCGCGGAGCTTTACGCCCGTTGCGCCGTCGTCGTCACCAACGATAGCGGCCCGATGCACATCGCCGCAGCTGTCGGAACGCCCGTGGTCGCCATCTTTGGACCGACCGATCCCGCGCTGACCGGGCCGTACGGTAAACAGCACGTTGTCCTTCGCGCTGGAGTGGATTGTTCGCCGTGCCTGAAAGACCGGTGTGTCCATCAGCCGCCGATGGAGTGTATGGAGAAAGTGACAGTTGAACAGGTTCTGGCGGAAATCCAGCGATATCAATGAGGTGACCCGATGAAGCGTAGCTTGCGTTACTCGATGTTGCTTTGGGCCGTGATGCTGGCGGCCTTTGCCTTGCCGGCGCGCACGGAAGGCGACGACACGTATTCGCAGATTGACCGTCATGCGCTTGCGGCTCCTGCGGATGAGGAACAGTCGCTGGCTGGATTGGCGAACTACTTGGCGCGTCCTTGCAAGACCGACATCGAGAAGACCCGGGCAGTCTACCGATGGATGACGGACCGGATTGCGTATGACTTCGATGCGTTTCGCCGGGGAGGCAGATACCGCAACGACGAACCAGAAACAGTGCTGACAGCTCGCAAGGCTATCTGCGAAGGTTATGCAGGCCTCTTCGCGGACCTGTGTAAACGGATGGGAGTGACGGCTGTCAAAATCAGCGGCTTCGGGAAAGGCTTCGGATATCGTTCCCGCGTGACGTTCTCGCGGACGAACCACGCGTGGAACGCGGTTCAGATTGACGGGAAGTGGCGGTTGATTGACGCGACATGGGGCGCCGGGTTCATTCAGGGGGACAAGTTCGTCAAGCGGTTCTCCGAGTTCTTCTTCCTGACCCCGCCCGAGACATTCATCTTTACGCACTTCCCCCAGGAAAACCGTTGGCAACTACTCGATGTGTCCATCACACAGAAGCAGTTCGAACAGCAGCCGAAACCCTCGGAGGAACTTTTTGAGATGGGCGTATCTGCGAAAGACCTTCGTGACGCTATGAGCGAGGAAGGATTCAAGGATTTCGTCAAGACCTACTCGCATCCGGGCGCCAATACATCCATTATCTCCGCCCCCGTTGCTCTGTACCTACAGTCGGGGACGGAGTACAGCTTCCAACTGAAGTCCGACGACTATGGCACGATAACGCTGATCAATGGCGGCAAGTGGCAGCCGCTTCAACGAGAGGGGAATGTGTTCCGCTATACCGGGACGTTGCGGAGAGGCCCCGCGCAGATCGCGGGCACATTGAAAGATGAACAAACGCGGTATCACAGCTTTCTTGAGTATTCCGTGAGATAGCGGCGCGGCTTCTCTAAACGTTTCCTTGCGTGATGGAGGCAGTTTCGCTACCGTCGCTGCCGCCATGACCGATCTCGAACAACAACTTCAGTCACTTCGCGCCGAAGCCGAGGCTGCCATCGCCGCTTGCGGCGACGCACAGGCGCTGCTCCAGATCAAATCGAAATACATCGGCCCGCAAGGTGCCGTCACCGCCGCGCTCAAGCAGCTCGGCGCGCTGCCGAAGGAAGACAAGCCCCGCGTTGGCAAACTCGCCAACGAGGTCAAAACCGCGCTCGCCGCTGCCATCGAGGCGCGGCAGGCCGACCTCGAAGCGAAAGCCTCGACGAGCGGTCCCGCGATTGACACGACGCTGCCCGGCCGCCGTCACCGCATCGGCCACCAACATCCGCTGACGCAGATCTTCGAGCAGACCGTCGCCATTTTCCGTCGGATGGGTTTCGCCGTTGAAGACGGCCCAGAGATCGAAGACGAATGGCATTGCTTCGACGCGCTTAACACTCCCGCCGATCACCCGGCGCGCGACATTCAGGACACGCTCTACGTTGATCTGCCGAAAGGCGAGCGCGGTCGTTACCTGCTGCGTACCCACACGTCGCCTGTGCAGATTCGCACGATGCTCAAGCGGAAGCCGCCGATCCGCATCGTCGCGCCGGGGCGCGTGTTTCGCCGCGACAATCCCGACGCCACGCACAGTCCGACGTTCCACCAGATCGAGGGGTTGTACGTTGACAAGAACGTAACCGTTGCTGACCTGAAGGGCACCGTCGAGTTCTTCTTCAAGCAACTGCTCGACCCCGAGACGAAGGTCCGGTTCCGTCCGCACTTCTTCCCGTACACCGAACCGAGCTTCGAGATCGACCTGAGCACGCCGCATTTCCGCGCCCGTGGCAAGGAATGGATCGAGATCGCAGGGTGCGGGATGGTTGATCCGAACGTGTTCAAGGCCGTCGGGTATCCCGACGACGCCTACACCGGCTGGGCCTTCGGCTTCGGCATCGAGCGGTTGGCGATGGTGCAGTACGGCATCACCGACATCCGTCTGTTCACGGAGAATGACGTCCGTTTTCTGGAGCAATTCTGATTAGCAAAGGAGAAGTATGAAGAAGATTATCTGCCTGTTTGTGTTGTTGGCTGGGTCGGTGATGGCCGCTGAACCATCTCGTGTGGCGTGTGTTGGTGATAGCATCACGGCCGGTGTCGGTGCGTCGAAGGGGAACTCATATCCCGATCAACTTGGCCGGATGCTGGGCGATGGGTACACGGTGAAGAACTTCGGTGTCAGCGGTTCGACGTTGCTCAATCATGGCGACCGTCCGTACCAGAAGCAGGGTGCGTTCAAGAAAGCGCTGGAGTTCCAGCCGAACATCGTTGTCATCAAGCTCGGCACGAACGACACCAAGCCGCAGAACTGGAAGTTCAAGGATGAGTTTGTGGCCGATTACAAGGACATGATCGGCCAGTTCGCCAAGTTGCCGAGCAAGCCGCGATTCTTCCTCTGTCGTCCCGCGCTCGTGCCCGGCAAGGGCAACTTCGGCATCAACGAAGCGGGAGTGCTGGAAGAGATTCCGATGCTGGACAAGATTGCAGCGGACGAGAAGGCGATGGTGATTGATATCCACGCTGCGCTCAAGGATCACCCGGAGATGTTGCCAGATCGCGTCCATCCGAACACAGCGGGTGCAACCGTCATGGCGAAGACAGTCTTCAAGGCACTGACAGGCAAGGAATTTACCGGCGAAGCACCATTGGTGGCCGTGCCGGCAGAAGCGAAGAGTAAAAAGAAGAATCCATGAAATTCACCTACAACTGGCTGAAGCAGTATGTGGACTTTGCGTGGTCGCCGCAGGAGTTGGCGGAGAAATTGACGTTTGCGGGGATCGAGGTCGAGGATGTCCAGACGCTTGGCGGAAAGATACCCGAGCAAGTGGTCATCGCCCAGGTTCTCTCCAGTGAGAAGCACCCGAATGCCGACAAGCTCACCGTCGCCCGTGTCAACGACGGCAGCATGGAACGCCAGATTGTTTGCGGTGCGAAAAACTACAAGGTCGGCGACAAGGTGCCGCTGGCGTTGCCGGGTGCGGCAATGGGAGCGGGATTTACGATCAAGGAATCGAAGCTTCGCGGCGTGATGTCGCAAGGCATGATGTGTTCGGCGGAGGAGCTCGGCTTGCCGAAAGGCGAAGACGGTCTGCTGATCCTGCCGGCGGACGCGCCGGTGGGGAAGAAGTTTGCGGAGTATGTCGGGCCGGGTGACACGGTGTTCGATATCGAGGTGACGCCGAACCGTCCGGATTGGTTGAGTGTGATCGGGATCGCGCGGGAGATTGCGGCGCTGACGGGGAATCCGTTGCGGTTGACGGAAGTGTCTTTCACGGAGAGTGGGGATCTCCAAGCCAGTGTGAGGGTGGATGCGGCAGATTTGTGTCCGCGATATACGGCGCGGATGATTCGCGGCGTGAAGATCGGGCCTAGCCCGGCTTGGTTGAAACAGGCGCTGGAGAAGGTCGGGCTGCGTTCGATCAATAACGTGGTGGATGTGACGAACTACGTGTTGATGGAGTGTGGGCACCCGTTACACGCGTTCGATTACAATCTGTTGCGAGGTCATCGAATCATCGTTCGTCGCGCCGAGAACGGCGAGCGGTACGAGGCGATTGACGACAGTAAGCACGAGCTGACCTCGGAGATGTTGGTGATCGCCGACGCGGAGCGCGCGGTGGCGTTGGCGGGCATCATGGGCGGCAAGAACAGCGAGATCAACGACGCGACGACGGACGTGTTGCTGGAGGCGGCATACTTCAATCCACCAAACATCCGGCGCACGTCGAAGCGGCTCGGCTTGAGCACGGACGCGAGTTATCGGTTTGAGCGTGGGACGGATATCGAAGGATTAGTCGCGGCGACAAACCGTGCAGCGGCGTTGATTCAGCAGCTTGCCGGTGGACAGATTGCGCGCGGGATGATTGACGCGCTGGCGAAGCCGGTGGTGAAGTGTCGCGTGTCGTGCCGGTACGCGCAGGTGAACCGTCTGCTCGGCGTCGAGGTGCCGGTGGAGACGGTGAAGAAGATTTTTGTCGGGTTGGGGATGTCGGTGACGAAGGATGAGGCGGCGGATTGCGAGGTGGAGGTGCCGACGTTCCGTGTGGATTTGGAACGTGAGGCAGACTTGATTGAGGAAGTGTGCCGGATATACGGCGTAGAGAAGATTTCCGCCGCGATATTGCCGGGCACGGCGCAGGTGTCAGCGTTCGACGCGCAGTGGGACGCGCGGCGTCGGGTGCGGGAGGTTCTGAACGCACTTGGATTCCACGAGGCGTTGAACCAGACGATGGTGCAGGAGGGCGCGGCGAAGTTGCAGAACCCGTTGACGTCGGAGATGTCGGCGTTGCGCGAGAGTCTCGTACCGGGCTTGCTCCAGAATTTGCGGACGAATGTGTCGCGGCACGAGTACAACGTACGGTTGTTCGAGATCGGGCGGGTGTTCGCGTCGGATGGGAAGGAGACGTTGAAGCTGGCGCTGGCGGCGACGGGCCGTCGGACGACGGGGGATTGGGAACGCACGGAGAGGATTGATTATTTTGATTTGAAGGGTGCACTGGAGGAACTGGGCGTAAGTGCGGAGATTAAGGAGATTCCAGCCGCGCAGGCCCGGAAGATGGATTTGCGTGATGCGGTCTATGTGGCGGAACTGGACTTGCCGACGGTGATTAAGGCGGAGAAGCAGTTCCGTGAGTTGCCGAAGTTCCCGTCGGTGGTGCGTGACATGGCGATGGTGGTACCGGAGGAAGTGAGGCACGCGGACGTGCTGGCGGCGGTTGAAAAATGTCAAAGCAAGGACTTGGAATCAGTCGAGTTGTTTGATATCTTTCGCGGTGGACAGATTCCCGAAGGGAAGAAGTCTCTAGCGTACTCGTTGACGTTCCGGGCGGACAGGAACCTGACCGATGCGGAGGTCAACGCGGCGCATGAACAAATGAAACGGCAGTTGCAGCAGATGCTGCCGTGTGAAATACGTGAGAGCTGACAGGCAGAGGCAGGGTTGACGTGAAATTAAACATCGAAAAGATGGTTTACCACTTGCAGTTGCAGGGAAAGATGGAATATATATGTAGCGGAGCGAGGGACGATGGCTCCGCAGGTTCTTTGGAAGTATGGCAATTGCGAAATACCCTTCCATGTACGTGAAGAACGAAATCTCTTTGAGCCAACACCGTTAAACTAACGGAGCTCGAGTTCGACTGCGGAAGACACGCCCACACGGGTAGTCAGAAACCAGCCGACAGGGCGCCCCTTTTATGAGGGGTTCAAAGATAACGTTCAGACGGCATTACGGCGGGGTATTTCATCCCCGCCTGCCTCGGTTAGCCGACAAGAACAGCAGTGGTCATGACCGAGAACCTATTCAATCGGCAGCCCGAGAACGCCGCCCCCGACGCGGCTGCCGAAGGCCATGCTCCCAACGCTCCACTCGCCACGCGAATGCGGCCTCGCACACTCGACGAATTTGTCGGCCAACAACACATTCTCACCCCCGGTAAGCTCCTTTGGCGCGCGATCAAGGCTGACCGTATCAGTTCCATCATCCTGTACGGCCCACCCGGCACGGGCAAGACGACGCTCGCTGCCGTCATTGCCAACGCCACGCAGTCCAAGTTCGAACGTCTCAGCGGCGTCGAGTCGAACGTCGCCGATATCCGACGGGTCATCGCCACCGCCACCAACCGCCTCGCCAACACCGGCCAACGCACAATCCTCTTCATTGACGAGATTCACCGGTTCAACAAAGCCCAGCAGGACGTTTTGCTGCCCGATGTCGAGAGCGGCACGGTGCGGCTCATCGGCGCGACAACGCATAATCCGTTCTTCTACGTCAACTCGCCGCTCGTTTCGCGCTCGCAGATTTTTGAACTCAAGCCGCTGACGCCAGCCGACGTCAAAGCGCTGTTGTGCCGGGCGCTGGAGCGGGAGAAATACGAGGCGGACGACGACGCGCTCGATTTCCTTGCGACCGCCTGCGATGGTGACGCCCGCAAGGCGCTCAACGCGCTCGAAATCGGTGCACTCACCACGCCCGACACTCGCATTACCAAGGCCATTGCCGAGGAATCCATCCAGAAGAAAGCTGTTGTGTACGACGGTGACGGGGATGAGCATTACGACACGATCTCGGCTTTCATCAAGTCCATGCGCGGAAGTGACCCGAACGCAGCTCTCTATTGGCTGGCGAAGATGGTCGTCGCGGGCGAAGACCCGCGGTTCATCGCGCGACGGATCACGATCCTCGCGGCGGAAGACATTGGCTTGGCCGATCCGATGGCGTTGGTGGTGGCGGTGGCGGCGCATCACGCGGTTGAGTTCATCGGTTGGCCGGAAGGGGAGCTGCTCTTGGCGGAGGCGACGGTCTATTGCGCGACCGCACCGAAGTCGAACGCGAGTGCGAAGGGCATCTGGGACGCGAAGGCCGACGTGGAGCAGGGGCGGACGTTGCCGGTGCCGGAACATCTCCGGGACACACACTACAAGGGCGCAGCGCGTCTCGGCCACGGCAAAGGCTACAAGTACGCGCACGATTTCGAGGGACACATCGTCGAGCAGGAGTACGTGCCGACGACGAAGAAGTATTACGAGCCGGGCGATCAGGGTTTCGAGTTGAAGGTCCGCGAACGGATGGAGAAGTGGAAACAACAACTGCAAAAGTAGAACTGCGCCATCAGATGTGCGCGACGCTGGCGTCGTTGACGCCGGGCGAGGTACATATCCGCAGCATGTCGGTGTGCCGGCACCTCGGTGCGATGCACGAGCTGACGTCGGCGGAGTGGCTGATGGCGTTTGTGTCGTTTGGCACGGAGGTGCACACGCATGAGTTGCTTCGCTCCTTGCTGGCGGAGGGACGGCACGTGTGCGTGCCGAGTTTCAATTCGGTGGGCCAACGCTACATCTGTTCGGAGCTGAAACATTTTGACTGGGATTTGAGGGAAGGGGTGTTGGGGATTTTGGAGCCTCGACACGACGCCATCCGACCGGTGCACGCGGACAAACTGGACGCGTGGTTGGTGCCGGGGCTGGCGTTTGATGAACATGGAAATCGGTTGGGCCGCGGGATGGGGTACTTCGACCGCCTCCTTTGCGGGGCGCGCGGCGTGAAGATTGGGTTAGCCTACGATTTCCAGTTGGTGAACCGAGTCCCGACGGAGCCGCACGACGTCCGTCTGGACTTTATTGTGACCGAAACCAAAGTCGTACACTGCAAAAGGACTGATCAATGAACGAGATCATCATCGGCCTCGTCGCGTTGCTGCTCGGTGTGGCAATCGGCTGGGGCCTCTTCCTGTTGCGCGCCCGCAGCCAGTCCGTCCAAGCCGGTAATGTGCTCGCTGCCGCGCAAACGGAAGCCCAAAACATCCTGCGCGACGCCCGCGCCGCGACGCAGGAACAAATACTCAAGGCGCGCGAAGACCTCGACCGCGAGATGCGCGAGCGACGACAGGAAGTGTCCGAAACCGAACGTCGCATGGCACAGCGCGAGTCAAACCTCGACCGCAAAGCCGAACTCCTCGACCGCAAGTCGGAGGACTCGGTGAAGAAGGAACTCGCCATGGTGGAGCGCGAACGCGAGCTGCACAAGCTGCAGGGCGAGTTGGACGATTTGAAGCGACTGTCGCAACTGGAACTCCAGCGGCTTGCCGGGTTGAACGCTGAGCAGGCGAAAGCGATGCTGATGACGCAACTTGAAGACGAAGTGAAGGCCGACGCCGCCACGATGACGCGTCGGCTTCTGGAAGGCGCCCGCGAGAACGCCGAGCGCGAGGCGCGCCGCATGATCGGTATCGCCGTCGAGCGTTGTGCCTCCAACCACGTGCAGACCGCGACGACCTGCACATTGACGTTGCCCAGCGAGGAGATGAAGGGCCGTATCATCGGCCGCGAAGGCCGCAACATCCGTGCGTTCGAGGCCGCAACCGGCATCAACGTGCTCATTGACGACACGCCGCAGGCCGTCGTGCTCAGCGGGTTCGACCCGGTGCGGCGCGAGACAGCGCGGATTACACTGGAGCGACTTGTGGCCGACGGGCGCATCAATCCCGCCCGCATTGAGGAGGAAGTCGGCAAGGTGCGCGCTGAGTTGGAGGAGACTATCCGTCTGGCGGGCGAAGACGCCGTCGCACGCACCGGCGTGGTCGGCGTGCATCCCGACCTCGTGCGGATGCTGGGGCGGTTGAAGTTCCGTCACAGCTACGCGCAGAACGTGCTCGACCACTCCATCGAAGTCTCGCATCTTGCGGGGATGATCGCCGCCGAGATGGGATTGAACCAGCAACTCGCGAAACGGATCGGCCTGTTCCACGACGTCGGCAAGGCTGTGGACCACGAGGTCGAAGGCTCGCACGCCAGTATCGGTGCTAGCTTGTTGAAGAAGTTTGGCGAATCGGAGGAAGTCTGCCAGGCGGTGGCGTCGCACCATCACGAGACGGAGGCGTTGACCATCTACGGCACGCTCACCAGCGCCGCCGACGCCATCAGTGCCTCGCGCCCCGGCGCGCGCAGCGAGAGCATGGAACTCTACGTCCAGCGTCTGGAGAAACTTGAAACGCTCGCCAATAGTTTTCCCGGCGTCGAGAAGAGCTACGCACTCCAGGCCGGCCGCGAGATCCGCGTGCTGGTGCTGCCCGACAAAATCAGCGACAACGACTCCATTGACTTGGCCCGCCAGATCGCCCGCAAGATCGAGCAGGAACTCCAGTACCCCGGCCAGATCAAAGTTACCGTCGTCCGCGAAACCCGCGTCATGGAATACGCAAAATGAAAATCCTCTTTATCGGCGATGTCGTCGGCAGTCCCGGTCGCCACGCCGTGGCGACTCAAGTGCCGCGGTTGCGGCAGGAGCGCGGCTTGGACATGGTGATCGCCAACGGCGAGAACAGCGCGCACGGTGCCGGGTTGACGGAAGCGACTGTCGGAGCGTTGCTGGGATCGGGCGTGGACGTGATTACCACCGGTGATCACGTCTGGGATCAAAAAGGATTCGACAAATTCATCGAACTCGAACCGCGAGTGTTGCGTCCGCTGAACGCCGCGCCAAGCGCGCCGGGGCGCGGTTCCATCGTGGTCAACATCGGCGAGAAAACACCGGTGGCGGTCATCAATCTGCTGGGACGCGTCTTTATGCCGGCGTCCGATTGCCCGTTCCGCGCCGCGCAGAGCGAGGTCGCCAGGCTGCGCCAACAAACCAGCATCATCATCGTTGACCTCCACGCTGAGGCGACCAGCGAGAAGATGGCGATGGGCTGGTTCCTCGACGGACAAGTCAGCGCCGTCCTCGGCACGCACACGCACGTCCCGACCGCCGACGAACAAATCCTGCCGAAAGGCACCGCCTTCATCAGCGACGTCGGCATGACCGGGCCGCAGGACTCCGTTCTCGGCCGTGATAAGGAGGCCGTCATTCGCCGGTTTCTGACGCAGATGCCGCAGCGGCTTGAAGTCGCCGAGGGTAACGTCCTGCTAAACGGCGTCATTGTGGACGTGGACGGGAATACTGGCTTGGCGCGCAGCATCGAACGCGTTCGCGCATGATCATCCGCGCTAGATACGTCCTGCCAATGGACGGGCCACCGATCCGCGACGGTTCCGTCGTCGTCGAAGGCGACAGCATCGCCGCGGTGTCGTGTTCCCGCCTCCGCCAAGGCTTCGGCGGGCAAGCCGGAAATGTTCCGGACTTGGATTTGGGCGACGCCGTGTTGTTCCCGGGGTTGATCAACGCGCATTGCCACCTCGACTACACCAGCATGGTCGGCTTGGTTCCGTGGCGCGGTGAGTTTCGTGACTGGATTTTCCAGATCACGGCGTTGAAGAAACAGTGGACGGAGGAGCAGTTTGTCGCCTCGATCAACCGCGGCCTCGTCGAGCTGGTGCGGACCGGCACGACGAGCGTGGTGAACATCGAGTGTTTTCCGAAACTGGTGGCGAAACTGGCGCCGTCACTGTTGCGAATGTGGTGGTGCCCGGAGTTGCTCGACCTAACGTGGAGTGAAGAGTCGCGTCGGATGGTTGAGGAAGCGGCGCATTGGCTGGAGTCGCAGCCGCGCGGCGGCCTCGCGCCGCACGCGCCGTACACGACGAGCGCGCCGCTCTACCGGCTTGCCGCCCGCGTCGCACGGGAACGCGGTTGGCTGTTGACGACGCACGTTGCGGAAGCGTGCCGTGAGGTGCCGTTGGTGGAGCTTGGTGTGTTGGGGCCGAATTGTCTGCTGGCGCACGCAAATCATCTCGACGAGGCGGAAGTGGAATTGCTGGCGCGTTCGGGTGCGAGTGTGGTGCATTGTCCGCGTGCGCACCGGTTTTTCGGGCGCGATGCCGCGCCGTGGGATCTTTGGCGGCGTCACGGCGTGAATGTGTGTCTCGGCACCGACAGCCTGGCGAGCAACGAGTCGCTCGACATGCGGGCAGAGATGCGGGCGTTGTGGGAGTTGCCTGCGCGGGAGGTGTTGGCGATGGCGACGGTCAACGCCGCGCGAGCGTTGAATTGTGCCGATAAACTTGGCAAGATAGCAGTTGGCGGCTGGGCCGACCTGACCGCCGTGCCGCTCACCGGCGATCCGTATGAGTCGGTGGTGCGGTCGGAGAAGCCGGTCTGCTTCTCGATGGTCGGCGGAAAGGTGGTACTGCAATGAAATATGTAGCGATGTTGTTGGGCGCATGGTTGCTGTGCGGTAGCGTGAACGCGGCGGAGAAACCGAAATATACGCAGGAACATTTGGACGGTTTGTTCCAGGAAGCGGTGATGTTGTCGCAAGTCGGCATGTATGAGGAGGCGGAGGCGCGGTGCAAGACCATCCTGGGACAGATGCCCGACCAGCCGACCGTAAAAAAGTTGTTCGAAGAGATACAGCAGAAACGTCGGCAATCCGGGCGGCAGGATCCGTCGGCAGAATTGAAGAAGGAACTGAATGCGATTGTCCTGCCCGAAGTCAGCTTCCGCGAGGCGGCAATCGCCGACGTGATTGAGTTTCTCCGCCAGGAAACCAAGAAGTACACGAAAGATAAAGCGGAAGTGAACTTTATTCTGGTCCTACCCGAGGGTAAGGCGCCGACGGTGACGATGTCCTTGCGGAAGATTCCGTTGATGGAGGTGCTTCGTTACCTCACCGTCCTGACCGGGTTGCAATGTCAGGTGGACCCGCACGCCGTGGTGATCTCGCCGCCGTTGAAACTCGCTCCCGCCAAACCGAATGCCACCGCTCCGTGACACCCTTCAGCGCGATCTGGAGCAACTCCGCACCAGCGGATTGTACCGCTCGTTGCGCCGAGTTGATTCGCCGCAAGGCCCGCGCATCAAGGTCGGCGGACGCGAAATGCTGAACTTTTCCAGCAACGATTATCTCGATCTGGCCAACGATCCCGCGCTCAAACGCGCCGCCAACAAGGCGGTCGAACATTGGGGCGTCGGCGCGGGCGCATCGCGGCTCGTGTGCGGTAATCTCGCGCCATATGAGGAGCTGGAAACGAAACTGGCGGCATTCAAGAAGAAGGAATCCGCGATTGTGTTCGGCAGCGGTTACGCCGCCAATGTCGGGACCATTGCCGCGTTGGTCGGGGAAGGGGACGTTGTCATCCTCGATAAACTTGACCACGCCAGCATCATTGACGGTGCGCGGCAGAGCGGTGCGACCGTTCGTGTCTATCCGCACAAGAACCTCAAGAAGCTAGACGAGATTCTTTGCCAGTCCGACAGCTTCCGCCGCAAACTCATCATCACTGAAACCATCTTCTCGATGGACGGCGATGCCGCGCCGCTGGCAGAGATCGTGGCATTGAAGGAGAAGCACGATGCGTGGCTGATGATTGACGAGGCGCACGCCACCGGCGTGTTCGGTCCGAACCGGCGCGGCTTGGCGGAGGATGCGGGCGTTGAGGAGAAGATCGACGTGACGCTTGGCACGCTGAGCAAGGCGTTGGGCTGTGTCGGCGGCTTCGTCGTCGGAAGCCGTACGTTGATAGATTTCCTGCGTAACCGCGCCCGAAGTTTCATTTACTCGACGGCTTTGCCGCCCGCAATGTGCGCCGCAGCATCAGCGGCGGTGGACCTTGTCGTGAGCGACGAAGGCGAGCATCGCCGTGACCGTCTTTGGGCGAACGTTCGTGCGTTGGGCGCCCAAAGCCCGATTCATCCCGTGATCGTCGGTGACGAAACAGCGGCGGTGGAGTTGTCGCAGAAATGTTACGAGCACGGCATCTTCGTCCCCGCCATTCGCTATCCGACGGTGCCGAAGGGCAAGGCGCGTCTGCGCGTCACGCTGAGCGCGGCGCATAGACAGGAAGACATCGAACAACTCCGACATGAACTCCCTCGCTGACAGCGATCATCGTTACCTCTGGCATCCATTCACGCAGATGAAGGACTGGATGGCAGAAGAGCCGATCATCATCGCCTCAGCCGAAGGCACGGTGTTGCGCGACACAGCAGGACGCGAATACCTCGACGCCAATTCCTCCATCTGGACAAACCTTCACGGCCACCGTCATCCGAAGATCACGGCAGCGATCAAGGAACAACTCGACCTGATCGCTCACTCGTCCTTCCTCGGCCTCTCCAACGTTCCAGCCATCGAACTGGCAAAGCAGCTCTGCAAGCTGACAAAACTGGATCGCGTCTTCTACTCCGACGATGGTTCGACGGCGGTGGAGGTGGCCATCAAGATGGCGCTCCAGTACTGGCAGCATCGCGGTCAACGCCAGCGCACGAAGTTCGTCGCGTTTGCCGATGCCTACCACGGCGACACACTCGGCGCGGTCAGCGTTGGCGGGATTGATCTCTTCCACGCCACGTTCAAGCCGCTGTTGTTCGATGTAATCCGCGTGTCGCGCGTCTCGGATTTGCCCTCTGGCGACGATGTCGCGGCGGTGGTGATCGAGCCGCTGATTCAAGGCGCGGCGGGGATGAGGTTGTGGCCGCGCGGGATGTTACGGGAACTTCGCCAATGGTGCGACAGGAGCGGCGCACTGCTGATTGCCGACGAGGTGATGACCGGCTTCGGACGTACCGGTACGATGTTTGCCTGCGAGCAGGAAGGCGTGTGCCCCGACCTGATGGCGGTGGCAAAAGGATTGACGGGCGGCTACCTGCCGCTGGCGGCGACCTTGACGACGGCGGAAATCTTCAACGCATTCCTCGGTGACTACTCCGAGTTCAAGACGTTCTTCCATGGTCACAGCTACACCGGCAACCAGCTTGGCTGTGCCGCTGCGCTGGCGAACCTGCAGGTGTTTGGGGAGGAGAAGACGCTGGAGAAATTGGCGGTACTCAGCGCCCAACTGTCGGCGGGTTTGCAGCAGTGCGGGAGTGGCGCCGATGTGCGATGTCTTGGGATGATCGGTGCGGTGGAGATTGGCCCGTATCCGCTGGAGGCGAGGATGGGGATCAAGGTCTGTACCGAGATGCGGAAACGCGGCGTACTGACGCGGCCCATCGGCAACGTCATCGTCCTGATGCCCCCGTACTGTGTGACGCGGGAGCAGTTGGAGCGAATGCTGCAAGTCCTGTACGACTCGATTCACACCGTGTGCGGCTAGTCCCAACCGAGTTCGGCCAGTCGATCTTCATCAATGCCGAAATGGTGGCCGACCTCGTGGATAACGGTGCGGGCGACCTCGTAACGGAGCTCATCCTCGTCATCGAAGTCTTCCAGCATTGGGCGTTGGTAGATAATGATCCGGTCAGGAAACGCGCCGTACTCCGTCGTCCTCTCCGTCAACGGCACGCCTTCGTAAAGGCCGTAAATGGTCTCGTCTTCCGGCACACCAAGATCGTCGAGCAGCTCGTCGCTCGGCTTGTCCTCGATGACGATCTGGACATTGTCCATGACACGGCGGATTTCGGTGGGGATCAGCTTTAGGCCCTCGTCCACCAGTCTTTCGAATTGCGCTGCCGTTATTCGCATGGTAAGAGTTTACACAGTTTGGGGAGCCTTGCGAGGCTGAGATTCCGCTTGACGGAAAACCCATTGAACCTGAACCAGGTAATGCTGGCGTAGGGAATACGAATGAAGAAACCACAACCGCGCCGAATTTACGTTCCGGGTAAACTGCACCCGGACATCCGCGTCCCGTTCCGCGAAATTCCACTGGAAGGGAATCCGCCGCTCCGCGTCTATGACACCAGCGGCCCCGAGAACGCTGATCCGAAACACGGCCTGCCGCGCTGGCGTCACAAGCCCTCGCCCGTCCGCACGCAACTCCAGTTTGCGCGAGATGGCGTCGTCACGCCGGAAATGGAGTTCTGCGCCATTCGCGAAGGTTTTCCGCCGGAACAAATCCGGAACGAAATCGCCGGCGGACGCGCCATCATCCCGGCCAACGTCAACCACCCGGAACTGGAACCGATGATCGTCGGTCGGGCGTTTTACACGAAGATCAACGCCAACATCGGGAACAGCGAGGTTGC
The DNA here is from genome assembly GCA_903825435.1 of uncultured Verrucomicrobiota bacterium. Classification (GTDB taxonomy): domain Bacteria; phylum Verrucomicrobiota; class Verrucomicrobiia; order Palsa-1439; family Palsa-1439; genus CAIKAP01. The sequence goes on from CAIKAP010000198.1 coordinate 19,168, forward strand.
TTCCGACATTGCGCACGAAGTCGAGAAGATGCGCTGGGCGATCCGTTGGGGTGCCGATACGGTGATGGACCTCTCGACCGGGCCGAACATCCACGAGACCCGCGAGTGGATCCTTCGCAACTCGCCGGTGCCGATTGGAACCGTGCCGATCTACCAGGCGCTCGAAAAAGCGGGTGGCAAAGCGGAAGACCTGACGTGGGAGATTTACCGCGACGTCCTCATCGAGCAGTGCGAACAGGGCGTTGACTACTTTACAGTCCACGCTGCCGTGCTGCTCCGGTACGTTCCGCTCACCGCGAATCGCCTCGCCGGGATTGTCAGCCGGGGCGGAGCGATTCTTGCGAAGTGGTGCCTTGCGCATCACGAGGAGAACTTCCTTTACACGCACTTCCACGACATCTGCGAAATCATGGCAGCCTACGACGTGGCGTTCAGCCTTGGCGACGGCTTGCGCCCGGGCGCGACTGCCGACGCCAACGACGAAGCCCAGTTCGCCGAACTCAAGACGCAGGGCGAGTTGACGACGATCGCTTGGGAACATGGTTGTCAGGTGATGAATGAAGGCCCGGGCCACGTTCCGATGCATCTCATCAAAGAGAACATGGACAAGCAACGGGAGTGGTGCCACGAGGCGCCGTTCTACACGCTTGGCCCGGTTGTCACCGACATCGCTGCCGGGCACGATCATCTGGCGAGTGCGATTGGCGCGGCGATGATCGGCTGGTACGGCTGTGCGTTGCTCTGTTACGTCACTCCGAAGGAACACCTCGGTCTGCCCGACCGCGACGACGTCAAAGAGGGCGTCATCGCTTACAAGATCGCCGCGCACGCCGCCGACCTAGCGAAAGGCCATCCCGGTGCACGGGAGCGTGACGATGCGCTGAGTAAGGCGCGGTTTGAGTTTCGGTGGGACGACCAGTTCAACCTTGCGCTCGATCCGGAGACGGCGCGCAAGTTCCACGACGAGACGATGCCGCAGGAGAGCGGGAAGCTGGCGCATTTCTGTTCGATGTGCGGCCCGCATTTCTGCGCGATGAAACTCACCGAGGAAGTCCGCGAGGCGGCGATGAGACAGAAGAGCGACGAGTTCAAACAGGGCGGCGGCGAGATTTACCGAAAGACGTAAGTGTATGGCAAAACATGTGACGTTCTTGCAAAACTTCTTTTAGTGGATGGCGATTGGAGTGGAGATGGCGAGCCGAAGGTGTGAAAACAGTTTTTCCAGAGGCCCTTCGGCTTACTTTTACGATGGGCGACCATGCTCCGCCCTTGGCGTCGGCCC
>CAIKAP010000199.1 GCA_903825435.1 uncultured Verrucomicrobiota bacterium
ATGGACATAGTCTTCCAACCGTTCTGGCAACAGCCACGCTTGTTGGCGATCAGCACCTTCGATGTAACTCACAAAGCCTCCTTGATTGGCGCCGATTCTATCTACTTGCTTGCCAAACCGGAAGACTTTTCACACAGTCTCCCGGAACAACCAACAATTTTGGGTTCGGTGTTGACTCGGTGACCAAACATGACAGCAAGCAGAGTACTGGAACCCCTACCGGCAGCAAGGAGGTATTTGGGGGCGCGGCAGCCATTGCCGACAGCGAAAAAGCCGCGTCCGACATCGAGGACACGATGTCCGACGTGAAGAATGGAGCATCCGACGCGAAGAAAACGGCATCCCACAGCTACTTTGCCACGTTCCGCAAGGTTGGAACAGCCGCATTTCAAGCCACTTACGCCACTTTGACCGGAAAACAGGCTGCCGGTGAGATGGTCAGTGGTCAGCGCCTACCCGCTGTCCCTCACCGGTAGGGCGTGCTCGCCGAGCGCGCCGTCCCTTTTGTCACCCTGAGCTTGTCAAGGGTCTCGCCGACCTGTCCGCGCCGCTGCGCCGGTAGGTCGTCACGGCAAAACGTTCTTGACCACGCCGCCGAAAAGCTAAACACTCGCCAACGTCAATAACCGAACAGGGATAAAGGTGCTTAGTGGAATGCAACCCTATTACAATAGGCGGAATGGCGACTGACACAGGCAAGATAATAAATACAGTAATGGCAGTTTATAATCCACGAGAAGATTTGCTTCATCTTTACCGTCGACAAGGCTGCGAGCGAGTACCGGTTGGAATGCATTTTTGCCCGGCACTGGAGGAAGAATTTCGGCGGAGATACCCGGAACAGAACGGCGACTATCTAGGTTTCTTCGGCGCGCCGTATCGGATCATTTACGATCCCGGTTTCGCCTGGAACTTTGAGGAAGTCTGGCGGGTGCCGGGCCGGGACAAGATTGACTGGCATAAGTATTATCCAAATGGTTTCCAATATGCGGTGCAGTTCGACGGCTGGGGTGTGGCGCACGAAGACAATCCCGATTCGCACCACATGACGCTTATGCATCATCCACTGGAAAATGCGGTGTCACTGGCCGACCTCGAAGCTTATCCGTGGCCGGAGTTTGAGGAGGTTGACTACGGCTATCTGAAACCAAAGGTGAAGGAGATTCAAGCGAAGAACCTGGCGGTGTTTGTCTGGGCGGAATGCACGATTTGGGAAACGGCGTGGTACTTGCGCAAAATGGAACCCCTTTTTGTGGACATGGGCGACGACGATCCGATGGCAGCATTCCTCTTTGACAAAATCACAAACCTCGCTTGTTTTAGGGCGCGGAAATTCGCCGAAGCCGGCGCAGATATTCTCGGACTCGGCGACGACATCGGCATGCAGTCCACGCCGATGATGTCCACGGAAATGTATCGCATGTGGCTCAAGCCGCGTCTGGCCAAAGTCATCGCCGCAGCGAAGTCGGTGAAACCGGATATCCTGATCAGCTACCACTCATGTGGTTATGTCTTACCATTCATCGGTGACTTGATAGAAGTTGGCGTGGACATCCTGAACCCGGTTCAGCCGGAGTGCATGAATTTTTCGGAGGTTCATACGAAGTATGGCGACCGTTTATCGTTCAACGGAACCATTGGCACGCAGCAACTGATGCCCTACGGCAGCCCCGATCAAATACGGGCCGAAGTCCGCCGCAATTTGGAGATTGCCGGTCGCTCGGGTGGGCTGTTTTGTTGTCCGACGCACATGTTGGAACCGGAAGTGCCGTGGGCTAACGTCGAGGCCTACGTCGCCGCAGTGCAAGAATTTAAGCAATAGGAACTTTATGTTCATCAGGCTCACAAAATGGATGCTAATTGTGCTTTCCGACGTGTGGCTGACACCACAGGCCCAAACTGAATCTGAAAACGTGGCGCGACTTCAGAACACGCGTGTTGGTGTTGTCTTCGACTTGTTACATGGAACGTATGACCTAGTGGATACCGCAACCGGACAGATGGGTATCCAAGGCGCACACGCCGAAATCGCGCAATGGAATTCGACTGATATTGCCTACACCCGCAAGGCGCAGACCGCCAACGTCGCCAGCGAACTCAGCCGAGGAGGGAGCCTGACGGTCGAATGTGTGGCGGTGGGGAAGCCGTTGCTGCTGCTGGAGTTCACACTGCACCCGTCGTTTGTCGAGTTGCGTGTCGGCTTGAAAAACACAACTGCCGAGCCGGTGCGGATCAGGCAGTTCAAACCACTGGCCGGTGGCGTCGTGTTTCCCGGCAGTGTGTGGTCAGACGTGCGCACGCTCGATGCCCCATCGGGCGCGAACCAACCCACAGTCACTACCAATGCTGTCCGTAGCAGTGCTAACAACTTGCTTCTCACCTTCAAGCAGTCGGGCATCCGACGGTCGTTGATATTGGGCGCGTTGAAAACCGCTGACTTCATGAAATGGGAACACCTATCGGCAAGTAGAGACGCTACTTTGGAGGCGAATGATCCGGTAGGCAAATTGGTCGAACCCGGTGAGACATACATACCGGAAGATAGTTTCTATATGGATGTCGGCACAGCAAATCCATTTGAAGCACTGGAACAATACGGTCGGCACTTGCGCGCGGCGACTGGCGCGAATCCTAATCTGTACGATTTTCCGACGGTCTGCGCATGGTATGCCGGCGTGTGGAAAACGAAGGGTGCACAAGATCACCCTGACAAATCCACTTACAAAATCAACACCACCACCGGCCTTGTCGAGGAAGCGCAGAAGATGCAGGAGTGTGGGTTCATGAACTACTCTCGTACTGCGGGCCGACTCGTACCGGATAATTACACGACTCTCAATCCTCAAGGTTGGTGGGACGACGAGCATTGGCGGCTGCACGGTTTCTATACCGCGCCGTATGAAACCTCCGTGAAGTTTAGTGAAGGCATGCACCGGTACGGTGCGCTGGCGTTCACATATATCCAACCAACATGCCGTCGTACGTTCATTTCGAGAGATTTCCGCGTGCAAAATACCCGCTGGCTCTGCGCCAAGGACTTGAATCGAACGCTTGATTACTCGCAGCCCGAAGTTCAAGCGTATCTGTGCAAGAAGTTCGGAGCGCTTCGCGGCCACATTGACGGTTTGATGGTGGACTATTGCGACAACCTCTGGCAAACCGAGGCCAGCCAAGGTGGCTTTGCCGACCCGCACATGACGAGCACGGCGTTTTACCGGCAGTTTTTCCGTTGTGTGAAAGACGGCCTCGGCTCAAACTCATGGTTGCATGAACGCTGCATTCACCACCCGAATAATGATTTGACGCTCGGCATCACCGATTCACAACGCACATCGGGCGACACTGACAAGATCAGCCCGGCCATGGTCTCCCGAAGTGGCCTGCGTTGGTACAAAAATCGGGTTGTCCTCAGCTACGACATGGATTCGAAGGAACTCACCAGCGCGTGGAAGGTCAACGGTTGGACCGGCAGCGATCGAGATGGACGCCGCATGTTGCTGACGATGGCCTACGTGGCGGCGAGTCGGTTGCTGTTGGCAAATTCCTTCCGCGACATCACGCCTGAAATCCTCCACGACCTCGAACGCACTTTTCCATACCCGACCGAGCCACGCAGTGCACGACCCGTGGATGCATTTACCCATACCGGCTGGCCCCGCGTTTATGATTTCGCCGTCAGCCCTGACTGGCATCAAGTCACACTTTTCAACAACACCCTGCCGACTCGTGAAGAAACCATCGCCGTCGCGCTGGCCGGTGACACTGCTGAGGGTGCGCTTGGTCTCGATCCACGGCAAGATTACTACGTCTACGATTTCTGGAACGATCAGTTCGTCGGCAAACTCAAAGGCACCGGCACACTCCGGCAAGTCCTTCGTCCCGGTGAAGCCCGCATGTTATCCGTTCACAAAGTCGAGCGTCACCCGCAATTCCTCTCCACCAACCGGCACCTAATGCAAGGTCATCTTGATCTCGACGACATGAAATGGGATGGCCATCGTCTGACCGGCAAAGCGAAGGTCGTTGCCGGAGAGCTGTTCAAAATCGTCATCGCCCTTAACGGCCATCAGCCCGAAAACCTGAAAATCTCTGACGATGGCCAATTCGCTGTGCTCACCATCGAGCGTCCAAAGAACGAAACTCTCGTATGGGGCATCAACTTTAAATGAAAAAACTCTTTCTCGTATTCATCTCAATCGCCGCCTTCGTCGGCGCGATGGCGCGTGCTGGTACGACGTTGCCACAGCTCACCCCGCGTCCTATTTCGTGTGAAGTGATTGATCTGGCCGGCACGTGGCGCTTCAACGGTTCGGCCAACATCGTCGTACCCGGCGAGTGGGTCATGCAAGGCTTCGACGTGAACCCTGGCCAGCCCGCCCTCTACGAACGCGAGTTCACCGTGCCGGCAGGCTGGACCGGTCAGCGCGTCAAGCTGCGTTGTGACGCGGTGTTCAGCGATGCGACAGTGTTCATCAACGGCACGCAAGCCGGCAAGCATCTCGGCGGATTCACGCCGTTTGAGCTGGATGTGACGGTGCTGGTCAAGCCCGGCCAGCCGAACATCATCAAGCTGGCGGTGATCAGCGAGTCATTGGCGGACACGGAAGCCAGCGCGTCGAAGTATGCGTGTCATCCGCTCGGCGGCATCTCGCGCGGCATCCGGTTGTTTGCGTTGCCGGAGGTGAACGTGTCGTCGCTGTGCGTGGTGACGAAGTTCGATAAGAATTTCCGTGACGCGACGCTGGAGTTGGACATTGAGGCGACCGGCGACGCGATGGAGGTATTGACGTTGACGGCACCCAACGGCAAAGACGTGCCGCTGGTGCCGAACCGTATTGCGCCCGGTCACGTCAGTATTCCGGTCTCGAATCCGGTAAAGTGGGACAACGAACATCCCAACCTCTACACGCTCACCGTGAAGTTGGAGCATGTCGGCAAGGTGGTGGAGACGGTGACGCAACGCGTCGGATTCCGGCAAGTCGAAGTGCGCGGTAACCAACTGTTCGTGAACGGCATGCCGGTCAAACTGCGCGGCATTTGCCGGCACGAGGTGTATCCGCTGACTGGCCGCTCGGTGCCGTCGGGGTTGCATCGGCGCGACGTGGAGTTGTTCCGCAACGCCAACGTCAACCTCATCCGCACGTCGCATTATCCGCCCGACGAGGCGCTGCTGGAGGCGGCGGACGAACTGGGCATGTTTATCGAGTGCGAAGCGCCGTTCTGCTGGGCCAATGACATCTCAGAAAAAGAGCATTTTAATGTTACGCCTGCGAGCATCGACATGACCCGTCAGGAAACCGCCGAAATGGTGCTGGCCTACCGGAACCATCCCTCGATTCTCTGGTGGTCGGCCGCCAACGAATCCCGGTGGGGCGTGAATTTCGAGGCCTCTACCAAACTGATCCGGGAATTGGATCCGACCCGCCCGGTCTCGTTCTCCTATCCCACATCGCAGAACCGCTTCGGACACGAATTGGACATCAGCAACGTGCACTACGCCGGACACAGTGACCCCATCCACGCGCGTCGCGGTTATTCCAAGCCCATCTTTCAGGAGGAAGAATGTCACCTCAACGCTTACAACCGCCTCGAACTCGCCACCGACCCTGGCCTTCGTGATCAGTGGGGGAAATATTTGCGCGAGATGTGGGACGACCAATACAACTCCCTCGGCTCGCTTGGCCAGGCGATCTGGGCCGGTATTGACGACACGTTTTACATCAAGGACGACCTGACTGTCGGCTACGGCACCTGGGGACCGATTGACGGTTGGCGCCGCGAGAAGCCCGAATACTGGAACATGAAAAAAGCCTACTCGCCGGTGCGTCTCGGCAAACCCACCGTTAGCGGCAACACTGTCGCCATTAGCGTTGAGAACCGTCAACACTTCGCCAATCTTAACGAGATGAAGATCGCGTGGAAACTCGGCAGCCAATCCGGCACCACCACCACCGACGCCCCGCCTGCCGGCAAAAGCGCATTGTCCATCGCATTGAATGTCGCGCCCCAGTCCGGGGATCGGCTCGAACTCATTTTCACCGATCCGCGCGGTTTCGTGGCGGATGAGTTTTCCATTGCCCTTGGCGGCACGGTTGGGACACCGCACCGTACCAATGACTCCGTTCCGCGACCGACTGTTGACAAACGAACCGGCCGGATCACGGCACCGTTTACGGGTCCAGAGTTGATGCTGTTGCCGCTCAACAATGACGGTGAGACGCAGATGACCGGCAAGACCAAGGTGTGGACGTCGTTCACCGCACCATGCAGCGGTTGGAAATGCGACAACATTTTCGGCGAAGGCGACCGCATCACGGTGCAGGGACAGTACGACAACGCCAAAGGCGCGTACACCTACACGTTCAAGCCCGGCGGTGTTGTCGAGATCGCGTACGAGTTCACGGCCACCAAGAAGATTGACCCGCGTCAAATCGGGTTGGTGTTCACCTTGCCGCACGACTGCGAAGTGTTCACGTGGGAACGCACCGGCTATTGGGACGTTTACCCCGACGACCACATCGCCCGGCCCAATGGCACGGTGAAGGCATCGGAAGGGTTCCCCGCCACGTCCGTCGGCCCTCGCATCAAACCGTCACACCCGTGGCGCCTCGACAACCTGCCGTATGGCAACAACGACTTCTGTTCCACCAAGCACAACGTCCTCCACGCCACCGTCCTCGACGTCGCCGGTCGCGGTCTTGTGATTGACGGCCAAGGCAAACAACACGTCCGTTGCTGGCGCACCGGTGACGCTGTCCACGTCCTTGTTGCCGACTACTCCAACGGTGGCAGCGAACGTTTTCTGCGTGGACTCATCCAGAAAGACGACCGTCCGCTCAAGGCTGGCAGCGTCGTCAAAGGCGTGGTGCGGTTGGAAGTCCGGTGATAAGATGCCATATGAATCGATTATTCCTTGCATTTTTGCTTGCCGTCGCCACCAACCTTCGACATTGAAAAGAAGAACTAGCCATGTTGACACAGTTGTCGCCAGAGAACACGGACGTTATGTGGGTTGTGACATTCACACAGTAGAACTCCAAACAGAAAAAAGGAATTGATCATGCAATTGAATCTTTGGGATTGGGTGGTCATTGCGGTGTACGCGGTGCTGGTGATTACGATCGGGTTGAGGGCGGGGCGCAAGCAGCATACGAGTGAGGGCTACTTTCTGGCTGGACGGCGGTTGAAATGGCCGTTTATTGGCGCGTCAATTTATGCGGCGAACATTTCCACGGAACATTTTGTGGGGCTAGCCGGTTGCGGGTATCTCACGGGGTTGGCGTTCGGCTGCTACGAGTGGATTGCGGTGTTTTGCCTGATTCCGCTGATCGTGCTGTTCCTGCCATTCTATATCAAAAACCGCATCTACACGGTACCGGAATTCCTTGAGCGGCGATTTGGGTCAAGCGTGCGTCTGGCATTCTCGGCGTTCATGGTGGTGCTGTCGGTGCTGGCGAAAATTTCCATTTCGCTGTGGGCGGCATCGTTGGTGTTTCATGAGGTATTTGGCTGGAATCAAATGGCGGTGATCTGGGGTGTGGGGTTGGTGACGGCGTTGTACACGATGAAGGGCGGCCTCAGCGCAGTGGTATTTACGGATGCGATTCAGACCACCGTCCTGATTCTGGCGGCGGTGATTATGACGGCCATCGGGTTGCATCAGGTGGGCGGCTATGCGGCGTTGCGGATGAAGCTGGATCCAGTGATGTTCTCGATGGTTCGGCCGGCGACCGATCCCGACCTGCCGTGGCCGGGAGTGTTCATCGGTGTGTTCCTAGTCGGCACGTTTTATTTCTCAATGGACCAGGTACTGGTGCAACGCGTGTTCGCTGCCAAGAACCTCAACGAAGGCCGTCTCGGTGCGACGTTCTGCGCATTTCTCAAGACGCTCAACCCGATCATTCTTGTCGGCCCCGGTTTGATTGCAGCGGCGTTGTACCCCGGCTTGGCAAAGGGAGACCTGGCGTATCCGACGTTGTTGAAAAATCTGATGCCGACCGGGTTATTGGGGTTGACCGTGGCCGGCATCACGGCGGCATTGATGGGACACCTCAGCGCGACGTACAACTCAATCGCAACGCTGGTAACGCGTGACTTTTATCTCAAGTTGCGTCCATGTGCAGATCAGGATCGCCAGATTCTAATCGGACGGATTGCTGTGTTGTCCGTATTTATCCTCGGCGCGATCTGGGCGCCGGTGATCGGGCGCAGCAAGTCCATGTTCATTTATCTGCAAACCGTGTCTGCATACCTGATGATGCCATTTGCTGTGATTTTCCTATTCGCCGTGTTCTGGAAGCGCACCAACACCCCCAGCGTGCTAGCCTGCATGGTCGCGGCGTTGATCCTGTGTCCGACGATGATGCTCAACAATCAGGAACATTTCCTACCGTTCATGAATCATCCGCTACTGCGTCCGTGGTTGCATGGCGCGATGCTGGTCACCTTGATTTGCATGTTAGTGTTGGTGGCTGTGTCGCTGCTCACCGCCCCACCGCCTGCGGCGAAACTGGAAAACACGACCGTGGCCAGCCTCTGGGGACGTGGTGCAAAAGCTTTTGACGAAGATGATATGATGGCGGTGAAAACTCCCTTGTTCAAGGACTACCGTCTGTGGTTGACGGCGGTTTCGGTCGGAACGGCCATCGCGTGGTACATCATGCGGTAACTGTAACGCTGCGAGGTAAGTTTCGTATTGGAAAGACAAAGAAAAACAAAGAATAGAAAACTTATTAAACTTGCCCATAGTCCCACCCGAGAGGAGAGAAGGCGCCGCTCTATCTCGTGCAGTCAAAAATTCATCCGACTTTTCCCCTGAAACCAGATCATTTCCCGTGTGAATCTTACCCAAAACGGTTTCATTTCGCATTTGCTGTTGTAGGGAGCTACAAAAATCTATCAACGACTTACGAAAGCTTGCCAGAGTTTTCACGCAGCCTCGCGGTCGAGCCAACCCCGAACCGCTCCGCAGCTCAGGGTGGCTCACCTTGAGTCGTCGTGCCGGTAACAGCGATCCACGGCTTTCATAGCATCTCCTTTTGTTTGTGTGCCTTCACTTCCCGTTCCGCTTTGGCAAACGGATTGGCTTGCGGCTGGGCTTCGAGGCGTTCGGTGCCGTCCAGCAGGCCGGTAACGGTGAGAATCTGAATCTTCGGGTATTCCTTCTGGTAGAACTTGGCCGTGTAGCGACCGGCAACAATCGCTTCCTTGACCATCGGCTTGCTCGGCTTCTCCAACGTGATGAGAGCAGGACAAGCACGATGCTTGCCCGAATGTGCATCGGGTTGGAGGGCGAAGTGTGCAAGCGCCGCTTGCGGGGCGGCGAGGTCGCTGCTAAGATTTTTTTATGAAGCTTACCAATGACAGCTATCTCATTTTGATTGGGACCAAGAACTTCACGGAGCGGTATTACCGGGACAAGACCGGTTGGGTAAAGGTCAGCGCGCGTGGCCGGAAGTTTCGGGCGACGGCAGAGCAGGTCTTGAATCACGTGTTGCCTGCGCTGGCCGGGATTAAACGGAACCTGACCATTAAGGTGGAACATCGCGAGCCGGTCTTAGAAAACAAACAAAACGCTTAATCAGTTGCCGGTGTCGCTTGCGGGGCGGCGCGGTCGCTGTTAGGATGCGCGACAATCTTATGAATGCATTTCAATACAAGGCAGGGCAGTTACACTGTGAAGGTGTTTCTCTGACGCAATTGGCGGAGGAATTCGGTACGCCACTGTACGTGTACAGCCGTAATCACATCCTCGGCCAGTGGCGCGCGCTGGACGAGGCGTTTGCTGGCGTGGACCATCTTGTGTGTTATGCGGTGAAGGCCAACAGCAATTTATCGGTGCTGCGCGCGCTGGCGGAGGCGGGCGCGGGCTTCGATATCGTGAGCGGTGGCGAACTGGAGCGGGTGATCCGGGTTGGCGGCGACCCGGCAGGCTGCGTATTTGCTGGGGTTGGCAAGACAGCGGGCGAGATTGAGGGGGCATTGCGGTGCGGGATCGGGTGCTTCAATGTGGAAAGCGTTCCGGAGTTGTTCCGTATATCGGCGGTGGCAGAGGTGATGGGACGGCGGGCGCCGGTGGCGTTGCGGGTGAATCCGGGGGTTGACCCGGATACGCATCATTATATTGCGACGGGTAAACACACGAGCAAGTTTGGGATCGCGTTGAAGGACGCGCTAGCAGTGTATCGTGCAGCGGCAGGGATGCCGTGGATCGAGATTCGCGGAGTGCAGATGCACATCGGCTCGCAGATCACGAAGGTCGCGCCATACGTGCTGGCAATCCGGAAGATGTTGCCGCTGATCGAGCAGGTGCGGGCGTTGGCGCCGGAGACGCTGGAGTTTTTCGACATTGGTGGCGGGTTGGGCATCACGTACCACAATGAGACGCCGCCGACGGTGCGCGAGTTTGCGGCGGCGGTGAAGCCGTTGCTGCGGAATCTCGGCTTGCGGATTGTGCTGGAGCCGGGGCGCTTTATCGTGGGCAACGGCGGTGTGTTGGTGACGCAGGTGCAGTACGTGAAGCGGACGCCGTTGAAGCGGTTTGTGATCGTGGACGCGGCGATGAATGATTTGATTCGTCCGTCATTGTACGAGAGTTACCACGAGGTCGTGCCGGTGCGGAAGGCGCGACGTGCGACGATGAAGGCTGACGTGGTGGGACCAGTGTGTGAGTCAGGGGATTTCTTGGCGCGGGACCGTCGTGTGGCTGCGGTTGAGGAGGGGGAGTTGCTGGCGGTGATGAGCGCGGGGGCGTATGGGATGGCGATGTCGTCGAATTACAACACGCGTGGACGGGCGGCAGAGGTGTTGGTGGACGGGCGGAAGGCGGTGTTGGTGCGGTGTCGGGAGAGCTTTGCGGAAATGGTGCGGGCGGAGATTGGTTAGGAGAGCAGTTGCTGTAGGCAGTCAATCAGTTTCTGGACGGGGAAAGGTTTCATCAGGTACTTGGAGCCGTTTTTGCAAAGGAAGAGGTTAATCTGCGGGTCGGCAGCGTAGCCGGTGATGAAGATGAAACGGTCGGTGAGACGGGGGTGAACGGCGATGGCTTCTTTGTAGAACTGATCGCCACGTAACTTCGGCAACATGACGTCGCAAATGATGGCGTCGTACTGGTTCTCCTTCACTTTAGTTAGCCCGTCTTGTCCGTCAAATGCGACGTCCACGAGGTAATTCCGGTCGGCGAGGCTCCATTGGAGGGTAGAGGCGAGTTGGCGGTCGTCGTCCACGAGGAGAACGGCTTTAAAGTCGAATGACTGGGACGATTCCTCTGGGACTTTTGATTCAGGTTCCATAACCATGGTGTTACTGTAGCGGTACTTTATCTGACTTACCACAAAAAACTCGCCACCGGTGACGGCGTGTCAAGCACGCGGCGGATAGTCTTGGCCAGCCCGGAGGAGGTAAACGGTTTCGACAGCAGGATAACGCCTTTAGGCAGGTTGCCGTCGCGGGTAAACACGTCGCGGGTGTAGCCGGAGGCGAAGATGATCTTCAGTCCGGGCCGCTCGGCATGCAGGGTCTCGGCGAGTTCCTTGCCGCTCATGCGTGGCATGATGACGTCGGTGAAAAGGAGGTCGAGCGGGTTGCCGTCGAGTTGGCGAGCGAGACGGAGGGCTTCCTCGCCGTTCTCGGCGGTAAGGACGGTGTAGCCCAGCTCGCGGAGAATCAGCGTGATGAACTCGCGCACGGCGGGTTCGTCTTCGGCAACGAGGATGGTCTCGGTGCCGCGCGGGAGTTGGTCGTTGGGAACGAGCTGGCTCTGGTCGGTCTCCTCCATGCCTTCGGCGGCTGGCAGGTAAACGCGGAAACTGGTGCCCTTGTCTTGTTCGCTATCCACAAAGAGGTGGCCGGCGTTTTGGCGGACGATGCCGTAGGTGGAGGCGAGGCCGAGGCCGGTGCTTGTACCGGATTCCTTGGTGGTGGAAAACGGCTCGAAAAGGCGCTTCTTGGTTTCATGGTCGAGGCCGTGGCCGGTGTCGGAGACGGTAATCAGAACGTAGTTGCCGTGTTTGACGTTGGGATGAGTGCGGGAGAACTCGGTGTCGAGCGTGATGTTGGCTGTACTGATCCGCAGGCGGCCACCGGTGGGCATGGCGTCGCGGGCGTTGAGGGCGAGGTTCATCAGGATCTGGTCAATCTGGCAGCGGTCGGCTTTGACGGCGCGGAGGTTTGGGCCGCGGTCAATGACGATCTTGATGTTCTCGCCGATGACGCGTGTTAGCATGGACTCATAGTCGAGGATGATGTCGTTGAGGTTGAGTAGGCGCGGCTGGAGGACCTGTTTGCGTCCGAACGCGAGAAGCTGTTGCGTTAGCGCAGCGGCGCGTTGGGCGGCTTTGCCGACCTCGATGGCGTGGGTGTACATTGGGTCGTCGCGTGGGATTTTCTCCAGGATGCGCTCGTTGAAGCCAAGGATGGCGGTGAGGATGTTGTTGAAATCGTGGGCGACACCGCCGGCGAGGCGGCCGATGGCTTCCATTTTCTGCGCTTGGAGAAGCTCTTCCTCCATGCGTTTGCGTTCAGTGATGTCGTTCATCATGCCGATCATGCGGATCGGCTTCTGGTTTGCGTCGGTCAGGAACGAACCGCAGTCGTGAATCCAAAGGTAACTGCCGTTCTTGTGGCGGAAGCGGTATTCCACGTCGTAGGGCATGGTGGTCTGCTCCGCGGCTTTGAGCAGGCGCATCGCTTCCGTCTGATCTTCGGGGTGGATGCAGTCGGCCCATTGCTCGAGGCCGCCGCCGAAGTCAATGGGGGTGTAGCCCAACACGTTCTCGATGCTGCCGCTCCAAAGTATGGCGCCGGTTTTCAGGTCGTAGTCATAGACGACTTGGCCGGAGGAGGCGGCGACAAGTTCGTAGCGTTGTTTCCATGCGGCGACTTCAGCTTCGGCACGCGCGCGGCGGGTGATGTCAAAAAAGATCGTGGCAAGCCGTTCGTGGCCGGTGGCAAACGCGTGGACTTCGTAAGCGCGTCGGATCTGAGTTGCCTCGACGCCGATTTGCTGGGAGCGCCAGGCGCCGCCGTCGCGGGCAATGCGGCGGTATTGTCCGGGCACCTCGGTGTTGGCAAGGGTGGGGAATGCTTCCTCGATGGTCTTGCCGATGAGGGGTGCGTGGGTGACGCCGAGGATGCGGTCAGCGGCGACATTGGCGCCGGACAGCACGAGGTGGGTGTCGTCTTCGAGCGTGAAGAACTGCATGCCCATCGGCGAGGATTCGATGATGTTGCGGAAAACGTCTTCCGCCGGTGGCGGTTGGGATTTGTCGGTGGGTGTTGATGTGCGGCGCGGGCGCCAGAGACGGGCGATCAGCCCGATCGCGTCATGTTTCCCCGATTGCAAGCTACTGGCCATGGCGTGTGTGTGACTTCAGGCGGTATTTGTACGCGGCGTCGTTTCGGTTCGCAAGCTTTTTGCGGCTGATGTTTTACGGATGTTGTCAGCGTCGTCAAACTGCTCTATCATTATCCGCAATGCCGCACATGTGGAAACAGACGCAGGACCACGAGCATACAGGCGCGATGCTGGAGCGGTTCGGTTCCGTCACGCAACTGCTGATCTGGATCAACGTCGCCGTCTTCTTGGGCCAGCTTGGTTGCGCGGCGTTCCGGTGGGGTGCGTTTGAACAACTCTTTGCGCTTCAAGCCGACGGCATCCAAAGGGGATTTCTCTGGCAGCCGCTGACCTACATGTTCCTGCATGGCGGCATCTGGCATCTGCTGGTGAATCTGTTCGTGCTCTGGTTTTTCGGGCGCGAGGTGGAGTTGTTCCTCGGCGCGCGCCGGTTCACGGAGCTGTACCTCGGAGGCGGCGTTGCGGGGGCGGTCTTGTGGCTGGCGTTCAACCTTCAGTCCACCGTTCCCGTCATCGGTGCGTCGGCGGCGGTGCTGGCGTGCGTGATCGCGTTTGCGACGATGTTCCCGGACCGCGAGGTGACGCTGCTGGTGTTCTTCGTTTTGCCAGTTACGTTCAAAGCAAAATACCTCGCGCTGATCGCCATCGCGTTCGACGCGGTGCCGTTGCTTGAAGGCGCCTCGACTAACGTCGCGCACCTCGCTCACCTTGGCGGTGCCGCGCTCGGCTGGGTCTTTGTCAAGGCGCTTGGCTACGGCCGTCCGTTGCAGCTTCGCTGGCTGCATCGGGCAAGACCGTTGCCGCGCTCAGCCGAGGACTTCATGCGGGAAGAGATTGATCCGATCTTGGACAAGATTTCCCGCGACGGGATGCAGAGTCTGACGCCACGCGAGCGCAAGATTCTTGAATCAGCGCGCGATCTGTTGCAAAAACGGCAACGGTGAAACGCATGGCTACCTCCACGCGCCGCCCCTCGCTCAGCCGGCTGTTCGGTGCGCGGCCGCTGCCGAAACCGGAAGTGGAGAAGATCCTGCGTGCATACGGGTTCCGCGACGCGGCGCAGATCATCGCCGCCTTGCCGCGGTTGCACGCTAATGAACAGCAACGCCGCAGCTTGCGGCTCTTGTTGCCGCGACTGGTCCGCGCCTGCGCAGCATCAGCGGATCCCGACCGCGCGTTCATCCATTTTGAACGGCTGGCCGCCGCGTTGCCTCACCCGAACATGCTGTACCATTACCTGCTGGATGCGCCCGAGGCGCTTGACCTCTTAGTGACGGTGTTCGCCCATAGCCAGGCGCTCTCCGACACGCTCGCCCGCAACGCCGGGTACTTCCATTTCCTCATCAGCCCGGAAACGCTGCGCGCGCCGCGTTCGAAAGCATGGCTCCATGCTGAACTGACACGTCTGCTCCTTGGTAGCCGCGTGCCCGCTGAGCGCTACGACATCGTCCGCCGGTTCCGACGGCGCGAGACGTTGCGGATCGGCGCGCGTGACCTCGTCGGACATTCCACGGTCGAGGAAACCACCCTCGAACTGTCCAACCTCGCCGACGTTTGTCTCCAGGCCGTTTTCGACATCGCGCAGCAGAAGCTCGCCGTGCAGTTCAAGTTGTCAGGCGACGCCATCCGCCACTTTGCTGTCATCGGCATGGGCAAGCTCGGTGGACAGGAGTTAAACTATTCTAGCGATGTGGACGTGATCTTCGTCTATGACGCCGACGGCGCGCTCACGACAGCGTTGTCGCGGCAGGAGTTTTTTACCAAGCTTGCCGAGGAGATCATCCGCGCCGTGGGACGACAGACAGACGAGGGGACTATCTTCCGCATTGATCTGCGCCTCCGCCCCGAAGGCGCGAGCGGGCCGCTGGCGTTGTCGTTGCCAAACTACGAGAACTATTACGCCGAGCGCGGCGAGACTTGGGAACGCATGGCGCTGCTCAAAGCCAGGCCCGTCGCCGGCGATGCCGAGGTGGGCCGTCAGTTCCTCGATCTCGTGCAGCCGTTCGTGTATTCGCGCCACGCGGGCGAGAACGTCGTCCAGCAGATGGCCGCTATCAAGGCACGCATCGAACGCGAGATCGTCACCGATGGCCAGCTCACCCGGCACGTCAAGCTCGGCATCGGCGGCATCCGTGAGATCGAGTTCATCATCCAATCGTTCCAGGTGCTGCGCGGCGCGCGCCTACCGGCGGTGCGCGAGCGCAACTCGCTGCGCGCCTTGTCGATGCTGGTGAAAGCCAACCTGCTCGCCGCCGCCGAGGCCGACGCGTTGGCCGACGCGTACCGGTTCCTCCGCAACGTCGAGCACCGCCTCCAGATGGAAATGGAATTGCAGACCCACACAATTCCCGACGAGGAACAGGCGCTCGTCCGCCTCGCCCGCAGTCTCGACTTCCGTACCGTGAAAGAATTCTTTACCGCGCAGCAAACGCACACCGGCGCCGTTCGCCGCATCTACGAGGCCGTCCTCGCCAACGCCGATCAACGCATCACACCCGCCGTCGCGCAGCTTGCCGACGACAAACTTCCCGACACGCTTCGCGACGCCGGGTTTGCCGACGTGCCCGCCGCCGTCCGTCGCGTCGCCAACCTGCTACACGGTTCCGGTTTCATCCATATCTCGCAACGGACCAAGGAGCTTTTCGCCGGCGTGTTCGCCGTCGCGCTCGATTGCTGCCGCAAGCTGCCCGATCCCGATGCCGCGCTGTTGCACTTCGATGCATTTGTCGGCGCGTACGGTTCGCGCGGCATGCTTTACGAGGTGTTGTTACGGCATCCGAAGCTCATCGAGGTGCTTTTCCGTCTGGGTGACGGGAGCCGCTATTTCTCCGAGACGCTCCAGCGCGAGCCGGGCCTCTTTGACGAGCTATGCCACGGTGGCGATCTGAACGAACCGAAGAACATTGACCGGATGTGCGACGAATTGATCGCAGCGGTCACCAACGCGCCCGACACGCCGCCGTTGGACGTGGTGCGCCAATGGAAACGCGCCGAAATGCTTCGCGTTGGTATCGAGGACATCATGACCTTGGTGGACGTCGAACATCTGCACCGTGAAATCAGTTCGCTCGCCGAGGCTGCCCTCCGGTTTGTACTTGACCAAGCCCGTCGCGAGTTGCATTTGGACGTGTTGCCCTTCGCTGTCATTGCCCTCGGCAAATTCGGCGGTGAGGAACTTGGCTACGGCGCCGACCTCGATGTCCTCTTCGTCGGCGAAGAACAAACCGACGCCATACGTCTTGCTGTGAAAGTCATCGAGTATATGTCGTTGCCGACGGACTACGGTTCGCTCTTTGCCATGGACACGCGGCTGCGGCCCGATGGCGAGAAAGGCGTCCTCGCCAGTTCGTTGGAGGCCCACTGCGATTACTACCTCCAGCGGGCACAGCTTTGGGAGAAACTCGCGTTGACTCGCGCCCGGTACGTCGCCGGTGACGAATCGTTGGGGCGCAGATTGGTTGAGATGGTCCACGGTGTCATCTACGCCGGGCCGATCACCGACGCCGATATCACCGAAATCCGCCGCATGCGCCGCCGTATCGAGACCGAGCGCGGCGATCAGACCTGCGTCGAACTCGAATTCAAAACCGGCCCTGGCGGCCTGATGGACGTAGAGTTTCTTGTCCAGGCACTCCAACTTCGCTACGGTTACGCCCATGCCGCGCTTCGTGGCCCGCACACGCTCGCGACGTTGAACCGCCTAACGGCGCTCGGCTTGGTCGAGGAAAAGGACAGTTTTGTTCTACGCCGCCACTACTTGTTCCTGCGGCGCATCGAGTCCGTGCTGCGTCGCGCTGAGAACACCAACGTCTCCCGTCTGCCGAGTAGCGAACGCGAAGCGGGATTGCTTGCTCGCCGGCTCGGCTTCGTTGACGCCGCTGCCTTCCTTGACTCGTACCGACAAGCCACGCGGGTCGTGCGCGACATCTACAACCGCGTGATGAGCCAGTCGACGTGACCAGCAACCGGCTTCACGGCGATCACCCCGTCTGTCGATAGTTTGTTCGTCGGGCAGAAAGGTCTGGAAGTCGGAGAGGAATGTTTCCTGCGACTTCGATCCCTCGGTGACGATCAGCAACGGACGGTTGGAGATTCGCGTCAGCAAGGCCGCGACAAACGGCTGTCCGGCGTCGGCCATCGAATTCAGAGACAAAAAAGCCCCTTCCGAGAGTCTCCGTTTCAACGGGGGTGTCAACGGAGACCCCATCGCAACTTCGAACAGCGTGTCTTGGCTCAAACTGTGTAGCAGCCGCCGTCTCGGTGTTGCCCGGGACGGGCGCTACTACACGAACAACGTCGGCAGTCTAGCATCCAACGGCCAGCAAGGCAACATGCCGGGGTTTCAGCTTGTGTCTAATCCGCTGCCGAAGTACTACTTTCAAAGTACGGCAGCATTGATCCGTTATGACAATCCAACTGACCTGCTGTTCGTGGCGTCATCAGAAAGATACCAATGACTGGGATACGGCATAGTCGTACAAGTATATTCGACCTTCAGCCGGACGATGACATTATTATCGGTGATCTAACCTATTCCGTGAAGCAGTCATCATGCGGTGGGATGGGATTTGTCCTCTTTCTTCGGAGAGAGTCTCGGAGAGGCGTCGCAATGGCACCTCAGCATGTGAGCGCCGACAGCGATGACCCGATAGACTTTCTGAACAGTCTCAACGCGCAGTCTCGTCAAGGCCGCATAAGTGTTCACGGGACTAAGCTGGCGTTGAAAACTGTCCGACCTGACGCTGTGGGTGCCGAAGGCAAGGCGCTTTTCAAGCGAGAGCTCACAATCTGGGCTGCGCTTCGCCACCCAAGCATTGTGTGCCTTAATGAGATTTTGGACGCAGGTTCCGACGGCTGGGTCGCCGCAATGGATTGGTGTCAGGGTTCTCTGAGAGACATTCTAAACAAGAGGCAACGGCTATCCCTCAAAGAAGCCACTGGCATTATCGGCGACCTTCTCGACGGCCTCGCTTTCGCGTACCATCAGGACCGGGTACTCCACCTCGACCTCAAGCCGGAAAATATTCTCTATGACCTCGATATTGCGCCAACGGCCAGAAATATTCTCTACGAGGTTGCTGGTGACGCCCAAGCCAAGATTCCCAATACCCCGATAAACAAATGCAGGTTCATGTTGGCTGATTGGGGTATTGCGTCAATCAAGCAACCACAGCTCAACGCAATTGCAGGAACGCCGCCCACATCGCAAGCAGCGCTGCGTACTTTCAATCACATGGGTACTCTGCTTTACATGGCACCCGAGAGATTCTGTGAAGGTTTTCATTCCTCCATTGCCTCAGACGTCTTTTCGCTTGGGATGATTTACCTCGAAATGCTGACTGGCACCCTACCATACAGACAGGGTGTTCACCCTGTTGAGTCCCTTCTCACCGGGCGGTACCACCAAGACGCAGAAGTTCTTATGTCCAAAGCAAGAGTTCCGAGGAGCATTTGCAGGCAGATCCTTTCCATGCTGGCAGCTAATCCTAACAGCCGACCAAACGATCACACTGCCTTGGCCGGCTCGATAGCAAGAGCTTACAAAGAGACTGGCAGTTTGATCTCTAAACTGTTAAACTGACTATCCAATGAGTATTTTTGATCTTTTTAAGCGGCGCGAGGATGCACACCGTGATTTGGAGAGCTTGCCGTCAATGAAACGCCCGGCGAGAGCGGTAGAGTTTGATCTCACGTGCAAGCGTGTTGCGGACCTTCAGGCCGTGGGACGTGAGGCCGACGCAAGCAGAGCAATCTCGGATTACCTCGAAGGACTCTTTCAAGAATGGAAGAAGGAGCCCGACAACTCAGTTTGCTTGAGGCTCCTTTGTACTGCCGCCAAGAAATTTGGAGCACTTGAGAAAGCGAAGGATTACTTTTACAAAGTCATCCAAGCCAACGAGGTTACACCTATAGTTGATCTTACGGTCGTCTATTACGACTTAGGTGGAATCTATCACAAATTGTCGGGAACCACCGAAAAGGAGTTTTGGTGTTTCCGTATGGCAACCGAAGCTGTCCCTCCAAAAAACTGCAAGTTTCCCGCAACTAAGAAGGAAAAAGCTAAGGCACACCATTTTGCCTTTACCTGCATGCGCGCCGGTCACTTCGGGACCGAGGAAGAAGCACGATACCATGACCGCAAGCGTAGAGAGCTAGCACCGGAAATCGACTTCGATGATTTTAAGCAATGGGTGAAGTGGCTAGCAGGATAATGAGCGAATCTCAAGAATCGCTCTTTACGACAAAATCGAAGATTAACCCTTGCCGAGACGTTTCTGGAGATATTGAAAGCGGCACGGTGGAACGATGATCCAGCAAGTTGAGATACAATGAATATGATTCGGATTAGTAAACTTGATGCTGCACGTCGTCAGTTGTTTGCCGCACTACAGCTTTACTTTGAGGATGGAGACACGGTCGCAATACACACGCTGGCTGCGGTCGCGCACGAGATTTTGTCTGTTCTGGTTCGGAAGAAAGGCGGAGCGACGATGCTTGATTGGGTTAAGGCGCTTGTCACGCCAGAGTTTGAGAAACAACTGATTGATTGGGCTCGCCAGCCGCAGAACTTCTTCAAGCATGGAGGTAAAGACGCGAACTCAAATATCGAGTTCGATACAAAACTGACCGAGTTCTTCTTGTTTGATGCCTGTTTAGCGTATGGCAAGGTCGAGGCAATTCCGAAAGGCGACATCACCGCCGAAGCCACGCGAATTCAAATCGCATATCTTACATGGTATCTTCTGCATAGGCCAACAGCGCTTCGACCTGATAGTGACCTCGCAAGAATGGTCAGCGCATTTGAGCCTTATAAGCACGGCACCAGAAGTGATTATCTGAAGCAGATCAGACTGGCGCGCCATGACTGGTCGGGGCCATCGGATACTACGGTGTAGGCAGCTACAGATTCAGATTCTTGACGTTCTCCAGCACGTGGTCGGCGGATTTGTTGAGTTGGGCAAGCTCGTCGTCGGTCAATTTCAGCTCGATGATTTTCTCAACGCCGTTCTTGCCGAGCACGCACGGGACGCCGACGAACATGTCGTTCACACCGTACTGGCCGGTGCACCACGCAGCACAAGGTAACACGTGCTTCTCGTCGTTCAAGACAGCACTCACCATCTCGACTGCCGACGAACTCGGCGCGTAGTAGGCGCTGCCGGTCTTGAGGAGGTTCACGATCTCGGCGCCGCCGGTGCGGGTGCGGGCGACCATGGCATCGAGGCGGTCTTTCGGAATCAGATCTTCGACTTTGATGCCGGCTACCGTCGCGTAGCGGACGAGGGGAACCATGTCGTCGCCGTGGCCGCCGAGGACCATGGCGTCAACGTCGCGCATCGAGACGCCGAGTTCCATCGCAATGAAACACCGGAACCGGGCGCTGTCGAGCACGCCCGCCATGCCGATGACTTTGTTCTTCGGGAAACCGAGTCGGACGCCGGCGAGATAGGTCATCACGTCGAGCGGGTTGGAGACGATGATGACGATGGCGTTGGGCGCGTTCGCCTTGATGGCGTCGGAGACGGTGCCGACGATGCCGGCGTTGATCTTGAGGAGGTCGTCGCGGCTCATGCCGGGTTTGCGGGCGACGCCGCTGGTGATGACGACGAGGTCGCTGTCGCGGCAGTCGGCGGAGTTGTTGGAACCGGTGACCTTGGCGTCGAACCTTTCAAGGCAGGCGGACTCCATCACGTCGAGGGCCTTGCCTTGCGGCATGCCTTCGATGATGTCAATGAGGGTGACGTCGGCGAGTTGTTTTTCGGCGACACGTTGCGCGGTGGTGGCGCCGACGAAGCCGGCGCCGAAGACAGTGACTTTGTGGTTCATGACGGGGGGGATTGTAAGTATGACGGCGCGGGTGTCCAGCCTAGATTGACGGTGGGCCGGGGCTTGTGGTAGTCTTGCGACGCAATGAGGAATGTGCTGAACGAGAACGTGCTGGTGTTGAACCGCCTTTGGCAGGCGGTCAACGTCTGCACGGTGGAACGCGCCTTCATGCTGCTGTATATGGGGCATGCGGAGGTGGTGACGGAGAACAGCGGTGTGTTTCGCACGTTCGACTTCAGCGAGTGGCGCGACTTCACGTGCAACCACGATGGCGAGGACGTGGTGCACACGGTCTCGTTCAAGGTGCGGATTCCGCGGGTGATCCTGCTGTTGTTCTTCGACCGGCTGCCGCACAAGGAAGTGAAGTTCACCCGGCACAACATTTTTGAGCGGGACCGCAATACCTGCCAGTATTGCGGCCGGCATTTTGACCGGCGCGACTTGAACCTGGATCACATCGTGCCGCGTGAGCAGGGCGGGACGACGACGTGGGAGAACATCGTGTGCGCGTGCATCCCGTGCAACACGCGCAAGGCGAATCGCACGCCGATGGAAGCAGGCATGCGCCTGATCAAGAAGCCAAAGCGTCCGAAGTGGCGGCCGTTCGTGAACGTCACCATCAGCACGGTGGCGCACGATAGTTGGAAACATTTTCTCGATCTGGCGTATTGGAATGTCGAGCTGGGCGAGGACGCCTCGTGACGTTGCCGGAGAAGCTCGAACAATTGCAGGCGCTCCTGCGTCAATCTGGAAGAACGCTCGTGGCGTACTCCGGCGGAGTGGATAGCGCGCTGCTAATGAAGGTTGCGCATGACACACTCGGTGTGAAGTCGTTGGCGGTGATCGCGGATACGCCGAGCCTGCCGCGGCGGGAATTAGTAGAGGCGTTGGAGCTGGCAAAGCAGTTTGGGTTTGCAGTGCGCATGATACAGACCGAGGAGATGAGCGACGCGAAGTACGCGAGCAATCCGCCCAACCGCTGTTATTTTTGCAAGTCGGAGTTGTTTAAGAAGATGGTCGCGCTGGCGAAGGTCGAAGGTTGGCAGACGATCGTGTACGGTGAGAACGCCGACGACGCGGGCGATTTCCGTCCCGGCGCGCAGGCAGCGGCTGAGTTCTGTGTGCGGGCGCCGTTGAAAGAGGCCGGGCTGACGAAGGCGGAGGTGCGCGTGTTGTCGACGCAGTTCGGTTTGCCGACGGCGGAGAAGCCGCCGATGGCGTGTTTGTCGTCGCGGATTCCGTACGGTGAGACGGTGACGCCGGATGTGCTGGCGATGGTGGAGGCGGCGGAGAATGTTTTGCGCGACCGCGGCTTTCGCGACGTGCGCGTGCGGCACCACCGCAATCTGGCGCGGATCGAAGTCGGTGTTCCGGAAATGTTCCGATGGACGGAACCAGGATTGTGCGCAGTGGTTTGTGAAGAGTTGAAACGAATCGGCTACACGTATGTGACGCTGGACTTGCAGGGCTACCGGCAGGGCAGCGTCAACGAGGTGTTGGCCACAATGAAAAAGGTGGAACCATGAAGAATGTGATCATCATCATTCTGGCAGTCGCGCTGTTGCTGCTGGGAATGTTGTACATAGAAGGGTTGCGCTCGAACCGCTCTGTTCGCGAACATCATGTGACTGTTAGTAACGATCTGGTGCGGACCACCACGCAGTTGGTCGCGATCACCAACCAGTTAACGGTGACCCAGACGGAAGTGGCGGCTGTCAAGTTGCAGTTGGCAGCGCGCACGACGGAACTGGAGCAGCGCACCACCGAGAAGGTAAAGACGGAGGAGCAATTGACGCAGAGCCGCCAGCAGGCGGATGCGGTTCGCAAGGACTTGTTGGCGGCCCAACAGCAGATCGCCGAGCAGGCGAAAAAGATCGGGATGTTGGAGGTGGATCGCGGTCATTTGGTGCAGCAACTGGGGGCAACGTCTAACCAACTTGCCGTCGTCAGCAGTAAGTTCTCAGACTTGGAGAGGGCGCACGCAGATGCGCTCGCCCTGATCGAGAAGCTGCGCCAGCGGGTGATGCGCTTGGAAATGGAGAAGGCGTCGCTGGAGCGACGCTTGAACGACTTGGAAACGTTGCGCGAACAGGTTCGGGTTGTCAAACAACGGTTGTGGGAGGTGAAACTGGCTGAGTTGAAACGCCAGAACGAGGAAGGCTTGGCCAAGGGCAACCGCGGTTTCATCATGCAAGAGGGCCAGTGGAAGATCACAGCGCCCCAAACCCCGAAATGAGCAACCTACGTATTGCGGCCCGAGAGTTCCGCTCGCGGCTCATCATGGGTACGGGCAAGTTTGCCTCGGGTGAGGTCATGGCGGCTGCGTTGGCGGCGAGTGGATGCGAATTGGTGACGGTCGCGTTGCGCCGGGCGGATTTGTCGGGCAAACAGGACCGGTTCGCCAACATCCTGTCCTATGTGGACGCAGCAAAGCACCTCTTGTTGCCGAACACCAGCGGCGCGCGCACGGCGGAGGAAGCGTGCCGTTTGGCGCGGCTCGGACGCGAAGCGACACAATCATCGTGGCTGAAACTGGAGATTCACCCCGACCCGCGCTACCTGTTGCCCGACCCAATCGAGACATTGAAGGCGGCGGAGGCGCTGGTGAAGGAAGGGTTTACAGTGTTGCCGTACATCCACGCCGATCCGGTGCTGGCGAAACGGCTGGAGGACGCCGGATGTGCGACGGTAATGCCGCTTGGTTCACCCATCGGCAGCGCACGCGGTGTTGAGACACGGGCCAGCATCGAGATCATCATCGCACAGGCAACGGTTCCCGTGGTTGTGGATGCCGGGTTGGGTGTGCCGTCGCATGCGGCAGAGGCGATGGAGATGGGGGCTGATGCGGTGTTGGTGAACACGGCGGTCGCGGTAGCCGCCGACCCGGTGCGGATGGCGGGGGCGTTCAAGGCGGCAGTTGAAGCCGGGCGCGCGGCATACGAGATTGGGCTGGCCCCGAAACGACGGGAGGCTCAAGCCACCAGTCCGCTGACAGGGTTCTTGAACGAGAAATGAGTTACGTCGCCGAATTCAACGAGCTCCCGCTCGCCAGTCTAAGCGCTTTGGCCGAAGGCGCAACCGCTGCAGAGGTCGAAACCGCGCTTGGAAGGAAACGGAAGTCACTGGAGGATTTCGCTGCGCTAACCTCCCCGGTCGCGGCGTCGCCGTCGTGCTTGGAGGAGATGGCACGTGAGGCACACGAGTTGACCTTGAAACACTTCGGGCGCGTGATCCGTTTGTTCGCGCCGCTGTACCTCAGCAACGAGTGCGTCAACGTCTGCCGTTACTGCGGGTTTTCGCGCAATAACCCGGTTAAACGCGTGACGCTGAGCTTGGAACAGGCATTGGTGGAAGCCCGTTACCTTTGCGAGGAAGGGTTCCGCCACATTCTGCTGGTAGCGGGAGAACATCCGCGGTTCGTTTCGGCTGACTACCTGGAGAAATGTGTTGCGCGGCTGCGCTCCGACTGGCCAAGCATCTCACTGGAGGTTGGCCCTCTGGAGACAGCGAAGTACGAGCCGATCGTCCGCGAGGGTGCGGAAGGATTGGTGATTTATCAGGAGACCTACAATCGCGCCGTGTACGCCTCGATGCATCCCAAGGGGCCAAAGAAAGATTTCGATTGGCGGCTTGAAACGGCTGAGCGGGCCTACGCGGCCGGTTTTAAACGGTTGGGGATAGGTGCGCTGTTGGGGTTGGCGCCGTGGCGGACAGAGGCGGTGGCCTTGGCCGGGCATGTGGAATACCTGTTGCGGCATTGCTGGAAAGCGCAGATCACCGTCAGCATCCCCCGTCTCCGCCCGTCGGTGGGTGAATTCGATCCGACGGTGAAGGTTAGCGAACGGGAGTTGACCCAACTGGTGTGCGCATTGCGGCTGACGTTTCCGGAAGTTGGTATTGTACTCAGCACTCGTGAAGCGGCACGGTTGCGGGATGGGTTAGTGCCGTTGGGTATCACGATTATGAGCGCAGGCAGCCACACGGAGCCGGGCGGCTACACGGGGCAGGGGAATGGCGTGATTGGGTTGGAGGGAGAATACGCCACAAAGCAGTTTGAGATCGCCGATGAACGCTCTTCAGACAAAGTGGCAACTGTCTTGGCTGGAATGGGGTACGAACCGGTCTGGAAAGACTGGGATGGAGCGCTGAATGAGCCATAAGACAGCCAGAATCGTCGTGAACGGAAAAGCGCAGCAGCTCACGCAGCCATCTTCGGTGGCTGATCTGTTGGTTGCACTTGGCTGGAAATCGACGCAGGTCGTTGTGGAGCGAAATGGGTATGTGGTACCGCGTTCCGATGTCGGGTTGGTGATGTTGGAAGAAGGCGATCAAGTGGAAATCATCTTGCCAGTGGCGGGCGGATGAGGTAAAAAAACAGCGAACAAGGAGGTAGTTATGAAATTGAAACAGTTTGTGTTGTTTATGGTATTGTTGAGCGCTTCTTTGGCCTTTCAAGGATGTGCAGTGCTGTTGGTTGGGGCTGCCGCCGCCGGTGCCACCGGCGGGGTTGTGTCTTACTTCGGTAACGAACTGCAAACAATCCAAGAAGTTACCATCGACAAGGCTTGGACGGCTGCCCAAGCCACAGTAAGTGAGTTGCAGTTTACGACCGAGAGCAACCGTTGTCGCAAGGATGGTGTGAAGGCACTTCTCTTTTGTAGAAACGCGCAAGGTCAACAGGTTGTGTTTCAGTTATTCCGCCAGTCGGATAGGCTGACAGAGATTCGAGTGCGTGTCGGCCAGTTCGATACCGCCGCGAACCGGCAGGGTGCCCAGATGGTTTATGATAAGATGAGATCTAGGATGTAATAGGTTGCGAATTAATATGTTGCTATCTTGTCTTTCTTTGTATTGATTGTTTGAAGTTTGTTCTTTTGAAGTGGCGAACAAAGAAGTTAAAGGGATGATAACAACTTTTTTGTTGCAAAAACACGGAGAGCACACTAGCTTCCAAAGTAGATAGTGATTCAGGAGCTTGCGCGTTCTTCAGAGGGGTTCCCCACCCCCACCTCCTTGGCGTGCGGCTCCTGAATCTCTTTTTGTACGGAAATCAACAAGTTATGAAGAAAACAGCATTGTTATTTGCAGGCCAAGGCAGTCAGAGTGTCGGCATGGGGCGCGACATATGTGAGCGCTTTGAGTGTTGTCGCACGACATTTGCTCAAGCCAATGAGATTCTGGGTCGCGATCTTCAAAAGATCTGCTTTGAGGGGCCTGAATACCTTCTGACGCAGACCGACAATGCACAACCATGTATACTGGTGACCAGCCTTGTTTGCCTCGAAGCCTTGCGCTCCCAAGTGCCGAATCTGACGTTTGGCGCTGCTGCTGGCTTGTCGCTGGGGGAGTTTACCGCCCTGACTGCTGCGGGAGCGCTGAGTTTCCGAGATGGACTCAACCTCATTCAGCAACGGGGACGATTCATGCAGGACGCCTGTAACTCAACCAGTGGCAGCATGGCATCCATCATTAGTATGGACGACACCGCCTTGGTTGAGGTTTGCCTGGAAGCTGACGTCGACATTGCCAACCTCAACTGCCCTGGCCAGACCGTCATCTCCGGCCAGAAGGACAAGATTGCCAAAGCTGTAGAACTGGCCAAGGCTCGGGGCGCCAAACGCGCCATTCCGCTCCAGGTCGCCGGTGCCTACCACTCCCGCCTGATGCAGGCCGCTCAGGAGAAACTGGGCACGGTCTTGGACGAGGTGACCATGCACGAATCCTCCGTGACAGTCGTTCACAACGTCACCGCCCGCCCCGCCGTTGGGGTGGGGGAGATCAAGAATCTATTGGTGCGGCAAGTGACCTCCTCTGTCCGTTGGGCTGAGTCCATGGAATGGTTGATCGGACAGGGCTACACTCATTTCATCGAGCTTGGCCCCGGTAACGTCCTCAGCGGCCTGATGAAACGAATCAACAAAGATGTCGAGATGCTCAACGTCGCCGACTCCGCCACCTTGGATGCCACCGTTGCTAAATTGGCGGCCTAATTTCGTATATTGGAGTTGACAGCCAGCACTGTCCTCGCTACAGAAACCCCCATGCAGAAACTTTTAGAAAATCGGGTTGCTGTCATTACCGGTGGCGGCCGAGGCATCGGCGAGGCCATTGCTCGACGCCTCGCCGGTGAGGGTGCGTCTGTTGCCGTCTGCGACGTGATGCTCGATAATGCCCAGAAAGTGGCCGACGACCTCGCCGAGCTTGGTGTGAAAACGCGGGCCTACGCCGTCAATGTCACTGATGGCATCCAGGTTGCCGACATCTGTGCGAAGATCGTGGCCGACTTCGTCCGTGTTGATATCTTGGTGAACAACGCCGGTATCACCCGCGATGGCTTACTGCTCCGCATGAGTGAAGCGGACTGGGACTTGGTGCTCGACGTGAACCTCAAAGGCGCATTCCTCTTCACCAAGGGTCTCATCCCGGCGATGATGAAGCAGCGCGGCGGATCCATCGTCAACATCGCCTCGATCGTCGGTGTCCTCGGCAACGCCGGCCAAGCCAACTACTCCGCCTCCAAGGCCGGTATGATTGGCCTGACCAAGACCGTTGCCAAGGAATACGCCAAGCGCGGCGTCCGCGCCAACGCCATTGCCCCCGGCTTCATCCAGACGGCGATGACCGACAAACTCACTGAGGAACAGAAGAAGATGCAGACTGATATCATCGGTCTCGCCCGCATGGGCCAGCCAGACGACGTCGCCAACGCCGTGCTGTTCCTAGCCAGCGACCTCTCCAGCTATGTCACCGGCCAGGTGATTGGCGTGGATGGTGGATTGCGAATTTAAGCAAGAAACCTTTGACAAGAAACCAAGTTCCGCATAAACAACCACACCGTTTACACAACAAGGAGAAATCCAAATGGCAGACAAATCAGTGCAAGATCGCGTAAAAGAAATCATTGTCGAGCAGCTCGGCGTCAACCCGGATCAGGTCACCCCGGAAGCGAAGTTCATCGAGGACCTCGGTGCCGATTCGTTGGACACTGTTGAGTTGGTCATGGCGTTTGAAGAGGAATTTGGCGCTGAGATTCCCGACGAGGATGCTGAGAAGATGCAAGCTGTCGGCGACGTCATTAAGTACATCGAGGAACGCGGCGAGAAGTAATCGCGCTCTGCGTCGAAGCTGTTCGGGGCATAAAGTGGCAGGCCGTGCAGCGCTTTATGCCCCGTTTGTCTAACGGCAAAGAGGGAACATGAGCCATCGTCGAGTTGTCATCACAGGCATGGGGGTAGTGACCCCGGTAGGCAGTGACTTGGAGGTCTTTTGGAAGAATCTCTTGGACGGGTGCAGTGGCATCGGGCCTGTCACTCGTTTCGATACTACCAGGTTCGACACCAAGATCGGCGGCGAGGTCAAGGACTTCAAACCCGAAGACTTCATGCCCGCCAAGGAAACCCGCCGCACCGACCGCTTCGTCCAGTACGCCGTCGGTGCCGCCAAGAAGGCGTTCGTTGATTCCCAGATCGACCTTTCGAAGGAAGACGTCAACCGCATCGGCGTCCTCGTCGGTTCTGGTATTGGCGGCATGGAGACGATTGAAGACCAGTCGCGCGCTCTCTTCGAGAAAGGGCCGTCGCGCGTTTCCCCTTTCATGATCCCAATGCTCATTATCAACATGGCCAGTGGTTACATCTCCATGTTGCTTGGCGTCAAAGGCCCCAACCTCTCCGTCGTCACCGCCTGTGCTACCGCCACCCACGCCCTCGGCGAAGCCGCTCGCATCATCGAACACGGTGACGCCGAAGTCATGATCGCCGGTGGCAGCGAAGCGGCTGTTACACAGCTCGGTTATGCCGGGTTCTGCGCCATGCGCGCCATGAGCACCCGTAACGACGAACCCGGACGCGCCAGCCGCCCCTTCGACAAAGGCCGTGACGGCTTCGTCATGGGTGAAGGCGCCGGCGTCTGTGTCCTTGAATCCGTTGAACATGCTCAAACTCGCGGTGCTCACATCTACTGCGAGATCGCCGGCTATGGCATCACCGGTGACGCCTACCACATGAGTGCGCCTGCCCCTGATGGTGAGGGCGCCGCCCGCGCCATGGCCG
This sequence comes from uncultured Verrucomicrobiota bacterium, assembly GCA_903825435.1. Lineage (GTDB taxonomy): Bacteria > Verrucomicrobiota > Verrucomicrobiia > Palsa-1439 > Palsa-1439 > CAIKAP01. The sequence continues at coordinate 29,233 of CAIKAP010000199.1, forward strand.
CCGCGTTGAATGACGCAAAACTCAATCCCGACCAGATTGACTACATCAACGCCCACGGTACCTCGACGCCCGTCGGCGACAAGTGCGAGACGGCCGCCATCAAGAAGGTTTTCGGCGACCACGCCCGCAAACTCGCCGTCAGCTCCACGAAGTCCATGACAGGCCACCTCCTCGGCGCCGCTGGCTCCGTTGAAACCTCCATTTGTGCGTTGGCGCTCCGCGACCAGATCGTCCCGCCGACCATCAACTACGAGGAACCGGATCCCGAGTGCGACCTCGACTACGTCCCGAACAAAGCCCGCCAGATGAAAGTGGACATCTGCCTCAATAACTCCCTCGGTTTCGGCGGCCACAACGCCGCTATTATCGTCAAGAAGTTCGCGTAGATTCCGCTTGCAACCACTGAAGTCTTTCGTTACTTTCAACAACCCTTAGCCATGAAAGAAAAGATTCATCCAAATTATAATGACGCCGTCATCCACTGCGCGTGCGGCACTGTCTTCAAGACACGCTCCACGCACAAAGATATGCGTATCGGCATCTGCTCCAAGTGCCATCCCTTCTTCACCGGCACCCAGAAGTATGTGGACACGGCTGGACGTGTCGAACGCTTCCAGAAGCGTTACGCCAAAGCCAAGTAGCTATTTTCCCGAGAAAGATTCGTCCCGGCGCAAGTTGGGACGAATTTTTCTTTTCCCCCATGAACGCCTTGCCAAATCTCGACCGCTTCCGCAAACGCGCCGCCGACCTCGAAGCCGAGCTGTCCAATCCCGCCGTCTTCGCCGACCAGCGCCGTGCCGGCGACCTTGCGCGTGAACTCCAGCGCGTTCGCAAACTCCTCACCGACGCTGACCGCTGGCAATCGCTCCAGAAACAGATTGCCGAGAACCAGCAACTCGTTACCGATCCGGAACTTGGCGAGCTTGCAAAGTCCGAACTTGAAACCCTCCGCCACGCACTCGAATGCGCCGATCGCGACGTCCAACTCGGCCTTGTTCCGCCCGACTCGAACGATTCCCGCAACACTATCATCGAAATCCGTGCCGGCACCGGCGGCGACGAAGCCGCGCTGTTCGGCGCCGACCTGTTCCGCATGTATAGCAAGTACGCGGACGCCCAAGACTGGAAGATCGAAGTCATGGACACCAACCCCAGCGACCGTGGCGGCTTCAAGGAAATCATTTTTTCCGTCATTGGCCAAGACGTTTACAAAAAAATGCGCTACGAAAGCGGCGTCCACCGTGTCCAACGCGTCCCCGAGACCGAAGCTCAAGGCCGCATCCACACTTCCACCGCCACCGTCGCCGTCCTACCCGAAGCCGAGGACGTTGACATCCAACTTAAGCCTGAAGACCTCGACATCAGCGTCTGCCGCGCCGGCGGACCGGGTGGACAGGGTGTCAACACCACCGACAGTGCCGTCCGTATCGTGCACAAACCCACCGGCGTCACTGTCCGTTGCGCCGACGAACGCAGCCAACTCAAGAACAAGAATAAGGCGATGCGCGTCCTCCGTTCCCGTCTCCTCGCACATAAACAGGAACAGGAAGCGGCCAAGATGACCGCCGCCCGCCGCGACCAAGTCGGCACCGGCGACCGCAGCGAGAAGATCCGCACCTACAATTTTCCGCAGAACCGTATGACCGACCATCGTATCAACTTGACCATCCAGAATCTTCCCGCCATCCTCGAAGGCGACCTGGCAGAGTTGATCGAGGCATTGATGACCGATGACTACAACAAACGCCTTGTGGCCAGCAGTAGTTAATCTTTTCCTATTCGAAGCGCAGTACTCAGACATTCTGAAACGTCGCGAAGACATCGCCGACCTAGGTGACATCTTCACCCGATAATCAAGCATGAGTGGGCTTGACGCTCTAAGCGGTGTGGGCTAGTCTGTGCGCTGTTTTGGAGACCACTCGCATGAAACAAACCAGCCATGTCAGCCGCCGTGATTTTCTCAAACGTAGCGCCGTCCTTGCCGGGGCGGCGTTTGCTTTTCCGACGATTGTGCCGTCGTCGGTGTTCGGCCAGAACGCGCCGAGCAATCGCATCGCCATGGGCATGGTCGGCATGGGGCAGATGATGGGCGGGCATTTTGGCCATGTTCTTGGTCGCGATGATTGTCAGGTGCTGGCGGTTTGCGACGTCGTCCGCGAGAAACGCGAGAGCGCAAAGGCGCGTACCGAGAGTTTGTACGCGAAGAAATCCGGAGCCGGTTCGTACAAGGGGTGCGACGCGTATATCGAGTTCGAGCGGATCATGGAACGCAAGGACATTGATGCAGTTGTGGTTGTGACGCCTGACCATTGGCATGCGCCGATTTCGAACATGGCGATGCGCCACGGCAAGGATGTATATTGCCAGAAGCCGATGACGTTGACGATTTGCGAGGGGCGAATCATGAGTGACGTGCAACGCCAATACGGCGCCGTCTTCCAAGTCGGTTCGCAGCAGCGCAGCGAACGCGCGTTCCGCAAGGCGTGCGAGATCGTTCGCAACGGTTGGATCGGCAATGTCCACACCATTTACGCGGGCCTCGGCGATTTCCCGCCTCCGCAGACGTTGCCGGAGCAGCCGATTCCGGAGGGATTCGATTACGACCGCTGGCTCGGCCCGACGCCGTGGTACCCGTACAACGAGAACCGTGTCAAGGGTAGCTATGGCGGCGGCTGGCGATGCTTTTGGGATTACGGCTCGCGCAAAAACGGTGACTGGGGCGCGCACCATTTTGACATCATCCAGTGGGCGCTCGGCATGGATCACAGTGGTCCGGTGCAGTTTATCCCGAAAGGTTACAATGGGAACCGGTATCAGACCCACATCTACGCCGACGGCACGAAAGTTCTCCGCGATCATCCCGACCGCAAAGGTCACATGATCCGGTTCATCGGCGACAAGGGCGAAGTCTGCGTCAGTCGCGGCGATAAGCTCGACACGATCCCCGTTGAGCTGAAAGACCGTCCGTTCGACGTGAGCGACATCAAGCTGTACGCCGTTACGCGTGGTCACGAAGACAACTGGATCGAGTGCATCAAGACCCGCAAGCCCACCATCTGCACCGCCGAGATCGGCCATCGTACAGCGACCATCTGCCATCTTAGTGGCATTGCGGAACGCCTCAGTCGCCCGCTGAAATGGGATCCCGACAAGGAACAAATCATCGGCGACGCCGAGGCTACGCGCTGGATGGACCGCCCGCGCCGCGCACCGTACACCTACATTTGATCCGGAATGGAATTACGACAATGAAACGCATCCTAATTACACTCACTTTAGCGAGCCTCGCGCTCACCGTTCGTGGTGCCGACTTCGCCGCGCAAGTCAACGACCTCATCCCGAAACTCGCCGCCGCCGATGTCGGCAGCCGGTACGAAGCGCAGATGCAGTTGCAGGTCATCGCGTCTGCCTCTTCCATGCCCGGTAACGATGCCGACCGCGCTGCGCTTGGCGCCGTGCTCGCTGCAAAAGCCGCCGCTGCCAGCGTGCCGCAACCGGCTCGCGTCTGGATTATCCGCCAGCTTGAATACATGGGGCGTGGCGAAGTCGTTACCGCGCTCGGCGCGTTGCTTGGCGACGCCGATGCTGAGTTGCGCGAGTGCGCCCGCCGTGCGCTCGAGAAGAATCCGGACCCGAAAGCCATCAAAGTACTTCGCGCCGCGCTCCAGAAAGGCGGTGACACTACGTGGAAGATCGGCTTAATCCGTTCGCTTGGCGAGAAACACGATGCCGGTTCCGTGGCGATGCTTGTGCCGTTGTTGAACGACCCGAAACTCGGTCGTCCCGCAGCGAAGGCGCTCGGGTCAATCGCGTCGCCCGAGGCCATCGATGCGCTCTGGAAAGCGGTGGACACCCAAAGCTTCGCCTGTGAATCGTTGGTGGACGCGGTGAACTTTCTCCTCTCCGCTGGAAAACGCGACGGCGCTGTTACCGCCGCGGACAAACTTTATAAGTCAAGACTGCCTTCTCCGGTCCGTGCTGCTGGGCTGGCGTTGATGGCGAAGAGTGATGCAGAAGTTACAAAGCAGTACATTGAACCGTCGTTGCGTAGCGGCGACACGCGACTGGAAAAAGCCGCTGTGGACGCTGCGCTCGTCATCTATGGCAAGACCGCATCGGCCACGCTGGCCGCGTTACTGCCAAAGCTGCCCGACTCTGCCAAGGTATTTGTACTAAACGCCCTCACGCCTGACCCATCGGCGGAGAAAGCCGCGCTCGGTTGCGCGACTGAGAAGGGCGAATCGGTCCGCATCGCCGCGCTCGAAGTACTGGCCAAAATCGGCACTGCTGCAAGTGTGACGGTGTTGATCAAGGCTGCTGTAAACGGTTCCGAGACAGAGAAGAATGCTGCTGCCGCCTCGCTAGGACGCATCAACGGCGCATTGGCGGGCGAGGCTATCGCCCAGCAGGCACGGCAAGGCGACGCAGCGGTACGTGCAGTCGCCATCGCATCACTGGCCGGGCGCGCCGATAAATCAGCAGTGCCGTCCCTGCTCAGTTGTGCGGCAGAAAACGACGCCAGCGTCAGCAAAGCTGCGCTCGTCGCCATCGGCAAGATCGGCAACGACGAGTCACTCGACAGCCTCGTGAGGCTCGTTCTTGACGGCAAACCCGGCGCGAAGGACGCGTTGCTAGCCGTTGCCAATCGCAGTGCGAATAAATCCGTCATCGGTCAGCAACTCGCCGCGCAGGCGCAGCGTGCCAGCAGCCAGCAACTCGCCGGCATCCTCGACGTGATGTCTTTGGTGGGCGGCACCGACGCGCTTGCCGCCGTCGTGAAGTTCACCGCAGACGGCAACGACGAAGTCAAGGACGGCGCCATCCGTGCGCTCTGCCAGTGGCGCGAGTTTGCTGCGGTGAAACCGTTGCTCGATGTCGCCGCCACTACGGGCGTGAAGCTGACGCACCAAGTCTTGGCAATCCAAGGCGTGTGCCGGTTAGTGAGGAACGGGGCGAGCGAGCCGTCGATGGCACGTGTGGATGCCGCGCTGGCAGCGTTGAAGACGGCGGGACGTGACCAGGAGAAGAAGCAAGTGCTCTCCGCGCTCGCTTCAATCAAGGACCGCAAGGCTGCCGACGCGATCATTAAGTTACTGACCGACACGGCGGTGAAGACCGACGCGGCGCAGGCGGCACTCTTACTGGCCGACGCGTTGCGCAAACCCGACCGAGGCACGTCGAAGAAACTCGCGGAAGCCGTCAAGAAAGCGAACATCTCGCCCGAGTTGGACAATAGGGCAGAGCAGTTGTTGCGCAAGAAGTAGGTATGCTTCGACAATGTAGAGTAGAGTTTGTGAAGACGTTGCTGCTTACCGAAGTGCCCCAACACATCAACGCCTTGCTTGCGAGGTAACTTATGCGAAATGGTTTTCTGGTTGTATGTGCCATGTCTCTGATCGCCCTCAACCTTCACGCCGCTGACCTGCGTCCCGCGATGTTCGACGAATCGAAGGTGCCATCGTTCACGTTGCCCGACCCGCTAGTGATGAGTGATGGAACGAAGGTTGCCGACGCCTGCCAGTGGCGTGAGAAGCGCCGTCCCGAAATCCTTGAACTCTACCGCAGCCAGGTTTTTGGCCACACGCCGCAAACCATGCCGCTTAAATGCAAACTCATCTCCTGCGACAAGCAGGCGCTTGGCGGCAAAGCGACCCGCAAGTTGTTCCGTCTTTCGACGGCGAACGGCGCTTGGGGCATGGATCTGTTGGTTTATCTGCCTAACGGCGCCGGCGGTCCAGTGCCGCTTTTCCTGAGCATGAACTTCGACGGCAACCATACCATCAACCCTGATTCCGGCATCCCGATTCGTGAGCAGTGGACATGGGACAGTAAGCTGAAGCAGGAAAAACTCGTTCGCCCCACCGAGGAGACACGCGGCAAGGACGTCAATCGTTGGCCAATTGATACGATCCTCTCGCGCGGTTACGGTGTAGCGACGGTGGCGCGTGCCGACGTCGAACCGGATTACGCGGAAGGCTGGCGACACGGTGTGCGTGCCGTCTATTCCGGCGATTGGGGTGCTATCGGTGCGTGGGCGTGGAGCTTGAGCCGTGCGCTCGATTGTCTGGAGAAGGACGCCGACGTGGACGCGCGCCACGTCGCGGTCATCGGTCACTCGCGTCTCGGTAAGACGGCGCTCTGGGCGGGTGCGCAGGATGAGCGGCTCGCTCTGGTGATCTCGAACGACTCTGGCGAAGGTGGCGCGTCAATCACGCGTCGTTGTTTCGGCGAGACGATTGCGCTGATGAACAGGAAATTCCCGCACTGGTTCTGTGCGAACTACAAGAAGTACAGCGACCGTGAGAACGACCTGCTGGTGGACGCGCATATGCTGGTGGCGTTGGGTGCGCCGCGTCCGATCTACGTGGCGAGCGCATCGGAGGATTTGTGGGCTGATCCGAAGGGTGAGTTCATGGCCTGTCAGAACGCCGACCCGGTTTACCGGTTGCTTGGTGTCGCCGGGTTTGGTGTGGACGCCATGCCGCCGGTCAATATGCCGGTCGGTAAAACCATTGGCTACCATCTTCGTAAGGGGAAACACGACATCACCGAGTACGATTGGAAACAGTACCTCGCGTTTGCCGATCGCCATTTCAAGAAGATTTACGCGGTTTACTTCGGCACGTACACCAAGGGTAAGAGCAAGGGGATTTACCGTGCGCTCTTCGATGCCGCGACCGGCAAGCTCGCTGAGCCGGAGTTGGCGGCGGAGACGAAGAACCCGTCGTTCCTAGCGATTCATCCGAGCCGAAAATTCCTGTACACCGTCGGTGAGGTGTTGGGGAAGAGAGGTGGCGTAGTCAGCGCGTTCGCCATCGAGCCATCGGGCAAACTCACGCTCATGAACCAGCAATCAACCATCGGCGGCGGACCGTGCTATGTCGGCGTTGACAATACCGGCAAGAACGCGCTTGTCGCCAACTATGGCGGCGGCAGCGTGGCGGTGTTTCCGATCGGCACAGATGGCACGCTCGGAGAAGCGACGGCTTTTGTGCAACACACCACGTCTCGTATAGACCCACTACCCCAGAAGGTAGCACACGCGCACTCGATTTTTCTTGATGCGGAAAACCGATTTGCGTTTGCGCCAGACCTTGGTCTGGACAAGGTGATGATATACAAGTTTGACGCCGACAAGGGCGCGCTCACGCCCAACGTCCCGCCGTTCACCGCCGTCGCGCCCGGATCGGGGCCGCGGCATTTTGCGTTTCATCCGAACGGCCGGTTTGCGTACGTCATCAACGAGATAGCCTGCACCGTCACGGTGTTCCGTTATGACGCAGAGCGCGGTGCGCTTAGCGAGGTGCAGACGATTGCGACATTGCCAGCGGGCGAGTCAGTGCGGGCAGGCTACAGCACCGCCGAGGTGCGTGTCCATTCATCGGGCAGGTTCCTCTACGGCTCCAACCGCGGCCATAACAGTATCGCTGTGTTCGCGATTGACGGCGAGAGCGGTAAACTGACGCTGATTCAGCACGAGCCGACGCAGGGCAAGACGCCGCGTAACTTTAACCTCGATCCGGCCGGCAGATGGCTGTTGGTAGCGCACCAGAACTCCGATTCAGTTGTCGTGTTCCGCGTTGATCCCGCGACAGGAAAACTGACGCCGACCGGGCAAAGCATTGAGATCGGCTCGCCGGTGTGTGTGAAGTTCATGCCAGTGGAGCTGCCATGAAGATGCAGAACGCGGGTGACGTGACCGCGCTTTTTCGAGCCACCTGTGATGTTAGTCTGGGGCCTAGAGAAAGGACCCAGTATGAAAGGCAAGCGGTATACGACAGAGGATAAGATTCGCATCCTGCGGGAACCCTTGGAGACGCTGGAGAAGATGATGCGCCTCTGCGAAGTCTGATCCGGACCCCCCGTCACCATGTCGCTGAGTGTCCGCCGTTGTAGGGCGCAATGAAGTCGCTCGGCAGCCATACCTGCTCTGCCCGTCCTGTGCTGCATGGTGAAGCAATTACTTGCTTCCAACTCTCCGTGCCTCAATGCGAGATGCTTGGAAGCGAATGAGTTCATCTATAAGCTGATACATCTGTTCGCTGGTAGTGGACTCTTTCCATGCGAAGGCATTGGCGATAGCTCGGAAGACGGTCGCCTCGACGCACCTTTCCTCAACTGCCTGTTCGTAAGCAGGATGCGAGACGTTGATGTTGATTACCAATGCGTCGTTATCGAAGCGACACTCGTAACGTCAACTCCGAGAGGCTTCGTTGTGATCTTGTAGTTCTTCTTGCCTAAATGAATCTGGCCGATTCCCGGCAGTGCATCCAATTCATGTCGCAATTTCTTGTCAGTAATGCCTGCCGGGTTAGGGCGCAATAATCTGAAACCGTTCCGACCGGACAAGCTCGATGCTGTTGTAATCCTCAGCATCGTTGAACTTGAACTGCCAAAGGGAATAGCATGAATCGTCGCACTGAAAGAAAATCGTCACTACCGGTTTCTTCGTGCACGCCTGCCATTGCCGGTAAGGATAGTAAAGCTGGCGGATGATGGTGTTCGTGGAAGAGGCGGACTTTGCTTCGATTAGTGCGACTTGGTTTCTACCTTCGTAGCCGGCGTCAACCTCAGTCTGAACGCTTTGTGTTTCCAACCGGCACTTCCCCACGCGAAAGCTGAATTGAGGTGTGTATTTCCGTCCGCGAATCGTCAGCACGAGCGATGGGTCTTGGAGGAATGTCCGAATCAGACTTGAAGCGTATGCGAAATCAAGGTGCTGCATCTCCGAGTCACCAACCACGGAGGTATCCAAGTGAAAATCCAACTGCGATTTGTAAACGCGGTTCGTCCTTTTGATCGGCGGTATGTCAACGTAGCCTTCCCCTTGAACAACCCCGTACGTGCCGTTTCGGGTTGGCAGGAGAAACAAACCGTTTTCACGGAACACGCCCGGCCGGTCCTCTCGCGAATCTTGCTTGCAGAGAATTCGGACTTCTCGTTCATTTGTCGTCTGGAAATGGCGAGTGGCTTTCTTGATCTGATCGGCAGTTACCGAAAATGCACCTCGCGCGAAATCGTGGCGAAGCATGCCGGTATGTTCGGCGATTGCCGCCCAAGGAGCATCGTTCACGTCAGCGCCCTCCCTTGTCTTCGGAGAGGCTGAAAAGATCGCTTTTCTCGCTGACTTCCTGCTTTAGACGATTGGCAGCAAGTTCACAGTGCTTGGGATCAAGTTCAATCCCAACAGATCGTCGTCCCTGTCTCACGCAGGCGACGGAGGTTGTCCCCCCCCCCCACGAATGGATCAAGAACGAGGTCGCCTTTGTTGGTGGAGGCGAGCAAACAGCGTTCAACTAGCGCGACCGGCTTCTGCGTTGGATGCTTGCCAAACTTCTTCTCATCGCTACCGGGCGCGGACATCGTCCAAACAGTTTTCATCTGCTTGCCGGTCACAGCTCGCATGTCGTCGTAGTTGAAGACATGCCGGCTCTTCTCGCTCTTCGCGGCCCAGAGGACGGTCTCGGTTGAGTGCGTGAAACACCGGCAGCCGAGGTTCGGCGGCGGGTTGGGTTTTTCCCATGCGATGTCGTTGAGGATGCGGTAGCCGAGTTGTTGCATGGCGTAGCCGACGCTGAAAATGACGTGCAGTGTGCCGGTCACCCAAATTGTGCCGTTGGGTTTGAGCACACGCCGGCAACGCTCCAGCCAAGCGCGGTTGAAGTTGTGGTTCTCTTCCGCGCCTTGTGATTTATCCCAGTCGCCTTTGTGAACGCTGACCATCTTGCCGGCGTGACAGGTGATGCCGCCATTGGAGAGGAAGTACGGCGGGTCGGCAAAAATCATGTCGAAGCAACCATCAGGATATTTCGCGGCGATGGCGTCGAGCACCTCCAGACAGTCACCTTGGTACAGGAAGACACCGTGATTGTCGTCCCGGTAGACGCAGTTGAGCAGCACGAGGGCCGCCTCACCGATGGTGATGCCCTCGACGGGATTGATCGCGCCGATGCGTTCCGGTTTCTCATGATACCGGAAAAGCTCCGACGGCTTCTTGGTCTTGGTCTTTTTGGCCATGAGGCGGATCGATCACTGTTTTGGCGGAAATGATCAAGATCAATCGTGAGTCAGTTAGCGCGGCCACATCATCCCTTGGCAGCCTCGCGCCTCTCTGGAATGGCTTGCTTTTCAGAAGAACCTAAGAAAGTTCTGATTTGATCTCTTGCTATAACGATTGCGTACAATTTCCCCGGTGTCGCCCCGCAAATTGTCGCAACATCAGTTCACTCAACTTCGACAAACTGCTTCAAAGTCTCGATCCCAGCTTGTCGGAGAATATCGAGGCATTCTTCAGACAGCTTCAAGGTGCCGATACTATTGGAAAGTTCGACATTCATCAATTACGCGCGTCTGACTGGTCGCCTTCATCGTGTACAGCCCGCAGAAGCGGGCCGATGGAGCCGGTGTCGGCATCAAAGCCAAACACCAAACCGTTAATGAACTTTAAGTTCACATTGCCAACCTGTCGCTTTTGCATGTCAATCCTTCCGTAAACTGTTTCGTTTCGACCGGCCATGTTTCTGCCCAAATTCTACAGCAGTTGGCGAGGCTATTTAATAAATCGGGCAAGCTGGAACAAAAACGGAACATGAGGTGACGTTAGACGCCGATTTTGGGGCAGAGGTCGTGGAGTTCGCAGTGAGCGCAGTCCGGTTTGCGGGCGATGCAACGACGGCGTCCGTGCCAGATGAGCAGGTGGGAGAAATCTATCCAGTTTTTGCGCGGGACGATTTTCATCAACGCTTGCTCGATCTTTTCTGGCGTGGCTTGGCGCGTGAGGCCCATGCGACGAGAGAGGCGCATGACGTGGGTGTCCACGACGATGCCTTCGGCTTTGCCGTAGCCGGTGCCGAGGACGACGTTGGCGGTCTTGCGTCCGATGCCGGCGAGTTGAACCAACGCTTCCAGCGTGTCGGGGACGCGTCCGCCGTGTTGCTCGGCGATGGCGCGGCAGCAGCGGCGGATGGAGCGGGCTTTATTGCGGAAGAAACCGGTCGGATGGATGATGAGTTCGAGTTCGCCGGGAGGCGCGGCGGCAAAGTCAGCGGCGGTGTGGTAGCGCGCGAAAAGGGCGGGTGTGACTTGGTTGACGCGGACGTCGGTGCATTGGGCGCTGAGGATGGTGGCGACGAGAAGCTGGAGCGGGTCGGTGTGTTCGAGGGCGCAACGGTAGTCGGGGTGGGCGCGTCGCAGGGTGGCGATGAGGTGCGGGAGACGTTGGGACAATTTGGGCTTGGCAGCACTCACAGCAGGGAGTATAGCATACGGCACTGTGCGCGAGTGGCGGTGTGAAATCGAAAAGGAGAATTCATTATGGCCCATGTAGTTGCAGAACCTTGTGTTGGTTGCAAGTTTACGGATTGCGTCGAGGTGTGCCCGACGAACTGTTTTTACGAGACGGCGGACCGCGTGGTCATCAATCCCGACGAGTGCATTGATTGCACCTCATGCGTGCCGGTTTGCCCAGTGGCAGCGATCTTCGCGGAGGGAGACCTACCCGATCAGTGGAAGAGTTACATTGCCTCTAATCGCGATCTTATGGCGGGCGCCACGCAGATCACGGTGAAGAAAGAGGCGCTCGGCAAAGGCACGCCGAAGTGCCAGCCGAAATAGTAAACGGCGTTTACCTTGGATTGACGGCCGGAAATTCCATCTTCTGGTAGGTCGGCAGGTAGCGGTAATAGACTTCCAGCATCAATGAGCACAGTGCCGTCGAATAGACTGGCGGGAGGTTGAACTCCTTCTCCTTGCTCAGTGATGGCAAATTCCAGTGGCCATCTTCGGTTTGTCGTTGAATTAATACGTCGCGGAACTGATCGTTCCAGTTCTGCCAGTACACGCCGCCGGCGTGGAAGAAGGTTTGTGTGAGGTAGTACCACTGGTACACGACCATGCCCAACGGCGCCTCTGTCTTGTCCCACTCGAACCGTAACGACTTGAGTTTCTCCAGTGTCTCTTTCAGGCGCGGATCGCCGCCGTGGCCGAGAAACATCTGGCTGAGCACGCCGATGGCGGTCGTGCCGGAGGAGCCGCCGGGGCGAAAGTAGCCGAAGGTGGCGTCGTGGTGCATGTTCCAGAGAAACTGTGACGCGGCGTCGAGCGCGGACTGCGGGACGCTGACGCCCGCCAGTCGCGCGGCGATCAACGCCTGTACGCACCAGCCAGTAACGGAGGTGTCGGAGTCGTTGGAACCGGCGCTGTAACGCCAGCCGCCGGTGTGAAGAGGGTCAGTCTTCGGGGTTTGCTGGGCTTGGAGAAGAAAGGTGACGCGTTGTTCGAGTGGCTCACGTAATGACGGGGACCGTGTCATGCCGAAGCCTTCGGCAAGCGCATAGGTTGCGATAGCTTGCTCGTACATGTTGAGGTTTGGGTTGAATGTGGAGGTCAGAAACTTGAGCGCCTTCGTCAATGTTGTGCCGAACTCCTCCGAGTCTGGCGTCTCCCCGTGACCGAGGAGCGCGAGCGTTGCCAGCGCGGAGATGCCCAGCCGGTGCGGTCCGTAACTCCAGGCGCCATCGGCTTGCTGTTGGGCCTTGAGCCAGCGTAACGCAGCGACGACGGCGTGTTCGGAGTTTTTACCGCCACAGTGCTCGCGCATCGGGCTAGAGCGCTGGCTGAAACCGTTGGTGCCGACGGAGCCGGTTCCAAAAGGGCTGGTACCGTCGCCCCAGAGCGGTGTGCCGAGGCTGCCGGGAATTCCTTCGGGCAGGACTTTGCCGTTGAAAGTTTTACCGACTTTGAGGCCGATGATTTCGCCGATGGGCTGGTTGGCGCGACGCGTGTCGGGTGAAAGGACAACGGCTTTGTACTCTGGAGGCGGGAGCAGCCCGCCGCCACTGCCGCCGCCGGCGTACTCGTAATCATGCAACGGACGGAACGGGTCGAGCGTTTTTGTGGGCGGAAGAAGAATGTCCTCAAAGATGGCGGTGATGGTGGGGACGGTGACGGTGGTTTTGATGGTGGTGAGGACGAGCAGGAGCGCGCCGTGGAAAATCGCGGCGATAACAAGAAATCGTGCCCATCGGAATGGCGGCGTTTGCTCCGGTACAAGCGCGGGCAAACGCACTCGCGGCAGCCGTATGGGTCTGTCAGTCAGGTGTTTCGGTTGCATCAATGGCGTACAGTGTACGCATCGTGTGGTGTGCCGACAAGTGCGCCCGCAGTCCATTTTGCCCTGACTGTTGTGTGCGTCGCGCAGCCGTAGAAGACCTCAGCACACTCTTGCAATGTCTCTGACAGTGTCGGATGCGGATGGATCGACTCGGCGAGGTCTCGCGCGGTCGCGCCCATCTCAACGGCTAGCACACCCTCCGCAATTAACTCAGCCGCACCATGGCCGGTGATGCCGACGCCGAGCACGCGCTCGCTCTCCGGCTCGATGATGAGCTTGGTCACGCCGTCAGTGCGGTCAAACGTCAACGCGCGACCCGACGCGCTCCACGGGAACTTCGCCACTTGGACGGCGATGCCTTTTTGTTTCGCATCGGTCTCGGTCAGGCCGCACCAAGCGATTTCCGGATCCGTGAACACCACGGCGGGAATGACCAGATCTTCCGACGTGCTCGGTTCGCCGCAAATTACATCCACCGCCACACGCGCCTCGCGCGACGCCTTGTGCGCCAGCATCGCGCCGCCCACCACGTCGCCGATGGCGCAGATCAACGGGTCAGAAGTTTTTTGCTGCGCGTCTACTTCGATGTAGCCTTTGTCGTCGCGCGTCACCTGCGTATTCTCCAAGCCGAGGTCCATCGTGTTCGGCACGCGGCCGACCGATACCAACACACGGTCGTATAACTCTTCGCGCTGTTGACCTCCAGTCTCCGAGATCACCTTGATCTGCTTACCGGCGGTACTCATCTTCAACACCTTCGTGCTGACGCGGACCTCCTTGAACGCCTTCTGCGTGTACTTCAACACCGGCCGCGCCAAGTCGCTGTCCGCGCCTGCCAGCACGACGGGTAACGCCTCGATCACCGTCACGCGGCTGCCGAGCGTGGCGTACACCGTGCCGAGTTCCATGCCGATGTAACCGCCGCCGATGATGAGCAACTCCTGCGGAATCTCCTCGACCTCCAATGCCTCCGTCGAAGTCATGATCTGCGGATTGCCGAGGTCAAACGCCTTCGGCATCGCCGGCTTGGAGCCAACCGCCACGATGACGTGGTCGTAGTTCAGAAACTTCTGGCCCGCGCTCGTCTCGACCCGCAACGTCTTCGAGTCCTCGAAGTGGCCACGTCTGTGCATCACCTCGACGCCGCGCGTCCGCGCCAAACCGGTGATGCCCTGGCCGAGTTTCTCCAAAATCGAATTCTTCCACGCGCGGAGCTGGTTCAAATCAATCTTCGGTTCCGCAAACGTGATTCCGCGATGCACCGACTCGCGCGCCTCCGCCAGAAACTTCGACGCGTGCAGGTACGCTTTCGATGGGATGCAACCGCGATTCAAACAGACGCCGCCCAGCTGTGCATCCTGTTCGACGAGCACGACCTTGCGCCCCTTGTCCGCCGCATAGAACGCCGCCGCATAACCGCCGGGACCGCCACCGAGCACGACGATGTCAGTCTTGATCTGGTCCATGACTAGACGCGCGCCTCCGCTTCGGGGAAGTTCTCAAACGCCGCCACGAGGTCCACGATGAACCGCGCCGCGCTGCCGCCGTCAATCGCGCGGTGGTCGTACGACAACGCCAGCGGCAACATCAACCGCGCCACGACCTGCCCGTCGCGCACGACCGGCTTCAGCGCGCCGCGCGCCATGCCGAGGATGGCGACTTGCGGCACGTTGACGATTGGCGTGAACGCGCCACCGCCGATGCCGCCCTGGTTGGAAATCGTGAACGAGCCGCCTTTCATCTCGTCGGCGCCGAGCTTCCGGTCGCGCGCCTTCGCGGCGATCAACTCCAACTCTTTCGACAATTCCAGTAGGCTCTTCTTGCCGACATCGCGAATGACCGGCACGATCAATCCGTGCTCGGTGTCCACCGCGATACCGATGTGGACGTACTCCTTCAACACGATCTCGCCCGCCGCCTCGTCGAGGCTGGCGTTAAACAACGGATGTTTCCGCAACGTCGCCGCCACCGCCTTCAACGCAAACCCGGTCAACGTCAGCCGCGCACCTTTCGCCTCGTAAGCCGTCGCATATTTTTTCCGCAGCTCGTTGAGCGCGGTGATGTCGGCTTCGTCGAACTGCGTCACACGCGGCACCGCTGTCCACGACTCGCCCATTCGCCGTGCAATCGTCTGGCGCAACGCCGACAACGGTTTGTGAACCACCGGTCCCCACTGCGCGAAGTCAACGCGCTCCGTCGTCGCCGCCGGTTTGGCCGGGGCGGCTTGCGGCGCGAACGCCATCTGTTGAAGCTGCTGGATGTACGCACGCAAGTCGGCGACACCGATCCGACCGCCGTCTTCGGAGCCGCGGATGCGGTTGAGGTCGATGCCGAGTTCACGCGCTAGCCGACGCACTGTCGGCGAGGCTGCTACCGGCAAGCCGGGGACGTGATGCGGTGTGGCGACCACCGTCACGGCGACGGGGGCAACCGGCGCAGGCGCAACGGCCTCTGCACCGGCCAACGTGAGAATCACCTGCCCGACAGAAAGTTTGTCGCCGACCTTGACGCGGATGCCTTGCACCGTGCCGTCAACGGGTGACGGGATGGTGCCGACGGCTTTCTCGGTTTCGAGTTCGAGGATGGGTTGGTCCTTCTGGACAGCGTCGCCTTCCTTGACGAGAAGGTTCACCACCACGCCGCTGTCGGCGCCTTCACCGAGACTGGGGAGTCGTATATCCATACGGGCGCTAATCTGCCCCGGTTCGCCGTAAAGGCAAGCGGCGATTTCTGGCGCGACTCCGGCGTGTTATTGTGTTACATCTTCCAATCATGAAACGCATCCTTCTCGCCCTTGCCACTCTCGTCCTCGTCGTAACCGTTGTCGTGGCCCAGCGCAAAACCCCGCCGCCGTTGCCAGCTGGCGTCGCCGCACACCGTAACGTCGAGTACGTCGCGGGCGGCGGCAAATCGCAGTCGCTGGATTTGTTTGTGCCGGAGAAGACCGTGGCCGCGTTGCCGGTCGTCGTCTGGATTCACGGCGGTGCGTGGTGGGCGGGCAGCAAGGAAGGTTGTCCAGCGATGCCACTACTGTCAAAAGGTTACGCCGTCGCCAGCCTGAACTACCGTCTCAGCCAGGAAGCGCCGTGGCCCGCGCAGATTGACGACTGCAAGGCCGCTATCCGTTGGCTTCGTGCCCACGCCAAGGAATACAACCTCGACCCCGCTCGCATCGGCGTCTGGGGCGGCTCGGCTGGTGGACATCTCGTCGCGATGCTTGGCGTCACCGGCGACAAGGACAGCAGCGTACAGGCCGTGTGCGATTGTAGTGGCCCCATCGACTTTACGACATTCGATCTTAAACTCCCCAACCAGAACAACCAAATCACTTCACCTGTTGTACAACTCCTTGGCGGTGCCGATGCAGTCACGAAGGAGAAACTCGTACGAGCGAGCCCCATCACTTATGTCAGCGCCAAAGCAGCGCCGTTCCTGATCATGCACGGTGACAAAGATCCACTCGTTGCGCTCAGCCAGAGCGAGAAGTTGAACGCCGCCTTGGAAAAGGCGGGCGCGGACACCAAACTCGTCATCGTCACCGGTGCCGGACACAGTTTCGGCGGCCCCGACATCCTGAAGCAGATTCAGGAGTTCTTCGACAAACACCTCAAACGATCATCGGGAAACTTTTCTCCGGGTCAACGCCGAGGTCTTTGATCGCTTGCGCGGCGAGTTTTTTGTCGAGCGCGCCGAGCGTCGCGATGACCACGCTCTCGGCGTCAATCTCGAAAAACCGTCGCAACGCGGCGCGCGTGTCGCTGCGACCGTAGCCGTCGGTGCCGAGCGTCGTCAGGCCGCCGGGAATCCAGGGCGCGATTTGGTCGGGCACGGTTTTGATGTTGTCGCTGACGGCGATGAACGGGCCGGTTTCTTTTTCGAACGCGGTTTCGAGGTAGGATTTGCGCGGCGGTTCGGCCGGGTGAAGCATGTTCCAGCGGCGAGCGGCGAGCGCGTCGGTGCGGAGCTGTTTGTAATTTGTCACGCTCCAGACATCGGCGGCGACATCGTAGCGGTCGGCGAGAATTTCCTGCGCGCGCAACGCCTCGCGCAAAATCGGGCCGCTGCCGAGGAGTTGGGCTTTGTATTTTTTCTGGCCGGAACATTTCCGGAACATGTAGAGACCTTTGAGGATTCCTTCCTCGACGCCGTCGGGCATCGGCGGCATGGCGTAATTTTCGTTTTGTAACGCGAGATAATAAAAAATGTCTTCGTCGTTTTCGTACATTCGGCGGATTCCTTCGCGGATGATGACGGCGATTTCGTAGCCGAATGCCGGTTCGTAGGCGAGCAATGTCGGTACGGTGCTCGCGAGCAGCAGGCTGTGGCCGTCTTGATGTTGCAAGCCTTCGCCGTTGAGCGCGGTGCGGCCCGCGGTCGCGCCGCAGAGAAAACCGCGCGCGCGGATGTCGCCCGCGAGCCAGAAAAGATCGCCGACGCGTTGGAGGCCGAACATTGAGTAATAAATAAAAAACGGAATCATCGGCGTGCCGTGGCTGGCGTACGCGGTGGCGGCGGTGATCCACGAACTCATTCCGCCCGCCTCGGTGATGCCTTCCTCCAAAATCTGTCCGTCTTTCGTCTCGCGATAATAAAGCAACGACGCGCGGTCGACCGGCTCGTAGAGCTGGCCTTTGCAGGCGTAGATGCCGTAGTCGCGGAACAGCGCGTCGAGTCCGAACGTGCGCGCTTCGTCGGGGATGATCGGCACGATGCGGCGGCCAATCTGTTTGTCGCGGAGCAATTGCGTGAGCAGCCGCACGAACGCCATCGTCGTTGACATCTCCAGTTTACCGCTGCCCTTCAACACCTCGTCGAAACATTCGCGCGGCGGCGTCTGTAATTTTGGCGCGGTGACGCGGCGTTGCGGCAAAAATCCTCCGAGCGATTTGCGGCGGTCGAGTAAATATTTTGTCTCGGCGCTGTCGTCGCTCGGCCGGTAAAACGGCGACTCGGCGATGACTTCGTCGCTGATCGGAATGCCGAACCGGGCGCGGAACTCGCGCAGTTCTTTTTCGTTCAGCTTTTTTTGCTGGTGTGTGATGTTACGGCCTTCGCCGGCTTCGCCGAGGCCGTAACCTTTCACTGTTTTCGCGAGGATGACGGTCGGCTGGCCTTTGTGTTCGACGGCGGTTTTGTAGGCGGCGTAAACTTTTTTCGGATCGTGTCCGCCGCGACCGAGATGGTGAATCTGCTCGTCGGTGAGATGATTGACCATGTCGGCGAGTTCCGGATATTTCCCAAAAAAATGTCGGCGCGTGTAACTGCCGGGCTCGACGACATATTTCTGGTAGTCGCCGTCAACCGCTTCCTCCATCCGCTTGACGAGCGTGCCGTGTTTGTCGGCGGCGAGCAACGGATCCCATTCCTTGCCCCAGATGACTTTGATGACATTCCAGCCAGCGCCGCGAAACGCCGCTTCGAGTTCCTGAATGATTTTGCCGTTGCCGCGCACGGGGCCGTCGAGACGCTGGAGGTTGCAATTGACGACCCACGTGAGGTTGTCGAGTTCCTCGCGCGACGCGAGCGTGAGCGCGCCGAGCGTTTCCGGCTCGTCCACTTCGCCGTCGCCGACAAATGTCCAGACGCGCGGCTCGTTGCCGTCGAGAAATCCGCGAGCCTTGAGGTAGCGATTGCAGCGCGCCTGATAAATCGAAAGAATCGGGCCGAGTCCCATCGACACGGTCGGAAATTGCCAGAACTCCGGCATCAGGTACGGATGCGGATACGACGAAAGCCCGCCGCCGTCGGCGAGTTCGCGGCGAAAATTATGAAGCTGCTTTTCGCTCAACCGGCCTTCGAGAAATGCGCGCGCATAAATACCCGGCGTCGCGTGGCCTTGAATGAAAATCATGTCGTTTGCGCGAAAGAAATGATTGAAGCCGACTTCGTAAAGCGTCGCGGCGGAAGCGAACGTCGAGATGTGGCCGCCGATGCCGCTGTGTTCGCGGTTGGCGTTGACGACCATTGCCATCGCGTTCCAGCGGATGTAGCTTTTGATGCGCCGCTCCATTTCGCGGTCGCCCGGATACGACGGCTCGCGGTCGGCGGAGATTGTGTTGATGTAGGGAGTGTTCAGTGAATTCATGCAGTTGCGCGCAACGTTATCCGAAACTGGCCAAAATACAAATGCCGGTTATACTAACACCACCGTGAAACATCTCGACCTCACGCTGCCAACGCCCGAAGAAAACCTCGCCGCCGACGAGGCGCTGCTCGACCTCTGCGAGGCGGGCGTCGAACACGAGCTTCTCCGTTTCTGGGAATCTCCGTCGCCGTTTGTCGTGCTCGGCTACTCCAATAAAACCGCGTCCGAAGTTCATCTCGATGTCTCACAACACGCCGGTGTTCCAATCTTGCGTCGCTGCACCGGCGGCGGCTCGGTCGTGCAAGGTACCGGCTGTCTCAACTTCACTCTCATCCTTCGTATACCCAAAACCGGTCCCCTTGCCGGCGTCACCGAGACCAATCACCATATCCTTCAGCACCACCACTACGCACTTCTACCGATTCTCGGCAATACGCTCGAAGTCCGCGGCATCAGCGATCTAACGCTGGCTGACCTGAAAATTTCCGGCAACGCCCAACGCCGAAAGAAGAACTGCCTGCTCTTCCACGGCACGTTTTTGCTCAACTTTGACATCGAACTCATCGAGCGCGTTCTACCGATGCCCTCGCGTGAGCCGGAGTACCGCCGCCACCGCCGCCACCGTGAGTTCCTCACCAACGCCGATCTGACATGCGCTGCCGTGAAGAACGCGTTGAAGAAGACATGGCAAGCTGCCGAACAACTGTACGTCCTGCCGTTCGACGACATTCGGCGTATCGCTCGCGAGCGATATGCCTCCGACGACTGGACGTTCAAGTTCTGACCCGAATGGAAACCCACTTCCTCGTCGCCTACGACAACACCCTACCGAACCGGTGCCCGACAAAACGCTGATAATGGGTCACGATGGCATCATATAGGATGAAATTTCACCGACAGAACATGGCGTTTCGCACTTGTCCGCCGATGGTGGCAGCGGTAACGTGCCGCCCATGAAGCTGGTCCAGAACAAACTCGGCGATCAGTCGCCTTTTTCTATGACGTTAGGTTGTCAAAATATGGCGTCGGCCTCACCATGTCAAAGAAGCTAATTGCTACTATCGTTTGTTTAGCTGCTGCTGGTGCGTTGGTTTGGTACGTTCCCCGATTTCTTGTATACCGTCAGGCAAGTCGACCTCCCTGCGCTCAGAATTTGCAACGGATTTGGGACTGTAAGCTGAACTGGCGGATTTCTTATGACAAGACCGAGAAGGACACCCCCACTTGGGACGAGTTGCAGTCGTATGCAACCGGGTACTTGGGAAAGGGAGGTTTACCTTCTTGTCCCAATGGCGGTACTTACACGTTAGGTCGAGTCGGCGATCCTCCGACCTGTTCAATTGGTGGGCCAAGGCACTCCCTACAATGATACCTGACAATCCGATGGATGGCGGCATTGCAATCTGGCGGGGATTGGCTACACTGCGCGGCGAGTTTTTCCATGAAAATTACATCTGAAATTATTGCGAAACACGGTATCACGCCGGACGAGTACGAGCGGATCAAATCCATCCTCGGCCGCGAGCCGAATATCACGGAGCTGGGAATTTTCTCGGTGATGTGGTCGGAGCATTGCAGCTACAAAAATTCCAAACCGGAATTGAAAAAGTTTCCGCGCGAGGCCGATTTCATTTTGGTGAAAGCGGGCGAGGAGAACGCGGGCATCGTGGACGTCGGCGACGGCTGGGCCATCGCGTTCAAAATCGAATCGCACAATCATCCGAGCGCCGTCGAGCCGTTTCAGGGCGCGGCGACCGGCATGGGCGGTATCATCCGCGACATTTTTACGATGGGGTCGAGGCCCTTGATGGGATTCGATTCGTTGCGGTTCGGTTCGATCGAGGGCGACTCGGCGCAGGCGGCGACGAATCGCCGGTTGTTCGCGGGTGTTGTCGCGGGAATCGCGCACTACGGAAATTGTATCGGCATTCCGACGGTCGGCGGCGAAGTTTATTTCGACGACTCGTACAACGGTAATCCGCTCGTGAACGCGCTTTGTCTCGGCATTATTCGTCACGACCAGATTAAACGCGGTTGCGCGAAGGGTACCGGTAATCCGGTAATTTATGTCGGCAGTGCGACGGGCAAGGACGGTCTCGCGGGCGCGGCGTTCGCGTCGCGGGAGTTGACCGAGCAATCGCACGTCGACCGGCCCGCGGTGCAGGTCGGCGATCCGTTCATGGAAAAATTATTGCTCGAAGCGTGTCTCGAAGTGATGCGGACGGAAGGGCTGGTCGTCGGCATTCAAGATATGGGCGCGGCGGGATTGACGTGTTCGACGTGCGAGACGGCGAGCCGCGGCGGCACGGGCAACGAGATTGATTTGAACCTCGTTCCAAAACGCGAGACCGGCATGACGCCGTACGAAATCATGTTGAGCGAATCGCAGGAGCGGATGTTGCTCATCGCAAACAAAGGCCGCGAGAAAGAGGTCGAGGAAATTTTCCGGAAATGGGATTTGCACGGCGTGACGATTGGAAAAGTTACAGCGGACGGGATGATGCGGGTAAAGGTCGGCAACGAAATCGCCGCGGAAATTCCAGCGGCGAAATTGGCGGACGATGCGCCGGTTTATCATCGCGAGGCAGCGCAGCCGGAGTGGGAGTTGAAGAACCAGAGCTTCGACATTGCGACGGTAAAAGAGCCGCGGAATTGTCAGGCGATTTTACCGAAGCTGCTCGCGTCGCCGACGATTGCGTCGAAGAATTGGGTTTACCGGCAATACGATCACATGGTGCAGGACGGCACGGCAGTCGCGCCGGGCAGCGACGCGGCGGTGATCCGTATCAATTTGAAACGGCCCGATCTCGGTTACACACCGAAGAAAGGCGAGCCGACGGAGAAATACATCGCGTTTACGACGGACTGCAACGGCGGTTATTGTTACCTCGACCCGTACGAAGGCGGCAAGACGGCGGTGGCGGAGGCGGCGCGCAATTTGGTGTGCAGCGGCGCGCGTCCGCTCGCGGTGACGGACAATTTGAATTTTGGTAATCCGATGGACCCGCACATTTTCTGGCAGTTCCGCCGGTGTGTCGAGGGATTGGCGGAAGGTTGTCGCGCGTTCAACACGCCGGTAACAGGCGGTAATGTCAGCTTGTACAATGAATCGCCCGCAGCGGCGATTGATCCGACGGCAACGGTCGGAATGCTCGGCGTGATTGACGATCCGAAACACATCACGACGCAATGGTTCAAGGAATCCGGTCACGTGATTTTGTTGCTCGGCGAAATTGGCGACGAACTCGGCGGCAGCGAATATCTGAAACGCGTTCACGGTTTGAAGATCGGCAAACCACCGCGGATGGATTTGGTGTTGGCGAAACGAACGCACGATTTCGTGCTCGATGTTATCCGGAAAAATTTGGTGAAGAGTGCGCACGATTGCAGCGAGGGCGGCATCGCGGTGGCGCTGGCCGAGTGTTGCATGTCGAACGGCGATTGCATGGTCGGCGCGAAGGTAAACTTGAGCGGCGCAAAGCAGCGCGTGGACGCGACGTTGTTCGGCGAAAGCCAGAGCCGCATCGTCATCAGCGCGACGAAAACCAATGCCGATAAGATTGCTAAAGCCGCTGTAAAAGCGGGGCTGCCGTTGACGAAGCTCGGCGTGACCGGCGGGCGGACGTTGAAGATTAAGACGACGCGCGGCGAGTTGTCGTACGATGTGGCGAAATTACGCGACGCTTGGTGGAACGCGATTGGCCGGTTGATGGATTGATGGAAAAAAATCGGGGCACAGTTGTCTGCGCCCCAATCTTGTTCGGAAGAAGTGATTACTTCTTCATCGATTTTTGCAGGTCGCCGAGGGCGTTGCCGGCATCCTTCTGCGCCTTTTCCGCTTGCGCGGTCAGTTGCTTCTGGATTTGGGCGATGACATCCTGAATGGCTTGCTGCTGTTCCGGTGTCAACTTGGCCTGTGCTCCGAGGGCTTGAAGTTTCGCCAAGGCGTCGGTGTAGTTGCCCGCCTGAATGGCGGCAACGGCGGCGTCCACGCTGCTCTTGGTGGCCGGTTGTGCGGAGTTGAAACTACCCTCCAATTTACCGGTGTTCACTCCACTCTTGCTACAGCCCGTCAGCACACTCATTCCGAGCAGGCAGGCGAGACCTATCCCTAGATACTGTTTCATTGATGCGTTCTCCTTTCGCAAGACCAACCTAACACAACATTCTTCCGTCGCAAGCTTCTTCCATCGCAAGCGAGCCGGAACGCTTGCTATTTTGGCGCAGTTGGTTTATGAAAAAATGCGGTTGGGAACCCACAGACATTTTTTCACGCCATGAACTCTGACGACAACATGCAACCGCGGCATTATTGCGGTTTATTCGGCATCTACGGCCATCCGAACGCCGCTGAACTGACGTATTATGGTTTGTACGCGCTTCAGCATCGCGGCCAGGAAAGCGCGGGCATTACCGCGTCTGACGGCATTGATTTGCGTACGCACAAAGGCATGGGCCTTGTCGCGCAGGTCTTCGACAAGAGTACGCTCCGCGCGTTGCCGGGACATCTCGCGCTCGGCCACGTCCGCTACTCGACGACCGGCAGCTCGACGATTAAGAACGCGCAACCGCTCGTCGTGGATTGCGCGCGCGGCCAGATCGCCATCGGCCACAACGGCAACCTCACCAACGCCGCCCGCCTTCGTCGCGAGTTGGAAGAGCGCGGTTCCATTTTCCAAACCACCTGCGACAGCGAAATCATCTTGCATCTTCTCGCGCGTCCCTTCGACGGCGACCGTGTCCACTCGCTCGAAGCGGTGATGAAACGAATTCAAGGCGCCTACTCGCTCATCATCATGGGCGAGGACGAAATGATCGGTGTCCGCGATCCGTACGGTTTTCGTCCGCTCGTTCTCGGCAAACTTCCCGTCACCGGCGTCGAAGGCAGCGCCAATCGCATCGCCTACGTTCTCGCCAGCGAAAGCTGCGCGCTCGATCTCATCCAGGCTGAATTTGTCCGCGACATCGCGCCCGGCGAAATCATCCTCATCAACAAAAACGGTCTCCACTCCGTCAATCCCTGGGCTGGCACGCAACAGCCGCACGCCTTCTGCATCTTCGAGTACATTTACTTCGCGCGTCCCGACAGCAATCTTTTCGGACGCAACGTCGCCGAAGTCCGCACGACCCTCGGTCGCACGCTCGCGCGCGAGCATCCCGTCGCCGCCGACCTCGTCATCCCCGTGCCCGACTCCGGCAACTGGGCCGCGATGGGTTACGCCGAAGCCAGCGGTGTCCCGTACGGCAATGCCTTCGTCCGCAATCACTACATCGGCCGCACATTTCTCCAACCGAGCCAGCTCATCCGCGACTTCGCGGTCCGCGTAAAATTAAATCTCATCAACGAAATGGTTCGCGGCAAACGCGTCGTCGTCGTTGACGATTCCATCGTGCGCGGCACCACTGCCCGCTCGCGCGTTACCACGCTCCGCCAAGCCGGTGCGAAAGAAGTTCACATGCGCGTCAGTTGTCCGCCGCACATGTGGCCGTGTCCGTACGGCATTGATTTTCCGACCCGCAAAGAACTCATGGCCGCCAATAATTCGCTCGACCAGATCCGCGATTTCCTCGGCGCCGACTCGCTCGGCTATCTTTCCTACGACGGTATGGTCGCCGCGACCGGTTTTCCTGCCAACGATTTTTGCGGCGCCTGCTACAGCGGCCGCTATCCGTCACCGCTCGACGACGAGATGAACAAATTCGGCATGGAACAACATCGCGTTCGCTCCACCGTCTCCGACCTCGTCCGCGAAGATAAACAACGACCACTGCTCTAAATTTCTTGTGGTAAGCTTATCGTTGTAGCTGCGCTTCTGTGAAGCGCAGTCGTGCGGAAATTCGCACTTGGCATATAAACATCACTGTAATTCTACAATTCAAACATGACACACGGAACGGGCAGGCCACCTCGACTTGCGGCAATTTTTCATCAACATGATGCACCGGTGTTTTTCATCACCATTTACACAATCAATCGTCTTCCTTTGCTTGCCAACGACATTGTCCACACCGCACTGCGTGAGTTTGCTGAACGTGGACATCGGGAACGCAACATCGCCGTCGGACGATATGTGTTGATGCCCGACCATCTTCACCTGTTCGTCTGTGGTCCGACGGAGTTCGACTTGTCACAGTGGGTGCGGATGCTCAAACGAAAACTGATTCCAGAACCGAACCGATGGCAGCGCGGTTTCTTCGATCATCTTTTGCGAAACGATGAAAGCTATAATCAGAAATGGGAGTATGTACGCAAAAATCCGGTTCGAGCCGGATTGGTGATGCGGGCTGAGGAATGGCCATATCAAGGAGAAATCGTGGAGATTGACCGTGCATAATGTAACAGCCGTTGTAGCTGCGCTTCTGTGAAGCGCAGGGGATGAGGGAAAACAACAACCACACCCATCGGCGCTTCACAGAAGCGCCGCTACACCACCACACCATGCCTTGCTTTTCATCCTGGATTTCGCCACACTGTGTGCCATGTCCACGCTCGACTACAAAGCTGCCGGAGTTGACTACGATATTCTCGACACGTTCAAACGCGCCTGCCAGCGCGCTGCCGCCACTACCGTCGGCAATCTTGCCCGGCACGGCACGACCGAACCGCGCGGCATCCGCGGCGAGAGCGCATATCTTATCGAGACGCCGACGGAATATCTCGCGCACGTCGAGGAAGCGCTCGGCACAAAAATTCTCGTCGCCGACGCGATGTACCAACTCACCGGGAAAAGTTTTTACCGGAACACCGCGATTGATGATGTCGCTACCATCGCTAACGACCTTTGCGCCGTCGGCGCGTTGCCGCTGAGCATCGCGATGTACGCCGGTGTCGGCGACAACAATTATTTCGCCGACGAACGCCGCGCCGCCGATCTTGCCGACGGATTCGCCGAAGGCTGCCGTCAATCCGGCGCGGTCTGGAGCGGCGGCGAAACGCAGACGCTCAAAGGCATGATCACGCCCGGTACGGTTGTCCTCGGCGGCTCCGCGCTCGGTCGCATCGCGCCGAAATCAAATCGCATCGCTGGTGATATTACCGACGGCGACGCGATAATTTTTCTCGCCAGCAGCGGCGTGCAAACCAACGGCCTCACACTTTGCCGCGCGCTGGCCGAACGTTTACCGCAAGGTTATCTGACGAAATTGGTGGACGGTCGCAGTTACGGCGAGGCGCTGCTCGATCCGTCGGTAATTTACGTCGGCTTTGTCGCCGCATGTCAGCAAGCCGGAGTGAAATTAAAATACGCTGTTCACATGACCGGTCACGGCTGGCGGAAATTGATGCGGCTCGATGTTCCGGCTTTGTTCCGGATCGAAAGCGTCCCGGAACCGCAACCGGTTTTCGACATGATTCGTCAAGCCGCGCAACTCGACATGCGCGAAATGTACGGCACATTTAATATGGGCGTCGGTTTTGCCGTGTACGTCGCGCCTGGCGACGCGTCGCGTTGCGTCGCGGTGGCGAAGCAAAACGGTTTCGATGCGTGGCTCGCCGGTTCGATCCGGAAAGATGGCGGCCGTAAAGCCGTCGAGATTGTTCCGCTCGGTTTGAATTACGGCGGCGAGACGTTGCACATCCGCTGAACGCGGGGCGAGCTATTTTTCGTTGTGTTTCCCGCCCTTGCCGGCGGTGGCGCTGGCCTTCGGCAGTTCGGCTTTACCGAGGCGGACGGCGGCGAGGTACTCGGTCAACAACGCCCTGTCGTCGCCTTGGAGCTTGGACATCGGCATCATCTTGTCGAGCCACTTGCCCCATTTCGCGTCGGTGTACGCCTTCGGGGCGATCGTGCCGCCGTGGCGCGGATGGCATTTCAGGCAGCCGGTCGTGAAGATATTTTGGCCCTTCGTGATCTGGTCGGCGGTCAGGTCGGCGGCGCGCACCGTGACGGTGGCGACCAGCACGACAACGAGGGAGAAGAGGAGTTGTTTCATGGCGTCATGAGTAGCCGCTAGCCGTTGCGATGTCAAGCGCAGTGCGGTAGGATGCCGCCGGCATGAAACGGCGTACGAAAATCCTCCTCGCGATGCTGGCAGTGGCGGCGGCGATGTTTTTGCTGACTCGCTTTGTGGTCAAGCCGTTCGTGGTTGTCGGCGAAAGCATGTCGCCGACGTTGCGCTCGTGGGACCTCTGCCTGATGCAGCGCGTCTATCAATACCAGCCCCGTCGTGGCGACATCGTGATGTTCCGCACCGCCGACGATCCGCCGGTGTATTTCATCAAGCGCGTCATTGCCCTGCCCGGCGAGAGGGTGGCGGTGCATTGCGGCGCGGTGCAACTGAACGGCGCGCCGATGCCCGAGCCGTACACGACTGCCAACTCCGACTGGGAATTCACCGTCACCAACGTCCCTCCGGGCCGCGTGTTCGCGATGGGCGACAACCGCGCCGAGGGCGGCATGGAGACGTGGCGCGGCTTTGTCGCCACGCGGCTTGTCATTGGCCGCCTGATCTGGCATGGAAGATGGAAATCATGAAATGGCGGCACACGGTCTGGCTATTGGTTGTGGCGCTGGCAGCAGCGTGCAGCCATTCGCCTGACAAATCGCCTGTTTCGCACGACGCATTCACGCAGACGTGGACAACGCAGCCGGTGCTTTTCGTCGGGTTAGGCGACAGCGTGACGGCTGGTTTTGGAGCACGACGCGGATATTCGTATTTTGATCGTCTGGCGAGGAATCCGGACGATGAGTCTGCCGACATGCGTGGTACTTGCCTCTCGAAGGTGTTGCCAAACTTGGTCACGCGGAATCTGGCGGTCTCAGGCAGCACAAGCCTGCATTTGCTGGAGAAGCAACTCCCGCATCTGGAGGTGCAGCCGACCAACACTCTTGGCCTTGTGGTGATCACCACCGGCGGCAACGATCTCATCCACGACTACGGACGTAACGCGCCGCACGAGGGCGCGATGTTCGGCGCGAGCTGGGAGCAGGCGCAGCCATGGATTGCGAACTTCGAGAAGCGGCTGGACGCAATTCTGGATGGCGTTACGCAGCGTTTTCCCGGCGGATGTCACATCTTCCTTGCGAACATCTACGACCCCAGTGACGGCACGGGACGTATCCGTACCTCGGCTGTGTCGTTGCCGGACTGGCAAGACGGCGTGAAGATTCTTACCGCATACAACGACATCATCGCCCGCGTTAACACGAAACGGCCGAACGTCCATCTTGTGGATGCTTACGCAGCGTTTCGTGGTCACGGCATCATGGCCTCCGTCTCGCAATGCTGGTATTTTGGCAACGTCGAGGATCCCAACGAGCAGGGCTATGACGCGCTACGGCGATTGTTCCTTCTGGAAATGGCAAAGGTGATGAAATGAAATGGCTTTTGCGAGCAGCGGCAGTCGGGCTGGTGGCGTGGCTGGCGTGGTACGGCTGGCAACGGATCTTCGTGACCGACGAGACCCGCATCAAACAGCTCGTCGCCACGATGGTGAACGCCGTCGAAAAGAACAAGACGCTCGTGCTCGCCGACTGCGTTGCGGGTGACTACGGCGACGACCGTGGACTGGACAAGTCCACCTTGCTCGGCATGATCCGGGCCACGCGCTCGCAATACGAGGCCCTGTTCATCCACATCAGCGACATGGCCATCCAGATTACCGACGACCGACAGAAGGCGCAGGCCACGCTCGTCGCCAAAGTCCTCACCAAACGCACCGGCGGCGGTGAGACTGAATTAAACGCCGAACGGGTCCGCCTGTTCTTCCGCAAGATCGACAACGGCTGGAAGATGACCCGCGTCGAATCCCCGGAGTTGAAGTTCGAGTGAACCTGACCCGCCAGATCCCGCTGACCAAGGCGATGCGGTTCCGCATCGAGTACCTGCCGCCCCACACCGTTCGGGTTCACGTCCCGCTCGCGCCGAACCGCAACGACAAAGGAACTGCCTTCGCCGGGACGATCTATAGCGCGCTGGTGCTGGCGCCGTGGTGCCTGGTGACGGCGCTGTTGAAAGAGCAGGGGACGAAGGCCGACGTGATGGTGTACCGGTCCGAGGTGAAGTTCCTCAAGCCGATCCGTGCGGATTTCGTGGCCGAGTGTTCTGTTCCGGATTTGTTCCGGAAGCTGGCGAAACGGCCCAAGCGTGTCACGCTGACGTCCAAAATCGGCGACACCGCCGTGTTCCGTGGCTCATTTTACATCTGCGCAAAGTGATTGATACGCAGGGCGGATTCCGCTAGTGTGCGCGGCACTATGGGCAGAATCCAACGCGCTTTAGTCAGTGTGTCCGACAAAACCGGCCTCGTCGAGTTCGTCCGCGAACTGGCCGGGTTCGGTGTTGAGATCATTTCCACGGGCGGTACTGCTCGCGCGCTCAAGGACGCCGGCGTGCCGGTCATCGAGATCAGCGAGTTCACCGGGTTCCCGGAAATGATGGACGGCCGGGTGAAGACGCTTCACCCGAAGGTCCACGGCGGGCTGCTCTGCATCCGCGGCAACGCCGAGCACGAGGCTGCCGCCGCCAAGCACGGTATCAAGCCGATTGACCTTGTCGTCGTGAACCTCTACCCGTTCGAGAAGACCGTCGCCAAGCCGGACGTGAAACTGCACGAGGCCATCGAGAACATCGACATCGGCGGTCCCTCGATGCTGCGCAGCGCGGCGAAGAACCACGCCAGCGTCACCGTCGTCGTGGACGCGGCTGACTACGCCGCCGTCCTCGCGGAGATGCGCGCGAATAACGGCGACACGACGCCCGAACTGCGCTCGAAGCTCGCGTTGAAAGTGTTCGCGACGACGAGCCGGTACGACGGCGCCATCGCGGCGTTCCTCGGCAGAACCGGCGGATTGCCGGACACGCTGACGCTCTCGCTGCCGAAGGTGCAGGCGTTGCGTTACGGCGAGAACCCGCACCAGAAAGCCGCGCTTTACGGCGACTTCGGAAAATATTTCCAGCAGCTCCACGGCAAGGAACTTTCCTACAACAACATCCTCGACCTGACCGCGGCGGCGGAACTGGCGGCGGAGTTCTCGGAGCCGACGGTCGCGATCCTCAAGCACACGAATCCCTGCGGCGTCGGCAGCGCACCGTCGTTGCGGCAGGCATGGGGTTTGGCATACGAGACCGACAAACAGGCGCCGTTCGGTGGCATCATCGCGGTGAACCGTCCGATCGATGCTGCGATTGCCGAGGCGATTGCTGAAATTTTCAGCGAAGTGATCGTTGCGCCGGAATTCCTGCCGGACGCACTGGCGATTTTGCAGAAGAAGAAGAACCTGCGGCTGATCCGTCAACTCGCATTGCCCGCGGCGGGACTGGCTGTCCGCTCGGTCATCGGCGGCATGCTCGTGCAGGACCGCGACACGCGGCTGGTGTCGGCCGACGAGATCAAGGTTGTCACCAAACGCGAGCCGACACAGGCGGAACGGCACGCGCTGTTGTTCGGCTGGCGCGTCGTCAAACACGTGAAGTCCAACGCGATTGTGTTCGCGGGCGCGGACGACAAAGTTTGTCGAACGCTCGGCGTCGGTGCGGGTCAAATGAGTCGCGTGGATTCCTCCAAGATTGCCGTCTGGAAAGCGAAGGAGGCGGGGCTGTCTCTGAAGGGCAGCGTCGTTGCCAGCGACGCTTTTTTTCCGTTCCCCGACGGCGTGATCGCCGCAGCCGAAGCGTGCGCGACGGCGGTGATCCAGCCCGGCGGCAGCGTGCGCGATGCCGAGGTGATTGCCGCAGCCAACGAACACAACCTGGCGATGGTATTTACCGGGATTCGTCATTTCCGTCATTAAGGATTTTAAGTCATGGCAAAACAGAATCGTCCACAACCCCAGTCCCAACCGTCCATTGCAAAATCGGAACAAAAACCGGCGCAGATGGAACAGCCAGTCAATGCTACGGATCCATCGGCGCATCTACCGCACTTGTTCAAATGGCGTGACTGGGCGGTGGCAGGGGCGGCGTTTTTGATAGTAGGTGCACGGTTCCTGTACGATATGTCGCCGGAGGTGACGTTGCAGGACTCGGGTGAACTGGTGACGGGCGCGTACAATCTCGGTGTGCCGCACCCACCGGGGTATCCGCTGTGGGCGTTGATGGGCTGGGTGTGGCGGCACTTGATTCCGTTCGGCAATCCGGCGTGGCAGATCTGCCTGATGTCGGTGTTGACAGGTGCTCTGGTGGTAGGGGTGCTGTGTCTGTTGATGTCGCGCAGCATCATGGTGCTGTTCCGGTCGTTGACGTGGGCGGACGAGATCGGCGATGCCCTGAAACACTGGATCGCACTAACGGTCGGTGCGGCGGTTTCGTTGACGTTTGGGTTCAATCGTGGCGTGTGGCTTTGGGCGTGCGTGCCGGAGATGCGGGTGCTTAACGTGTTCATGTTCATTATGACGGCGTGCACGTTCTTCGCGTGGATGATGCGTCCACAGCGGCACGGTTTTTTGTACGTGACGATTTTGGTGTTTGCCCTTGGCATCAGCAATCACCAGACGATCATGGTGATGGTGGCACCGTTCCTGGTCGGGGCGATCGCACTGGAGCTTCTGGATGCCTGGGGTGTAAACAAGCTGCAAGCGTTCAAAGACGCGGCTCTGCACGCACTGAGATGGGACTGGATTCCTTCGCTCGGCGGGTTGGTGACGATGGTGGTGCTATTGCAGTTGGGGGCGGGACTGCCGCAATCAGTACGGGTGTGGGTGATGTCGAATTGGGGCGAGTTCGGCGCACGGCTGGTGAGCCTTGGCGTGACAGGTGAGGGGGTGCATCAGTTACTGGGGGACTTCGTGAAGATCGCATTGTTGTGGTGGGTGGCCTCCAGCGTGCTGGGTGTGTTGACACGGGTCAGCTATTTCAAGGTGGTGATGGAACTGGTGGTGGCGATCCTGTTGTCGGCGTCGGCGTGGTCGTTTGTGATGGCGTGGACGGGAATGCGGATGATCAAGGAGTTCATGGCGGTGCCGCTGGTAGGGTCGTTGCCACTGGAGGCGGTGGCGGTGCTGTTGACGGTGTTGGGCGTGTGGTATTTGGTGTACGCGTGGATGCGCCGGCTGATAAATGGATGGCGGGTGCTGTTATGCACGCTGTTCTTTCTGATCGGCGTCGGGTTTTATGCGTACATGCCGATCACGTCGGCAACGAATCCGCCGATGAACTGGGGCTACACGCGCACGCCCCAAGGCTTCCTGCACCATATCACCCGCGGGCAGTACGAACGGTTGCACCCGCAGTCCATCTTCAGCCGCGAGTTCTTCATCCAGTTGAATCTGTTTACTACCTCGTTGATAAAGCAATACTCGTTCATCTTCGACATGGGTGGCTCCAAGGGCGGCGGAATCGCAACGCTGGGAAAGACGATTAGCAACGCGATCAACGTGCTGCTGCTTGGCGTGGTGTCTCTCGGTTTGCCCGTGCTGGCGTTTCGCGATCTACGGGCGCGCGGCCGGGCGTGGATGCTTTTCGTGTGGACGGCGTTCCTGACTGCCAGCATCGGGCTGATAATGATCATCAATCCACAACTGGACCGCCAGACTCAGGAGATTGCTATTAAGTTCTTCGCGCCGGCGCATGGGTTCTTCGCGATGATGGTCGGTTACGGACTGGCGTTTGGGCTGGCCGCCGCAGCGGTGCGCATAAAACGATTACCCCGTTCGACGATCTGGGTTGCAGGCGCGCTGCTGCTATTGCTGCCGTTCATTCCATTTTATCGCAACTGGGTGCTGTGCGAGCAACGTGGACATGACTTCGGTTACCAGTTTGGCTATCGGATGTTCTATCCCGGCGGCGAGTACCCGCCGATGGACAAAGACGCCGTGCTCTACGGCGGCACCGATCCCGGCCGTTTCGTGCCGACATACATGATCTTCTGCGAGAGCCGCGCCAAGGCGAAGGACCGATTCAACGATTCGCATTTTGACCCGCAGGGTGGCCGCAACTTCGACCGTCGCGACGTGTACATCATCACGCAGAACGCGTTGGCCGACTCAACCTACATGAGCTACATCCGCGACCACTACGATTACTCGCGGCCCGATTGGAACAACCCCACCACGCTCACCAACCGGCCCGCCTGGCAGAACCGCCAGCTCGGTTGGGCGTGGCGCACACTCGACCGCGAAACCATGTATCCGCGTGATCCGATCTGGATCCCCAGCGAACTCGATGTCCAGCGCGCCTTTCAGGAATACGTCAACGGCCTGCGCAACCGCGCCCCATCCCCCGAAGAACAGGTCGAGGTCGTGGACGGCCGCGTCAGCGTCAAAGGCGTCGCCGGTGTGATGAACATCAACGGCATCCTTACGAAGTGGATCTTCGACAACAACAAAGCCAAACACTCCTTCTACGTCGAGGAAAGCTACGTCATCCCGTGGATGTATCCCTACCTCGAACCCGCCGGCATCATTATGAAGATCAACAAGGAGCCATTGCCCGCTCCCGACCAGAACCCCGCGCTCTGGTCCATGATCATCAAGCGCGACCGCGCCTATTGGGACAAACTTGAAGCCGAGTTCAAGGCGCGCCCCGAATTCCAGCGCGACACCGACGCGCAGAAGACGTTCTCGAAACTCCGCTCCGCCATCGGCGGCGTCTATGCCAACCGACGTCTCGTGGCCGAGGCCGAGTACGCCTACAAACAGGCCCAGCGCCTTTGTGCTGAAAGTCCCGAAGCAAGTTTCCGTTGCGCCCAGCTCTATATGGAACTCGGCCAGGTGGACAAAGCCATCGAGACACTCAAGGCGCTCGAAGAACTCGACCCGCTCAACGTCAAGATCAAGGAAGCCCGACACCAGCTCGAAGGCGCCAAGAAAGCCCGCGAAGACATCGTCAATCTCGAAGCGGCCCGCCGCACCGACCCGCGCAATATCCAGTTGTTCATGCAGCTCGCCCAAGCGTATGCCCGCGCCGGACAGTTCGACCGGATCGTGGCGCTTTGCGACACCAGCCTTGCCCAAGCTGATCTCAACGGCACCGAGCTGATCGTCATCGCGCAGACCTACCTTCAGGTTGGCCAGGTGGACCGCGCCCTCAGCACGCTCCAGCGCATTCTTGCCGCCAACCCGCGCGACAGCCAGGCCCACTATGCCGTCGCCATCATCCGCGCCAATCAAAACGCCCTCAACGAAGCCCTCGACGCGCTGGAGAAAGCCATCCAGATCACACCGCAACTGCGCGACCAAGCCCGCGGCGACCAGCGCCTCGCCCCGTTGCGGTTCAACCCGCGTTTCCAGCAACTCATCGGCGGCGGCCAGCCCCCACCGTTGTTCTAAGCGGAGCGATCCCGCCGTGCGACTCATTGATCCCCACACCCACATGGTCACGCGCGTCACCGACGACTACGAACGCATGGCCGAAGCCGGCGTCGAGGCCGTCGTCGAGCCGTCGTTCTGGCTCGGTTCGCCGCGCACCAGCGCCGGCACGTTCATGGACTACTTCGAGCACATCATCGGCTTCGAGACACAGCGCGCCCGGCAGTTTGGCATCGAGCATTTCAACACCATCGCGCTCAACCCGCGCGAGGCCAACAACGAGCCGCTCGCGAAGGAAGTGTTGCCGATGGTCGAGAAGTTCTGCCAGCGCGAGACCGTCGTCGGCATCGGCGAAATCGGACTCGACCGCCAGACCGACGCCGAGGAGTTCGCCTTCCGCTACCAACTCCACCTGGCGAAGAAGCACAACCTCCCGGTCATTATCCACCTCCCGCACCAGTACAAGAAGCTCGGGGTCGAGCGCACGCTGAAGATCGTCGCCGACGAAGGCATGGACCCATCGAAGACGCTCCTCGACCACAACACCGAGGAGACCATGCCGCTGTACGAAGGCACACAATGGTGGCGCGGCCTGACCATTTACGCTGTCACCAAACTCACCGTTGAGCGCGCTGCCAACATCGTCGAGCAATACGGTGTTGATCGCCTGATGGTGAACTCCAGCGCCGACTGGGGCGTCTCCGACCCGCTCAGCGTCCCGAAACTCGCCGTCGAGTTGAAACGTCGCGGCTACCCGCGCGACAAGATCGAGCAACTCTGTTTCCACAACCCCATCGCCTACTACCGGCAGAGCGGCAAATGGACCTTCCAGCCATGAACAAAAAACTCGGCATCTGCATCGCGGGACTCGACGGCGCCGTTGCCTCCACGATGGTTGCCGGTACCGCGCTCTTGCGCCGCGGACTCACACAACCGCTCGCCCTCCTCTCCGAACCGTTCGCAAAATCCCATGCGCTCGCCCGCTGGAACGACATCGTCTTTGCAGGGTGGGACCTGCGCAGCGAAAACCTTCACGCCGCCGCGCTCCGCAACGCCGTCGTCGGCCCCTGCAAACTCAAGCCAGTCCGACGCGAACTCGCCGCGCTCAAACCGTGGGCTGTTGGCGCGGACCGGATCGCGGCATTCCGACGCGAACACAAGCTCGACACTGTCGTCGTGCTGAACCTGCTGCCGACCGGGCAGCACGCCGCGTCGAAACAGTACGCCCGGCTCGCGGCCAAACACGGCTGCCCGTTCGTGAACTTCACGCCGAATGATTGCGGCGAACGTGCCCTGCGCGACGTGCCGTTTGCCGGGCGCGATGGCAAGACGGGGCAGACGTGGCTGAAGTCGGTGCTCGCGCCCGCGTTGCGCGACCGTGCGTTCCGCATCACCGGTTGGTACTCGACCAACCTGCTCGGCAACGAAGACGGCAAGATTGTCGGGGACCCGGTGCTCGGCGCCGCGAAGATCCGCGACAAGACGAAATTGCTCGGCGAGATGCTCGGCTACGAGCCGCACCACACCGTCCGCATCGAGTATTTCCCGCCGCGCGGCGACACGAAGGAAAGTTGGGATTACATCGAGGCCGACGGCTTCCTCGGCCTGCCGATCCAGTTTCGCATCAGCGCCCAGTACCGCGACTCGATCCTTGCCGCGCCGATGTGTCTCGACCTCTGCCGGTTCATCGCGCTCGCGCACCGTCGCGGCGAAACCGGCAACCAGAAATGGCTGAGTCTCTACTTCAAGGCGCCCTACGGCGGCCCGCCGCACGATTTCTTCCGCCAGGAACAAGCGTTGCGTGAGTATCTAGCCGCGATCCGTGCCTGACAAAACCCAGCCGGAACAAAACCGGAACATCAGCTCAGACTTGCTTCGACCGACGCGCTTGCTACACTGCGCCGCATGAACCGGTTGCTATTCGGCGACAATCTGAAATGGCTGCGCGACACAAAAGTTTTTCCGGACAGTTGCGTTGACCTCGAGTACCTCGACCCGCCGTTCAACTCCAACGCCAACTACAACGTCCTGTTCAAGGAAACCAGCGGCGCGGACAGCCAAGCCCAGTTCCACGCCTTCACCGACACGTGGGAATGGACAGCCGACGTGGACGCCACCTATCACCAGTTCATTGACACCTGCCCCAACGCCAGCGTCGTCGAACTCGTCGAGGCGCTGAAGAAGTTCCTCAAAACCTCCCCGATG
>CAIKAP010000200.1 GCA_903825435.1 uncultured Verrucomicrobiota bacterium
CTGGAAAAACTGTTTTCACACCTTCGGCTCGCCATCTCCACTCCAATCGCCATCCACTAAAAGAAGTTTTGCAAGAACGTCATCTGTTCGGTTATTGACGTTGGCGAGTGTTCGGCTTTTCGGCGGCGGGGTCAAGAACGTATTACCGGCAGAGAGATAAGGAGAGAACATTGCCTTGATATACGCCCGTGCGGAAGCGATCTTCTGGGCAACATCGAGCTGTTGCAAACTCAGTTTTACTATGGCTTTGGCCATGACTATCTCCTTTTTAGCTTAACTATTTGATGTTTCGGACGTTGTGTTGACAGACTTCATGAGAAAACCGACTTATTTGGCGGCGAAATGCCCTCATTTTGTCGCCAAATGAGGGCATTCGACCGCCGTATGAGGGCATTTTGTCGTCAGATGCCCCATGACCGTCGCGAAAGTAGCCAACTCGGCGGCGAGATGAGGAAAATTCGGCTTGAAAAACCGGGAAGTATTCTACCGTGGCACAATCATTGCGGAACGGCGGGACCCGGTGCGCTGGTGACAGCGCACACTACACCAGATGTGTTTACGACCGGGGCAGTGCCGAGATGCGCCTAATCCGCGTTATCGCCGCAGCGGCCGGCTGAGGTCGCGACCGAGGAGCCGCATGGCCTCGACTTCGCCGACCAACAGGAGATCGTCGAAGTACTGGACCATCCGTTCTTCCGTGGCGGTCTCGACGCGCCGTTCCATTTCATGGATCAAGTCTCCCAGCGCGGTGCGACGCGTCGCCAACTCGTCCTGTCGCGTCGTTTTCGTCAGCGAATCCTTCTGTCGTCCCCACATGGTGCTCTCCAACGATTCCCCGGCCAGTTCCGTCACGAGAAACGTCGGGTCGGTCTGCATCGCCTTAGCGGTGTTGAGGAGAAATTGCTGGACATACTCGGCGTGTTTGCCCCGGCGGAGGTCCTGCGCCATCTGAATGGCGTAGAGTTTCGGCAGGAACCCGATGCGCCGCGCCGCGTACTTCGAGTACCCAGCGGCCTCCAGCACGCGGATCCGTGCGCGCGCGGCGTCGCCGGAACAATCACGGAACACGGGACCGGCGCCGGTCGGCTCGAAACGGTCGGACTCGCCTTGCGCCTGCAGGACCCAAAGCTCGGCAAGCCAGGGGACGTTGTTTGTCTTGTCGTGGTGCTGGCAATAATCGAGCCATTTGAGCGCCAGTTCGTCCTGCCTTTCGGTTGCGGCGGCGCAGGCAAAGCGGATGGCAATGACTGTGTTGGTGCCGCTGGCGGCGAGCGCGGCTTCGAAATGCGGTCGCTTCTGTTTCCAGTCGGTGAGCAGTTCGGCAACGCCCCACTGGAGTTCCCAGTCGGCCTTGTGCCTCTTCGCCACGTCGAGGATTCGTACCGGCTCGATCTGCATCAGGCGGCCTGTTGCCTCCGATTGCCACTGGCGCGACTCGCGACGGGCACGGTCGGCTTCGCGAAAATCGTCGAACGTCGGCAGAGCCGCCGCCAACAGGATGGCCAACGTTACGTTCACGCGCCTTGTCTTCGCGCGATGAGGAGATCGCGGATCGCTTTCGGGTCGTGCAGTCCGCACAACGTTTCGTCGGCTTCGACGGTGGCGGCAGTGGAGATGGTGAGGTCGCCGATGCCGACCATCCGGCCCCAGAGGCCCTGGTCAACGTCAATGGAGCGGATGTCGCGGATGAAGAACTCACGGTAGCACTTCGTGAAGATGCCGCGTTCGACAGAGACGCGGTCCTCGTACACACGCAACAGTTCGGATTGCCGTCGCAGCCAAGCGATGAGCAGCGGAATGAGCAGCCACGCGAAGACGAGGAGCCAGAAGTACGCCCACCATGATGGACGAATCTCCAGCAAGGGTTTGTTACTGGGCGCGGCTTTCTTTGTGCCGACGGGAAAACCGCAAGACGGACAGGTTGTCGCCTCGGTGGAGACTTGTCCTCCGCATTCCGGACATTTGATAAGAGCCATAGCAGCGCGGAGTGTATCATTCCTTCTTGCGAACAGCAACGCCCTGCTGTATCTCTCCGTCGTGTCCAAAACCATCCCAGTCGGCAAACTCACCATCGGCGGCGCGCGCGCGCCGCTGTTCATCATCGCGGGACCGTGCGTCATCGAGAGCGAGAAGGTCGTGCTTGAAACCGCCGAGACGCTCGCGGCAGTCTGCGCAGAACTAGCGCTGCCATTCATCTTCAAGTCGAGCTTCGATAAGGCCAACCGCACCGCAGGCGACAGCTTCCGCGGCCCCGGCCTGAAACGCGGCCTTGCCATCCTCGCCAAAGTGAAGCGTCAACTCCGCGTGCTGGTATTGACGGACGTTCACGAGATCGCACAATGCAAACCGGCAGCGGAAATCTGCGATGTGCTCCAGATCCCGGCGTTTCTGTGCCGACAGACGGATTTGATCCAAGCGGCGGCGCGGACGGGGCGATGCGTCAATATCAAGAAGGGCCAGTTCCTAGCGCCGTGGGACATGCGGCACGCTATCGCCAAGGTCACCGCAGCCGGCGGCAAGAGCATCCTGCTTACCGAGCGCGGCTCATCGTTCGGCTACAGTAACCTCGTCGTGGACATGCGATCGCTGGCGATGATGGGCGAGTTTGGCTGGCCGGTGGTGTTCGACGCCACGCACAGCGTCCAGATGCCCGGCGGCGGCGCGACTGGCAAAGTCACCGGCGGCGACCGTCGAATGGCACCAGTGCTGGCGCGCGCGGCGGTGGCGGCGGGCTGCGACGGCATTTTCATGGAAACGCATCCGCGTCCCAACAAGGCGCAGAGCGACGCCGCAAACCAGATTCCGTTGTCGGAAGTGAGGTCGTTGCTCGCGACACTGCGAGAGATTCACGCGGCTGTCCGGTAGGTCTTGTCAGGGGCGGCAGTTCTGTTAAAATGCCCCTAATGAAATCGTCCACTGCTTCCCTCCGCCGCCGCCTGAAGCAGGTGCGGTGTCTGTTGATGGATGTGGACGGGGTGTTGACGGACGGCAAGCTCCATTTCACCAACGACGGACGGGAGTTCAAGTCGTTCGATGTGCAGGACGGCCACGGCATCGCGATGGCGCAGCGGGCGGGACTGCTGGTCGGTTTCATTTCCGGCCGGCCGTCGGAGGCGACGACGAAACGCGCGGCGGACCTCGGCGTGAAGATCGTCAAACAAGCGCCGGTCAACAAGGCGGAGATGTTGGCGGAGGTGTGTCGCGAGGAAAATCTCCGGCCCGAGGAGATTGCGTTCGTCGGCGACGAACTGGTGGATGTTCCGGTTTTGTTCCGGGTGGGCTGCGCGGTGGCGGTCGCCAACGCGGTTGCGGAAGCGAAGGCCGTGGCGCATTATGTAACGCGTCGGCGCGGCGGTGACGGCGCGGTGCGCGAGGTGGTGGAGTTGATCTTGAAGGCGCGCGGCGATTGGAAGAAGGTGATCGCGAAGTACCTGGTGCTGCTGCCGCTGTTGATGGTCGGTTGCGAGAAGACGCCGCCGCCGAGCAGCGCGGGCACGAATGCGCCGACGGGGTACATCGAGAAGTTCGAGTTCCCGGACCGCGACACGAACGGGGTGTTGCACCGGAAGATTTCGGGCGACCGGGCGCAGTTGTTGCCGGATGGCGTGTTGGACATCGAGAACGCGCGGGTGGAGTTTTACTCCAGCAACAAGGTGACGATGGTGTTCACTTCGCCGCGCTG
This sequence comes from uncultured Verrucomicrobiota bacterium, assembly GCA_903825435.1. Classification (GTDB taxonomy): domain Bacteria; phylum Verrucomicrobiota; class Verrucomicrobiia; order Palsa-1439; family Palsa-1439; genus CAIKAP01. The sequence goes on from CAIKAP010000200.1 coordinate 3,683, forward strand.
TGTGGTGGACCGGGCGCGCAACCGGGCGTTGACGGACGCGCCGGTGCGGGTGGAACGGGACAATATGGTGATCACAGGCATCGGCGGCGAGTGGGACGGTAACAATTCGGTCTTGAACATCCGCAGCAACACGCAGATGGTGTTGCGCAGCGGCGGTTGGATGAAATGAAGAACGTGAAAACAATTTTATTCGGGGCGGCGCTGCTCGGCGCGTCGTTGTGGGCGCAAACCAACGTCGCGCCGCCGTCGGGCATGACGCTGGGCGCGACGAACGAGCCGACGACGATCACCTGCCAACGTTGGAAGTTCGAGTACGCGCGCAACGTCGTGTTCTTCGAGGGCAACGTGCTTGCCGTGAATCCGCGCGCGACGTTGCGCTCCGATCTCATGTGGGTGATGCTCGACCAAGCCCGCTCGATCTCGAATGTCACCGGCGACGGCCACGTGGTCATCACCACGCCTAACAACGAGAAGGCCACGGGCGGCCACGCGGAGTACGCCATCACGACTCACAAACTGGTCTTGACGCTGGACCCGAAGGTGAACGCGCGCGGGACGCTCTGGGCCGGGCAACGGATCACGTTTCTAATCCAGAGCAACGGCATCCAGGACGTCGAGGTTGACACGGACCAGACGAGCACGAACCGCTCGCAGTTGATCATCTATCCGGAAGCGCAGAAGAAGAAAACGGAATGAGCGACGCCGACAACAATATTCTGTTGCACACCGAAGCACTGGTGAAGATCTACGGAGGTCGTCGCGTGGTCAACGGCGTGGACATCAACGTCAAACGCGGCGAGGTCGTTGGCCTGCTGGGGCCGAACGGCGCGGGTAAGACGACGACGTTTTACATGACTGTCGGCCTTGTGAAGCCGAACGACGGTAAAGTGTTCTTTGACGGACGCGAGATCACCCACACGCCGATGCACCGTCGGGCGCGGTTGGGGATCGGTTACCTCGCGCAGGAGCCGAGCGTGTTCCGCAAGTTGACGGTCGAGGAGAACATCCTGGCGATCCTGGAGACGCTGTCGTTGAGCGCGAAGGAGCGGAAGAATCGGCTGGACTATCTGCTGGAGGAGTTGGATATAACTCACCTGAGGAAGAACAAGGCGTACACGCTCAGCGGCGGCGAGCGCCGGCGGCTGGAGATTACGCGGGCGCTGGTCACGTCGCCGAAACTGATGTTGCTGGACGAGCCGTTCAGCGGCGTGGACCCGATCGCGGTGTACGAAGTGCAACAGATCATTTCGGAATTGAAACAAAAGGGACTCGGCATACTGGTCACCGACCACAATGTGCGCGAAACGTTGTCCATCGTGGACCGTGCGTACCTGATCTGCGAAGGCAAGGTCGAGAGGGAAGGCACAAGTGATTTCCTAATCAACGACCCGAAGAGCCGTGAACTGTACCTCGGACCGCGGTTCAGCATGTGAACGAGGCTGGAGAAGATTCATGGAGATCACGGTTACTGGACGACACATTGAAGTGACACCGTCAATCCGCGAGTACGCGGAGAAAAAGCTGGCGCACATCGAGATTGATTTCCCGCGGATCCTGAGCGCGCATTTCATCCTGGAGGTGGACAAGTTCCGCCATATCGCCGAGTTAGTACTGCACTGCGGTAACCATATCGTCATCGAGGCGCGCGACGTGGAGGAGGACCTCTACGCCGCACTGGATAAGGTTGCGGATAAAGTCGCCCGCCAGTTGCACAAGTACAAGGCCCGTATCCAGAGCCACCGCCCACGCAAGGGTGAACTGATGCACCTCGCCGAGCACGTACTCACCCACGACCTGCACGAAGAGGAAGGCAGCCACCATATCGTCCGCACCGAGCAGTTTGCTGTCAAGCCGATGTCCATTGACGAAGCTGTGCTGCAGCTGGAACTCGCCGAGCACCGCCACTTCCTCGTTTTCCTCAACGCCGACGCCAACAAGATCAACGTTCTCTACCGCCGCAAGAGCGGCGATTTCGGCCTGATCCAACCGAGCCTCACATGAGCGATCCCCTTCCCCAGCCTGTCATCACCGTCGAGCGGTTCTACCTGAATCATGCCCAGAAACTACAAATGACCCTTGTCGCTGGCGGCGAAGGCCTTTCGCGCAAGCTTGAGGAAGGCTCCGTCCACCGCCCCGGCCTCGGTCTAGCGGGATTCTTCCAGTACTTCGCCCACAAACGAGTCCAAGTCATCGGCGGTGCCGAATGGCGTTATCTGAAGTCCCTCGGTGCGGAAGAAGCCAGCCGCCGCATCGAAGCGTTGTTGAAACATAAAATTTCCTGCTTGGTCTTCACTCGTAACCTGAACCCGCCCGCCTATGTCCGTCAACAGTTCGAGGCAGCAAAAGTGCCCCTGTTCCGCAGCCACATCGTGACGCTGAAGTTCCTCAACGCCGCAACCATTGCACTGGAAACGGAATTCGCTCCGCAGGTCAGTGAGATCGGATCGATGGTGGACATCATGGGCATGGGTGTGCTCATCCGCGGCGAAAGCGGCATCGGCAAGAGCGAGACCGTCCTCGGCCTGCTGGAGCGCGGCTATGCGTTGGTCAGCGATGACGTCACACGGTTCCGCTTGATTGAAAACCGCGAGCTGGTCGGCGCCTCGCCGGAGACGACCCGTTACCACATGGAAGTCCGCGGCATCGGCATCATCAATGTGCCCGCCATCTTCGGCGTCGCCAGCGTACGTCCCGAGAAACGGCTCGACATGGTTGTGACCTTGCAGGAGTGGAACAAAAGCGGCGAAGTGGATCGCGTCGGCATGGACCAACAGCAATACAACATGCTCGGCATCTCCGTACCGCACGTCACTATCCCCATCCGACCGGGTCGCGACATCGCCCGCATTATCGAAGTCGCCGCTCTCGACCAGAAACTCAAGAGCCTCGGCCACAACACGGCCCGTGAATTTAACGAACGACTCATCGAACGAATGCGTTCCCCCATCCGCTGACCCCATGGCCTCCACCATCCAAGTTAAGAAGGCCTGCACGGTTATCAACCGGCTCGGCATCCACGCCCGACCCGCCGCCCTCTTCGTCAGGGTCGCTAACAAGTTTGAAAGCAACATCCTCGTCGAAAAAGATGGCGAACAAGTCAACGGCAAGAGTATCATGGGGCTCATGATGTTGGCCGCTGGCCAAGGTTCGAAGTTGACCCTCATCGTCAATGGACGCGATGCGGAAGCCGCCGCCCGCGACTTGGAGCAACTCTTCCTGCATAAATTCAACGAAGATTAATGACTGCCACCGCTACAACCGAGCGCGTCTTCCAAGGCATCGGCGTCTCCCCCGGCGTTGCCCGCGGCAATATCCTCGTCTATCGCACCGCCGAGGAAGTCGTCCCCGAATACGACATCACCTCCGACCAAATCCCCCAGGAAATCATCCGCTTTGAAAAAGCCCTCATCAAGACTCGCGAGCAACTCCACGAACTCCAGCAACGTATCGCCAACGGCGTCGGCTCCGATGCCCCCTCCAGCATCCTCGACGTCCACATCTCCATCACCGAAGACCCCGCCCTCATCGAGCCCGTCATGGGCCGTCTCCAGAGCGAACGCAAGAACGTCGAACACATCCTCCACGACGTCATCCACAAATACATCCACACCCTCCAATCATTGCCTGACGATTACCTCCGCGAACGCGCCGGCGACGTGCAGGACGTCGCCCACCGCATCCTGCGCAACCTCCTTGGACGCGAATACGTCGGCCTTGCTAAAGTTCCACCCGGCACCATCGTCATCGCGAACGATCTTTCCCCCTCCGACACCTCCTCGCTCAATCGCCAGAACGTCGTCGGCTTCGCCACCGACGTCGGTAGCCACACCTCTCACACCGCCATCGTCGCCCGTTCTCTAAACCTGCCCGCCGTCGTCGGCCTGCACGACGTCAGCCTACACATCCACGACGGCCAAAACGCATTGCTCGACGGCTACAGCGGCACGCTCGTCATCGAGCCGAGCCAACAGACCCTCTTCGTCTACGGCCAAATCGAACAGAAACACCACGGCGTCGAAGAACGCCTCGCAGCCTTACGCAACCTGCCCGCCGAGACACTCGACGGTCACCGTATCGTCCTCGCCGGCAACATCGAGCTGCCCAGCGACGTCCCCAACCTTCTCCAAGCCGGTGCCGAGGGCGTCGGCCTCTTCCGTACCGAGTTCCTCTACCTCAATCGCAAAGACTATCCCACCGAACAGGAACAGTACGAGAAATACCTTGAAGTCGCCCGCGCTATTAAACCCCACCCCGTCATCATCCGCACCTTGGATATTGGCGGCGACAAATTCCGCAGCGAAGACGGGTCCACCGAGTCGAACCCGTTCCTCGGGTTTCGCGCCATCCGTTTCTGCCTAGCCAACGTCAGTATTTTCACCGCCCAGTTGCGCGCCATCCTGCGCGCCAGCGCTGAAGGCAACGTCCAGATCATGTATCCCATGATCAGCGGCCTTAGTGAAGTCATCCAAGCTAACGACCTACTCGACTCCGTCAAGAACGACCTCCGCCGCGAAGGTGTTCCCTTCGACGAAGACATTAAAATCGGCGCCATGATCGAAATCCCCTCCGCCGCACTGACCGCCGAAATGATCGCTAAGGAAGTGGACTTTTTTAGCATCGGCTCCAACGACCTCATCCAGTACACCATGGCCGTGGACCGCGTGAACGAAAAAGTCGCCCAACTCTACGACCCCACCCATCCCGCCATCCTTCGCCTCATCCGCTCCGTCGTCGAAGCCGCCCACAACAACAACATCCCCGTCGCCGTCTGCGGCGAAATGGCCGGCCAACCCCTCTACGTCCCCCTCCTCGTCGGCATGGGCGTGGACGAACTCAGCGTCGGTGCCTCCAGCATCCCCCGCGTCAAGGAAGTCATCCGCCTCCTCAAACTCACCGATGCTCAGGAACTCGCCGCCACCACCCTCCACGTAACCCACGGCCACGAAGTCCAAGCCATGCTCAACGCGCTCCTCCAGCGTATTGACCCCGACCTCGTTCCCTGATCTCTGGACGTCCAGAGATATGCCACAAGGAAAAGTAAAATGGTTCGATACGAAAAAGGGGGCTTTATTGAGCAGGATGATGGGCCGTATGTCTTTTTGCATTACAACTCCATCAGCGGCGATGGATTCAAAAACCTGAAAGAGGGGCAAATCGTGAATTGGGGTGTTTATTATACCCCAGCGTACCCCTAAAACCCAATTTTATAGGCACTCGCTCAACATCCCCTCGAACTCCATGAACCCAACTATAAAGTTGAGCGGCGGCGTGTTCGATTTTTTTCGAGCGAAGCGAACCGGTGGACGTCATCGCCGTCAGCTCCAACGTATTGTGTACGCCCAGCATGGGCGTGAACTGATGGGGTGCAAGTCCCCTGTCGGAGAACTGAAGTTCGTCCATGAATGGAATTGAACAACAACGACTAGCCAAAGGCAAGGGCGGTTTCGCGAGAAACCGTCTGAAGGAAGCCCAGGTGCAAACCTGCGAGCCGACGAACAGAAACTTCATCCAAGGCTCAGCCTCTGGGCAAGCTGGCACAACACAGCCAAGCCCCTCGGTTCAGGAGGTAGGGTAAATGAAGCGGTTGTGCAGGGATAGTTCACGTTCTTATTATGCCCTGAGCGAGTACTACCGACCGATCCCCGAACTGGAAAGCTGGCTACGCCGCCGTGTCCGCTGCTGCTACTGGAAACAGTGGCGGTGGTGTCGCACGCGCGTGCGGGAACTGCTCAAGTTGGGCACGTTCAAGAAGACAGCGATTCAGGCGGGATTGAGTCGGAAAAGTTACTGGCGCTTGTCGAAGACGCTGGCCACGCAGTCGGGGATGACCAATCAATGGTTGGCGGAACAAGGATTAGTCTCGATCCAGACCCTCTGGATCACCTTTCACTACCCGCCGAACGCGGCGAATGGGTGACTTTCGGAACCGCCGGATGCGGACCCGCATGTCCGGTGGTGTGGGGAGCGGGAGCTAATCACTCCCGCTTACC
>CAIKAP010000201.1 GCA_903825435.1 uncultured Verrucomicrobiota bacterium
ATGTGGGCTGGCAACATCTCCATCGACGACCTGGCCGGCAATGTCGTGACTCTGACCCAAGCCCAAGTGGAGGCACTTTCGGCGACCGTGGTCGGCACGGACGGCAACGACACCATCTCCATGTCGCAGGGTATCGCGGCCACCGTGCATGGCGGTGCCGGGAATGACACCATCAATGGGACAGGCGTCGCCGACAAGCTCTATGGCGAAGACGGCGATGACGCCATCTTTGGGTACGGCGGTGCGGACTTGCTCGATGGCGGCGCCGGAAATGACACCATCACGGGCGGCGGGGCTTACGGCTTGGGCGAAACCGCCATCGGCGGCGTCGGGAATGACACCATCCAGAAATGCACCAACGTGGTCTTCCGCCCCGGCGACGGCTCCGACACCGTGTACATGGCTGGCGGCGGCACGCTCAAGCTCACGGGCTACGCTGTGGATACGCTCGCGAGTGGCAACGCAGTGCGCCAGAGCGGCAACGATCTCGTCCTCGCGCTCGGCGCCGATTCCGTGCTCCTCAAGAACTGGTTCGTCACGTCGCAGGGTATCCGAATGTGGGCTGGCAATATCTCCATCGACGACCTGGCCGGCAATGTCGTGACTCTGACCCAAGCCCAAGTGGAGGCACTTTCGGCGACCGTGGTCGGCACGGACGGCAACGACACCATCTCCATGTCACAGGGTATCGCGGCCACCGTGCATGGCGGTGCAGGAAATGACACTATCAATGGGACAGGGGCCGCGGACAAGCTCTATGGCGAAGACGGCAATGATACCATCTTCGGCTATGGCGGCGCGGACTTGCTCGATGGCGGCGCTGGCAACGACACCATCACGGGCGGTGGTGCCACATATGGACAGACAGCCATCGGCGGAACAGGCGATGACACGATCAGCGGTGTCGCCACGGTGAAATATGCCCTTGGCGACGGCAACGATGCCGTGACGTTCTCGTCCAGCTCTACCCTTCGCCTCTACGGGGTCACGCATCAGAGTCTTATCTTCACGAGAGTTGGCACCTACGATCTCAAGATGACTATGCCAGACGCTGGAAGCATCCTGCTCAAGAACTTCTACTATTCGACGTCCTACCGCCCTTCGAGCGTCGTGTTCTACGACACCGCGGACATGGCGACAGCGGTCCAAGTTGCCTCGTGGACGCCAGCCGACCTGCTCGCGGCCGCGGCGCAGGGCACCGGCTACGGGTTTGCCGGGAGCGAGAAGGTCATCTCGGCGACCTTGGAGAGCGGAGTCGGCGTTGTCGCGGAGCAGTTTCTTGCGCGCGGGGATGTCGGAGCAGCCACTGATGCCGAGGAGAGCTTGGCGCATGTGGCGACCCTTGCCGCTAGCGACCAAAGTGCGCCGGGCGCCGGCGCCGTCGTCCTGAACGGCAGCCGGCAAGCGGACAACGACGTGACTTGGTGTCTTGCGGATGCCTCACGTGACACCACGGGCCTCTTCTCAAGCCAGATGGGTACCGAGATGGAGGCGCTTGTGCGTGCCGCCTGTGCGGCTTGGGAGCAGGTATGCGGCGTCCACTTCACGCAGGTCGCTGACAACGGGCTGGCTGACATCTGCCTCGGCTTCGGCGACTTCGATTCCGCGACCACCGGCGTCATCGGCTACGCGAACATGAAACAGAACGCGGACGGCACCTTCGCCAAGGACTCGGTCCTGCGCATCGACGACACCGCCGACGTCGCGGCAGTCACAAGCGAGAACGGCGAGTTGGTTTACCAAGGCATGAACGCCTCGGTCCAGCAGGTGCTTGAGCATGAAATCGGCCATGCCCTCGGGCTGGCTTCGGACGCCGACCCGAACTCGGTCATGTACTGGAAACTCACGGAACAAAACCGCACCTTGGACGCCACGGACGTGGCTGGCGCGCAGGCGCTCTACGGCGCGTCCACCAGCACCACGGCGAGCATCCAGAACGCGGCCAATCAACTCATCCAAGCCATGTCGCAAGCCGAGCCAGCCGCGCAAACCGGGCAGAACCCACTGACCGGCGAGCCGAACTCCCAACCCTTGCTGCTCGCGGTCAACAAGGCCGCATAAGGACACCTTCCCCGCTTGGGGGCCCGCGCGGAAAGTCGATTCCGTCCTGGGCTCCCAAGCGGAGATTTTCATGATAGCCCGGCTCCAACTTTGGACTTCAACCCAAAAAGGAGCCGACCATGTCGAACCCCGCCTTCACCTCACTCCACTTCCACATCCGACCCTGCCACGTGCATCCCGAAACCATGAAGGGACGCCTTTGACGGCGTGGGCACGTTCATTTCCAAAACCACGCTGAAAAAAGTTTGCGCTGCGCTCCCGCCAGGATGGCTCCGAACACTTTAGGATCCAGGATCCTCCGAGCAATCGACGGCTTTTGCGTAACCCATTGACACAAAGCACTTTTTCTGGCATAAGCACAAGTTCGCCCGAACGTTCCGGCATCCCTCCCTGCCATCGGTTTGGCCAGCCGGTGGCAGGGGGCAACCCGAAAAAAGGAACAGACCATGACCAAAACCACACTCGTCACCCTCAACAACGGCATCGTCCTCCCGACGCTCTCCACTCGCACCGGCAACCCTTGCCGCGCGACGGAGACAAGGTGGCTCATCGTCCAGATCATCGGCGACAGCGTTCAGCTTGCCGGGTGTCTCGACCGGCACGGACGCGTGTTCCGCACCGCCGTGCGCGAAAACGTCAGGCTGCAGGAGCGCACCCTCGTCAACGCCCGCGAGCTCAAGCCGGACGACGCCGTCGTGCGTGCCCTGAAAGCGACCGCCGAGCCTGGCTTCGACATGAGCACCGCCTCGAAGGCATCGGACTACCGCTCCGTGCGCCTGACCGACGCCATGAACAGCTTCAGCGCGTGGCCGTCCGAGAACGGCGACATCACCGCGTGCATGGGCACCGTCTGCGGCATGCTGGTCCCGGCGTGCGACCCCATCACGCCGCCGTTCCGGCATGTCGGCGTCCTGTGGAAGAACGGCGACTTCGCCCGCAACGCGTCCTCCGGCGTCATCTCGTTCGCGAACTCCGCGGGCGTCGTCTTCGCCGCCGCGTATCCCGACGAGCTCACCACGCGCTTCGTGTGCAGAAATGACGCCATGTGGGCGGACTGGCTCCCCGAAGCCCCGAGCGAGTCCATGAAGCGCTCTGCAGCGAGGATGGCAGAGGCGTTCCCGAAGCGTGGGCATGCCTTGCTCACGCCCACGTTCATCGCGAAGTACATGGGCAAGCGGCCGGAGAGCGAGGCGCCGTCGCTCAAGCGCGGCATGCCGCTCAAGCCGGTCTTCTGGAAGAACGGCCTCGACCGCTCGGGCAAGGCGTTCAACATGGAAGACCCGGCGCTCGCCACGCTCTTCGCGCCTCTCCTTGAACTCGTGGAATAGGCTCGGCAACCCCAAAAACAGACCATGCGGCGGAATGCAGAACCGGGCCGCGAAACGGCCCGGTTCTCTTTCTCCTTGACATCAACGGCAATTTCGAGTATTGTGTATTCAACTGGAGATCGTCGTGGAACGCATTCGGAAGAGTCATGGAAGTCACTTCTTGTTGAAAAAGGCGGCGAGAACGCTGTCACTCAACGAGTGGTACACAGAATACAGCGATGAGAGGATTTCAAAAATCTTTCACGAGATGCGTTGGCCTGAAACGCAAGGCGCTCCCTGCTGTCCGCACTGCAACGAAACAGAGTGCGTCGTTCCCGTGCCGAAGCGTGCATTGCTGTACCGTTGCAAGAAGTGCGAACGCATGTTCTCGCTGACGAGCGGCACGTTCCTGCACGGTAACAAGCTTCCCTTGCGCAAGCTGTTCGCGGCCCTTTTGCTCCTCGCCGACGCCGTGAAAGGCATGAGCGCCTCGCAGTTCTCGCGCCAAGTCGGCGTACAATACAAGACGGCGTTCGTGCTCATGCACAAGATTCGCGCGAGCTTGCTTGTCGAGAACTCGCAAACCCTGCTCGATGGAAACGTGCAGATTGACGGCGTGTACTTGGATACGAAGGAGCGCAAGCCCAACGAGCACAAAGCCGCTCGTGAACAGGCTGCACGCTTGAAGGCCGCCCGTGAAGCGGGCGCGCAGGAAGCGCAGGCCGTTCAAAACGACGAAGAGCCGGAATGGAAGCCGACGCCGAGGTGCATCCTCGTCGCCCGGCAGGTGTCCGGCGAGCGTGGAAAGGGCGGCGTGAAGACCGTCATCGGCTTCGCACCCTGCGAGAATGGTGTGGACGTAGACGCCTTCGTCGCCAAGCACATCGCCACAGGCGCGACCGTGACGTCGGATGAGCACCGGGCGTACGCGATGCTCATCGCGCACTACGACTTGAAGCGGGTGAACCACAGCGAGCGCTACAGCGGCGCTGATGGTGAAAACATCAACCAAGCGGAGAGCTACTTCTCGCGCTTCCGCCGCATGCAAATTGGCCAGAACCATTTCTTTGGCAAGCACCTTCTGGCGTATGCCGCGGAAAGCGCCTGGCGCGACGATAACCGCCGCCACAGCAACGAAGAGAACTCCCAAGCGCTCCTCGGCTTGCTCTTCAAGCAGAACGGGGATGGACTGTGGCGGGGTTTCTGGAAGCGCTACTTGCGCAAGGGCAATGGCGTCACGTTGCCAGCCGTAACCGGCGACTCGACCTTGGCCTCCGCGGCCTGATTCACCTGCCCGCCACCGCGTTTGGCCAGCAACCATATGACGCGGTCGTCCTGTAGATGGGACTTCACGACAGCCTTTCTCGCCAGCATGCGGTGCAAAGCGTCCCTGATGCTGTCTCCAAGAAGTTTGGGGAGTTCTCGCCCTGCCTCGATCTGCGTTTGACCGATACTATCCGCAATCTCTTTTACGGTGGCTCCATCGGGCATCTTCTTGAGCACACCGGAAATCAACGCCAGTAATTCCCCAGGCGCGAAGTACGCCTTGTAGCCGCGTGGCGGGAAGACCGGGATATACGCCGCATCTTTGTCGCATTTCGCGATGATGCGGCTCACGGCGTTGATGTCTTTGACCTTGTCGCCGAGTTGTTTCAACAGTTCGGCATGTTGGGTCACCAACTCACGCTTCAATTCCAGCAGTTCGGCAACGAGGCGAGCTTTTTCCATGATGGCAACATCCGCCATCCGTCAAAAGTCGTCAAGGATCTGTTTTGAGTTTCCTACATAAGGGCGCAAGACGGCCTCCGGCGGCCGGGGGGAATGATTCCCCCCGAACCCCCTCATCTGCCCGCCGCAGCAATCGCGGCCCAACGGGGATCCCAAAGGGCC
>CAIKAP010000202.1 GCA_903825435.1 uncultured Verrucomicrobiota bacterium
ATGCCACCGCGATTGAAGCGCCCGAACGTCCCGCTCCCAAACCGGCGCAGACGAAGGCGGTGCCGCGCCCGCGTGGCCGCCCCAAGAAAGGGGCAGTCCGCCCGCTCCCGCCGCCGAAACGGTTGGCGGTGCAACCCCGGTGCCCGCTGTCGTCGGCACCGCAATAAACGGCACGCTGGGTTTCGTGATCGCCTTACCCTTACCGACGACCTCGACGTAATCAAGTGGATCGCCGCCGTTGGCCAGCAACGACGCGATCGCCTTCGCTGTGTCAATCACGCTGCCACCACCGAACCCGACAACGACATCGCAACCCTCCCGCTGCGCCAACTCCGTCCCTTCGCGCACGAGCGCCACCGTCGGCTCGCCCGACACACCAAACGCCACGCCATCTGCAAGCGCCGTCGTCGCGCAAGGCAACGCCGGTTCCGGTTGAACGAAAAGGGCGCGTTTACCGAACTCCGCAACGATGCCGCCGAGATCCTTCGCGCGCCCTGCGCCGAATATAATCCGCGTGGCCGTTGCAAATTCAAAAGATATCATGCGTCATCCGAATATTTCACACTGAAACGCGGCTCGGCCATCATTAGCGCGACAGCATCGCGCCACGCCGCGTAATGCGCCGTTTCCTTGTGCGCGGCGGACGCGGCGGAAGTGCGGTAAGCCTCAACGAGAACAAAGCGTGTCGCGTCGTCCTGTTGTTGGAGTACGTCGAACCGTGTGATACCGGATTCGTCGACACTGAGCCGCGCATTTTCCAGCGAGGCAGCCTTGAACGCCTCCACGCAGTCGGCCTTGACGTGGACGTGAACGAGCACAATGAGCATGACCAGAGATTACCCATCGTGGTATGGGTAAGCAATGAAGATTGCGGTCCTCTTGTCCGGTGGTGTGGACAGCTCGGTGGCAATGCGCCTGCTCCCACAGGCGGGTTACCGTGATGCGATTGCATTCTACCTGAAAGTTTGGCTCGAGGACGAACTCTCGCAAATCGGAAACTGCCCGTGGGAAGAAGACCTGCGGTTCGCGCGCGTCGCATGCGAGCAAGCCAGCGTGCCGCTGCGCGTTGTGTCGTTGCAGGCTGAGTACTTCGAGCGCGTTGTGTCGTACGTACTGGCGGAACTGCGCGCGGGACGAACGCCGTCGCCCGACATCTTCTGCAACCAACAAATCAAGTTCGGTGTGTTTTTTGACCGAGTGAACGAGCCGTTCGACAAGGTTGCCTCCGGCCACTACGCGCAGGTGCACGAGGACGATGGCGTGTTTAAGCTGTTTCGCGCACCGGACCCAGTGAAAGACCAGACCTATTTTTTGTCACGGCTGAGCCAGCAACAACTCACGCGCATCCTATTTCCAATCGGCCATCTCTGGAAGGCCGAGGTACGCAAGCTGGCGGAGGAGTTCGACCTGCCGAATAAAGTGCGTTTGGATTCGCAGGGCATCTGTTTTCTCGGAAAGATCCCGTACAACGAATTCATTCGTCACTATCTCGGCGAAAAACCCGGCGACATCGTCGAGGCGGGCACCCGGCGTGTGCTAGGCCAGCACAAAGGCTACTGGTTCCACACCATCGGCCAGCGCAGCGGCCTCGGCCTGAGCGGCGGACCGTGGTACGTCGTCGGGAAAGACACGGTGAGTAACGTCATCATCATCTCGCACAAGGAACAGCGCGAGCCACAGGCGCGCGCTGAGTTCCGAGCTGTTGAGCCGAACTGGATTCACCGGCCCGTTACCGATGGCGAGGAGAACCTGACCTGCAAACTCCGTCACGGCCCGAACCTAATCGCCTGTCGCGTCAAACACCGTGGCGACGGCGCGTTGGATGTAACGTTGAGCAAGCCCGATCCCGGCGTTGCGCCCGGACAGTTCTGCGTGTTCTACCAAGGTGAAGAATGCCTTGGCAGCGGTCGGATCTTGTAGGACAGACGCCGTCTGCCATTGACGGGCACTGTGGCAAGCGGGTCGCTTGCCGCACAAACGACTTGTGCCCTCCGGTCGAAGAACGGGCTTTTGCTGGTAACGCTGAGCGGCACGCCGAGCGCCGCACGGCCAATCGAAAACATCAACCGATTGTCCACGTGATGCTACGCGGCAACCGCCGCCGCCGAACAGGTGGCGATGCCGCGGTCTATTGAGTTGAAGGCGCAGATGCCGCCCACTTGTTCGAGCGCCTCGCACGTCGACTTGCAGCAGAACCCGCAGTTCAACCCCGTTGTATTTACCTTCACACCAATGACGTTCTTGCAAAACTTCTTTTAGTGGATGGCGATTGGAGTGGAGATGGCGAGCCGAAGGTGTGAAAACAGTTTTTCCAGAGGCCCTTCGGCTTACTTTTACGATGGGCGACCATGCTCCGCCCTTGGCGTCGGCCC
>CAIKAP010000203.1 GCA_903825435.1 uncultured Verrucomicrobiota bacterium
CAAGGCAAAGCCCATACCTTCACCATCGAAAGCCACAACAATCGTCTCCGCGTCTATCTCGCCCGTCTGCGTCGTAAAACCCATTGCTACACCAAGAAACTCGCCAACCTCACCGCCAGCATCCTCTTCTACTTGCTCAATTCGTTGTAACCGCCTATGCAGAATCCAGCTGCTGGCGTAATACGCGATACGCTTTCGGCACTTCGGCGGGGAAATCCTTCCAGCCGCTCTCGATCGAAATGCCACCGCGATAGCCGATTTGCTTCAATGCCTTGAAATACGGGCGGAAATCATCCTCCTCCATGCCGGGCGCCTTGCGGCTTTTCTTGGTGGCGATATGGCAATGTTTCAACCGTGCGCCCGCTTTCACCAATGATTCATGGCCTTCGCCCACACGTAGCATATGGAAGATATCGGCGTGTTGCTGGAAATTCGGATGGTCGACTGCCTCGACGATGGCGATGCCTTCGTCCACCCGGTTTATAAAATTGCATTCGCTACGTTGCAGTTGTTCGAGAACAACAATGACGCTATGCATCTGTGCCAGCGGTGCGATTGTCTTGCCGAACTCAACGAGTTGTTCAACCGCCCGCTCGCGCGCGAACCCCTCCGGAATCTCGCGCGACTTGCCGCTGCCGAGCACGATGCGTTTGACGCCGATTCTCTCCGCCCGGCGAAACACAATCTCTACGTACCGCAGCAACACATCCATTTTCACCTGTGGCCCGACGATCTTCATGTCGCTGGGAATGAACCCAGCGCAAGCGTACACCGGCAGTGATGCGATGGCGACGGACCGCCGTATTTTTTCAAACTCCTCGTTGCCGTCTTTTGGTACCAACACGCGTTCCACATTTTCCTCGATGTACTGGAAACCGGCGTTCTTGAGTGCAGTGTGCTTCTCGAAGAAGGTGGAGACGCCCAATTCCACCGCAAACGCGGATTCGGCGGAAGCACTTGGCGACCACCTCCCCAGGGCGAGGCCAGCGGTGCCGACCGTGAGAGTTGCAAGAAAATTCCGTCGGTTCATCAGAATGACAAAATAATCTCTCGCGATGGATATCGTCAACAGCGAAGGCAGGCGCGACTAAGGCTTGTTTGCCGTGAATCCGTTTGGTATACACAATTTCGGGAAGAAACCCGACGGAACCGGTGACTTGACGGTTGCGGCGGGCAAGAGTGTGACGTTCCACTGCCGTTTCCTGTTTCACACCAGTGACGAGAAGGACGGAAAGGTGGCGGAGCGGAACCGTGAGTTTGTCGAGACAAAGACGAAACCCTGAAACAATGGAGAGCCACAGCATGAACACCAATATCAGCCGAAGAAGTTTTCTCAAAGTATCCATTGCAACGGCAGCCGTCTTCAGTCTGCCGCGGTGGACTTGGGCTAAACAGGGAGGCGCCAACGGCGATATTCGCATTGCCGTGGTCGGTTTCCGCGGTCGCGGCGGCTCGCACATCCAAGGGTTCAGCGGGTTGCATGGGGTGCGCGTGGTGGCGTTGTGCGACGTGGATGAGTCCGTACTCGCCAAGGGCGCGAAGGATTTCGAGAAGAAGAACCAGAAGGTCAAGACCTACACCGACATCCGCAAGCTGCTCGAAAATAAAGATATTGATGCGATCAGCATCGCCACGCCGAATCACTGGCACTCGTTGGCAACCGTCTGGGCTTGCCAGGCGGGCAAGGACGTGTACGTCGAGAAACCAGTTTCGCACAACGTCTGGGAAGGACGGCAGGCCGTCAAGGCCGCGGAGAAATACAACCGCATTGTCCAAGCTGGCATGCAGTGCCGCTCCAGCGCCGGTATCCGCGACGGTATCGAGTTCCTGCACAAGGGTGGGTTGGGCAAGATACTTGTGTCCCGCGGCCTCTGCTACAAACGCCGTGACAGCATCGGCAAGGCGAACGGCGAACAACCGATCCCGCCGGGTATTGACTACGATCTGTGGTGCGGCCCTGCGCCGAAGGAACCATTGCGCCGTCTGCGGTTGCACTACGACTGGCATTGGGTCTGGCCGACCGGCAACGGCGACATCGGCAATCAGGGCGTCCACCAGATGGACATTTGCCGGTGGGCGTTGAACGTGCACGGGCTTTCCCCGCGCGTTATGAGTATTGGCGGACGCTTCGGCTACGACGACGATGGCGAGACGCCGAACACGCAGATCGCGTTCCACGACTATAACGGAACGCCGTTGATCTTTGAGGTGCGTGGCCTGCCCGAGAAGAAGGACGCGAAAAGCATGGACAAATTTCTCGGCACCGACATCGGCTGCGTCATCCATTGTGAAAACGGCTACCTTGTCATCCCCAGCTACAGCGAAGCCTTCGCCTATGGCAAGGATGGCAAGAAACTCAAGGAGTTCAAAGGCGCTGCTAAACCCAAGGTGAAACGACCATCTGGTGGCGCCACCGCGGGCATCATCATGGACTTTCAGGAAGATAGCGGCCACTTCGCCAACTTCATCAAGGCCGTCCGCAGCCGCAAACCGTCAGACCTGACCGGCCCGATCCAGGAAGGTCACCTGTCCAGCGCACTCTGCCACACGCCGAACATTTCCTACCGGCTCGGCAAACAATCCTCGCCCGGCGAAATCCGCGAACAGATCAAGGGTAACAAGGAAACCGCCGAGACTTTCGGACGCCTTCAGGAACATCTCGCCGCCAACGGAGTCAACATCACCGACACCAAGGCGGTCATCGGCCCGATGCTGAAAATGGACCCCAAGACCGAGAAGTTCGAGAACAACGCTGCCGCCAACGCGCTGTTGACCCGCAACTATCGCGCCCCGTTCGTCGTGCCGGAGCAGGTGTGATGAACCGCCGCGAGTGTCCCGGCCTTGGCGCAATGAACGCCGGGTCTAACAGCCGGTTAAATAATACCGCCCGCTGAGGTCAGCGGGCCTACAACACCGTGAACTACCGAAGAAAAGTTGTAGGCCGCGTGACCTCACGCGGCGAAATCCGGCTTTTTCAACGGGCTGCTAAGGCACTCTAAACCGGAATTCTTTCCGTGCTTGACTATGCGCCAAGCTTTCATTAGAAGCATCGGCATGGAAGCGCGTCTGCAATCTGCAGTTTGCCGTTCCGCCGTTCCGCCGTTCCGCCGTTCCGCCGTTCCGCCGTTCCGCCGTTCCGCCGTTCCGC
>CAIKAP010000204.1 GCA_903825435.1 uncultured Verrucomicrobiota bacterium
GACCCGGCCAACCCCTACCGCGCGGCTGGCATGTTCACGGCCCGGTCCCTGTTCGAGCACGTGGCCGGGGCAGAGGCCCTGGACGACAGCACCCTGCGCGTCCGCCTGAAACAGGCCTCGGCCTCGTTTTTGTATTCCCTGCGGCCTTATGTATGAAGCTCAAAACAGATCCTTGACGACTTTTGACGGATGGTCGATGTTGGCATCATGGACAAACATCGGCTCGTCAAAGACTTGTTGGGAGTGAAGCGTGAGCTTGTTGCCAAGCACACAGATTTGTTGGAGCAACTCAACCAAACGGTCAAGAACATCAAAGCAGTGAACCGCGTCATCGCGCAGTACGACATTGACGCGGCCAACGTTCTGGTCTTCCCGACCATCAAGTACAAAGCCTACTTCGCTCCCGGCGAGTTGCTCGCGCTGATTGCGCAAGCCCTCAAAGCGATGCCCGAAGGCGCCACTTTAAGGGAAATCTCGGACCGCATTCAGGCCAAGCAGATGCAGGCGGAAAGAGAGTTGCCGAAGCAACTGGTATACAGCGTCAAGGAGGCCTTGGAGCGGATGTTGTCGAGGAACGCGGTCGTGAAGTCCCGACGGCAGAATAACCGCGTCATATGGCTGCTGGCCAAGCGCGGAGGCGGGCAGGTGAATCAGGCGGCGGAGGCCAAGGTGGCTCCGTCCCCGCCAGCGGGCAACGTGACGCCCTTGCCCTTGCGCAGGTAAACCTTCCAGAAGCCCCGCCACAGGCCGTCCTCGTTCGGCTTGAGCAGGAGGCCGAGCAAGGCTCTGGCGTTCTGGGCGTTGCTCTTGCGGCGATTGTCGTCGCGCCAGGCGCTCTCGGCGGCGTAGCCGAGCAGGTGCCTGCCGAAGAAATGGTTCTGGCCAATTTGCATGCGGCGGAAGCGCGAGAAGTAGCTCTCCGCCTGATTGATATTCTCGCCCTTTGGCCCGCTGTAGCGCTCGCTGTGGTTCACCTGCTTCAAATCGAAGTGCGCGACGAGCATCGCGTACGCCCGATGCTCATCCGACGTCACGGTCGCGCCGTCGGCGATGTGCTTGGCGACGAAGGCGTCAACATCCACGCCATTCTCGCAGGGCGCGAAGCCGATGACGGTCTTCACGCCGCCCCTTCCGCGCTCGCCGGACACCTGCCGGGCGACGAGGATGCACCGGGGCGTCGGCTTCCATGCTGGTTTTTCGTCGCCCAGTGCTTCCTGCGCACCATTTTCACGGGCGGCCTTTTCAAGCGCGGCCTGTTCGCGAGCGGCCTTGTGCTCGTTGGGCTTGCGCTCCTTCGTGTCGAAGTACGCGCCGTCGATCTGCACGTTTCCCTCAAGCAGAACCTTCGAGTTTTCGACAAGCAGGCTCGCGCGGATCTTGTGCATGAGCACGAACGCGGTCTTGTACTGGATGCCGACTTGGCGCGAGAACTGCGAGGCGCTCATGCCTTTGACGGCGTCGGCGAGCAGCAGGAGTGCGGCGAGAACGGTGCGCAGGGAGAGCTTGCTTGCGTGCAGGAATGTGCCGCTCGTCAGCGAGAACATGAGTTCGCACTTCTTGCAACGGTACAGCAAAGCACGCTTCGGCACGGTGACGACGCACTCTGTCTCCTTGCAGTGCGGACAGCACGGCTGGCCTTTTGTTTCCGGCCAGCGAATCATGTGGAAGATGCGAGAGACATCATCGTTTGACAGCTTTGCGTACAACACCTCAAGCGTAAGCTCCCTCGCTTCCGCACTCAAAAGAAAGTGTACGCCGTTGCTTGTCCGAATTCTCTCCATCACCATCTCCAGTTGAATACACAATACTCGTAATTGACGCCAATGTCAAGGAGAAAGAGAACCGGGCCGTTTCGCGGCCCGGTTCTGCTTTCGGCAGTGTGGGTTTTGCGGGTGTTTTTCGGAGCCTATTCCGCCATCACAGGATCGAGAATGGGCGAGAAGAGCGTGGCGAGGGCAGGGTCGTTGGGGTTGAACGGCTTGCCAGAACGGTCCAAGCCGTTCTTCCAGAAGACCGGCTTGAGCGGCATGCCGCGCTTGAGGGACAGCACCTCGCTCTCTGGCCGCTTGCCCATGTGCTTCTTGATGAGCGCGGGCGTCAGCAGGACGTGCCCACGCTTCGGAAACGCCTCGGCCATCCGCGCCGCGGAGCGCTTCATGGCCTCGCCTGGGGCCTCGGGAAGCCAGTCCGTCCATATGAGGTTGTTCCGGCGCATGAAGCGCATGGCGAGCTCGTCCGGGTACGCGGCGGCGAAGACCACGCCCGCCGACGACGCGAACGAGGTGATGCAGTCCGCCGAATTGCGCGCGAAGTCGCCGTTCGGCCAGAGCAGGCCGACATGCCGGAACGGCGGCGTGATGGGGTCGCACGCCGGGACAAGCATGCCGCAGGCCGTGCCCATCCTTGCCGTGATGTCGCCGTTCTCCGTCGGCCACGCGCTGATGCTGTTCAGCGCGTCGGTCAGGCACACGGAGCGGTAGTCCGAGGCCATCGAGGCGACGCTCATGTTGAAGTTGGGTTCGGCGGCGGCGGCGAGAGCGAGGACGATGCCATCGTCCGGAGCAAGCGCCCGGGCATGGACGAGGAGGCGCTCCTGCAACCGGACGTTGTCGCGCACGGCGGTGCGGAACACGCGCCCGTGGCGGTCGAGGCATCCGACGAGCTGCACGCTGTTGTCGTCACTCTGGACGACGAGCCAGCGCGTTTCCGTCGCACGACACAAAGCGCCGGTGCGGCGGGAGAGTGTCGGGATGACGATGCCGTGGCCAATGGTGATCAGGTGGAGCTTGTTCATTGTTTGTTCCTTTGTTGTGGTGGCGCCCGTTCCCTTGCGCGCCCGCCGGCCGGCCGGGCTTGCAAGGGGAAATGGGAGGCATTGCCGCACACTCCTCATCCGGATGAGGAACCGACAGCTTTATCAGTAAAACTACGTTGTGTCAATAGGTTGCAGGAAAACGGCCGATTACTCGACGGATCCTTGATCCGTGTGCGTTCGGAGCCATCACGACGGGGGTGCCGCGCGAACTATTTTTCAGGGGCGCGCGAAAAGATGCGCGAAGGACCAGTCTTCCGGCACGACTTTTGTGCCGGAACGCCGTTCGTCGGAGCGCCAGCGCTTGCCGTGCCGCAGGGTGCGGCACTCGCATCCGTGCCACCATGTGCCGAGGTCGGTGACGGGCTTGCGCGACATCGCTTCGCGCACGAGTTCGCGCGTCAGCGGGACACGCACGTCGCCAATGCGGGCAATGTTTAGGGCGCGGCATGCCCGAGCTTGCGCTTCGGAGAGCGGGGTCGGTTCCCATCCCTCACCCCAGGCCATGCGGTTGCGCGTGATGAGGCGCGCGGCGAGGTCCAAAGGGAGCTTCGCCTGCAGCAGGACCCCGGAGCGCTGTGGCAGGGCCGTGATGTGCGAGGC
>CAIKAP010000205.1 GCA_903825435.1 uncultured Verrucomicrobiota bacterium
CGGCGGCATTGCGACTGACGTTGCAGTCCTGCATAAGAATGGTGCCGTTATTGTATAGCCCACCGCCCCCGGCGTTGTCCCCCCCCCGATTGGGTAATCGTCACGCTCTGCAACACCAGCGTGCCGCCGTTGTTACAAATTCCACTGCCCGAACTGTACGCGTTGCCACCCACGACGGTCATATTCTGACCTGCCTGGCTGATTGACTCAAGTGACCCCAACGGGTGGTGGTGTCGAACGCCTATGGCGTTCCAATTTACACCACCCGTTGGGCGTGCTGGATTGAGTCAGCCAGGCAGGAAATTCAATGGCCTTCGCGCACTTCGTGCCTTCGTGGTGAGACTTTTTAGTGCTTTAGAAAAAGGCCCGGGCCAACCCGCCAACCTGCGCCAGCGGTTCCGAAATGGGAAATTCTTCGGATGGCGGACGCTCTGGCAGGGCTGCTTTTCCGCGCTTGTGGTCTGCAGGGTCGAGTTTTCGGTAAAAAATATTCTTCCGACAATGTTTTTTGTTGCCCAAAATCACTAAGTATGATACCTTAGTAATATGAAATGCGATGGAATAGCGAGAAACAGGCATGTAGTGAAACGGGAAGCTGTGCTAGCGAAGCTCGGCAAGATGCGGCCATTTATGGAGGGTTCGCTTTGTGCCGTGAAGCGCAGAGGATGCGCCGACCCCGGTTGGCAGCTCACCTGGAAGAAGAAAGGGAAGACCTGCACCGTCTACGTGCCGATGGAACTCGTCACGGAGGTCAAGCAGTGGACAAAAGAGTACAAACGGCTCAAACAACTCATCCGAGAGGGCACGTCCCAGTCTCTTGGGATTGTCCGGGGTTTCGCCACCAACCGCTCGGTCGAAAAGCAAAAGAGGGTGTGAACGCAGAACTTGTCGCCAAAGAGTTCCTCGCCTTCGCCCAGTCTTTCTCGCCGTTGAACGACTGGTTTGCCGAACTTCCCGACTCTCGCAACCACCTATTCTGCCGGTATACAGCCCCCAACATCTGGTGGAGCGTGCTGCTCATGTTCCTGACCAGGGCGGGTTCTCGGAATCAGTTCGATGTGGTGCGAAACAGCAAGATGGCGGGGGTGAACTTCGCGGAGCTTGCTGGCGCAACTGTTACGGGGGAGCGGAAGGTGACGTGCAGCGACAATGCCGAGCATCATGCCAACGGCGTCGAACCGGCGGCCGTCACAAGCGTTCTACATCAAGCATTCCACCTGCTTCGAGAGCGTCGGTTTTTCGACCGGCATCGTTTCCGGGGTTATTATTACGGTGTCATCGTGGATGGAACGTTGCAGGAGAAGTGCCGCAATGGGTTTGATGAAGGAGGCAAGTCTGGCAGTGGCGAAGGGCGGTATCGCTATGTGCTACAGGCGAGTGTATTGCTATCCAATGGGCTCTGCCTGCCACTGACGCATGTTTTTGAAGACGTGAACGACCCCGTCTCCGAAAAGGAGGATTGCGAACTCAACGCCTTCCGGAGGTTGGCGCAGGTGATTAAGGCCATGATGCCGAACACGCCGATCCTCATCATGGGAGACTCCCTCTATGGTTGTGGTCCTGTCGCGGAGGTGTGCGTGCAACTGGAGTGGAAGTATTGCTTCACCTTCAAGGAGGGGCGCCAACCGACGATGTGGGACGAGTCGCTTCGGCTCTTCGGAGAGGACGTCTCGCGATCCTTTCAATATACGTCCGGAGCGGTTGAAAAGCCTGTCACGCACGACGTACGTTGGGCCGAGGAGATCCCGTTTGCCAACGGTTTGGTGGCCACCGCGATTAACGAGGTCGAGACGGCATCCGACGGCACCGTCACACAGTACGCCTGGTTGACGAACCTGCTTTGTCACGGGATCGAAAGCGTTCAATCGGTTGTCACACAAGTCGGAAGGGAGCGTCATCCCATAGAAGATCAGTTCAACGTACAAAAGAACAACGGCGCCGGGCTCGGGCACGTCTTTTGCGCGAAGAAAAATGCCAGCCAGAACTACTATACGATCATGCAGGTCGCCCATCTTTTGTGGACGCTATTTTACGCGGGGGTGCTCGCGAGACTTTACGGCTGGGCAAAAGAAACCCCGCAAGTCGCACTCGCGCGTGCTCTGTTGGAAGGACTCAGGCACCTTGTCGTTACCGAGCCGATCCGTCCCATAGGGCAGTTGCGACTCCTATGACCTGACGCGCAAACGTCGTCCCGAGCCCGGCGCCGTACTATTTCAACAACATCAACCACGCGATCTGTGATCGCCATGGTCAATCCTGCGCGCCTTCATATTGTGCAATCCGCAGAAAATTGCCGGTTCCGAATAGGGGCGGCCGTCAGGCAGCCCTATTCGGAACCGCCG
>CAIKAP010000206.1 GCA_903825435.1 uncultured Verrucomicrobiota bacterium
ATACAAACTTCACGAATATTGCGGGTCAACCCAATGCGACCGGTTATCTCTGGCTGGATCAGGGGACTAACAACCTTGATCTCCTCATCGTCATTCCCGAGCCAGGCACCGGCGCACTGGTCGTTGGCGGTCTCGCGCTCATGTTTCTGTTGCGGCGTCGCCGCCGGTAAGACGAGGCAGGCTCGCAGGATTTCGACTGCCGTGATAGTTGGCGTTTGTAGCGGTTCACGACATTCTGGGTCCCGTGGTAAGGCGTGTAAAAACACCCGATTGTCCTTACAGTCCTTTTGACTCATTTACAGACAAGTTGCGATGCAGCGTGGCAGGAGTAAACTGTCCATCATGAATCTTCTCGGCAAGACAGCCCTGGTGACCGGCGCGGCAAAAAGGATCGACACGCCACAAGACGTGGTCGGTGCGGTTTTGTTCTTACTGGAGGGCGGAGACTTCATTACCGGTCAGGTGTTGGTGGTGGACGGCGGTAGGTTGATTGCTGGAGAATGAATCATGTACAAGGTGACGAAGACGATAGATTTCTGTTACGGGCATCGTTTATTGAATTACGACGGCAAGTGCCGGCATTTGCACGGACATAACGGGCGGCTGGAGGTTGATATCGAACTGCCGTCATTGGATGGGCGGGGGATGGTGCAGGATTTTTCGGACATCAAGCGGACATTGAAGGACTGGGTTGACACCACGCTGGATCATCGGTTGTTGTTGTGGAAGGAGGATCCGCTGGTGCCGGTGTTGCGCGATCTGGGTGAAGTGTTTGTGGTGCTGGATGTGAACCCCACCGCCGAGAATGTGACAAAAATGGTGTTCGAGTATGCCAGAGGACGTGGCTTGCCGGTGACGGAGGTGCGGCTGTGGGAGACGCCGACTTCGTGCGCGGGCTATCGTGCGGAATCGTGAAACACCTGCCACGACAATTCATACTGCGTGCGTACGAGGAGCGTGACCGCGAGGCCGTGCGCCAGATCTGCTGCGAGACGGCGGACGCCGGTGACCCGATGAACGACTGGTTCCCCGACCGCGAAATTTTTGCGGATCTATTGATGCGTTATTATACCGACTGGGAGCCGCTTTCTTCTTTGGTGGCAGTGGCTGAAGGGCGAGTGGTGGGATACTTGATGGGTTGCCGCAACACGCGACGGTTTCGGTGGGCGATGGCGTTGTGGATTGTCCCCTTGACGTTGCTGAAGGCGCTTGCGCGTGGCACGCTCTGGCATCCGAAGGTGCGGGCATTGTTATGGGCGAATCGCCACGTCAGTTTGTGGCGTGGACGGGTTTCGCTTGACGGTTATCCTGCGCACTTGCATATCAACCTGCGACGCAATTACCGCAGCCTCCACATTGGTCAGCACCTGTTCGACCAATGGCTTTTTGAAGCCAAAAGAGGTGGAATTCGCGGTATTCACGTTGGCGTAAATGCGGGCAATGCCGGTGGATGCCGTTTTTTTGAGGCGTTGGGATTCTGCGCGCTTGGCCGTCAGATTTGTCTGCGTCTGCCGGGAAATGAGCAACCTATTGAAACGGTCATCTATGGATTACAGCTAGGTGATAACTGAGATTGGGAGATTAGGTTTGCGATTGACTTGTGAAGTCCGATGGAGGAAAAGTAAAATCAAAGAAGGAAGAAGAACTATGAAATACTTTAACAGGTTTCACATCGTGCGTTTCTTTTGTTTGGCAACCCTGTTTCTGGGGATTGCCGGCTCAAGTGCATTGCAAGCAGAGGATATGTGGGTATTGCCAATGGACAATGGATGGATTGGGGAAGGGATGGTTGGATCGGCGATTGACCCGGGTCTTGTGCCGATCCGCTACCTTGGTAATATCATTTTGGTGCCGGTTGGTGCGGTTTCTGGTTATCTCCAAAAAGGCGGCAAGGTGGGTTGGCCTGATGTGGTTGTTCCGTTGATCGTTGACGGCAAACTTGTAGCGGTGCCGATCTGGCAGGTTGCCGATCTATTACGAAAGGGCGCGCAGGCAGCAGACGACTTGTTTGTCATGCACAAAGGCGATGAACTGATTGCCGTGAGGAAGGTAGAGGTTAACGAGTATACAGCTAAAGGATACGAGCTGGGTCCTAAGCAAGATTGGAGGGAAGGGGTCGTCATGTGCGCGAAGGGACACACTGTGATTGTGGCTCGTGCCGCCGTTGAGAAATACAAGAAAGAGGGAGCCGAACTCGGTCCCTGCAAGAAGAAGTAATCCATCCACAACGGAACTTAACAAAGCGAATGGTGAAGTGGGTTCGACAAAAACGTTAGTTTTTTACATCTTCGCCAATACCGCTGCCACTTCAACTGCCGCATTTGAAGATATCGCTCCAGCGCCTCGCTGGAGGCGCTCTTGTTTTGCCGCCGTTTCGATTTCATTCGCAAGCGCTCTCGCATCCGCGCAATCCACCACCACTCCGCGTGCGCCATAGTGTCCGTGCGAGATCACACGGCAGCCGTGCGCCATCGCCTCCGCAATCGTCAGTCCGTAACTTTCGTGGCGCGATGGCGACACGAACAAATCCGCCCGCGCCAAGAGTGCGCTCTTGCGCCCGCCGCTGACGTGCCCCGTGAACGTCACCGGCAAACCCTCAGCGAGTCGTCGCAGCTTGCGTTCGTAGGCTCGCCCCTTCATGTACGCCGGCGCGCCGCAGATGAACACGCTCAGCCGCGACACTCGGACGTGTCGCAGCGCCCGCAATAATCGCTCGATTCCTTTTTCCGGCGACAATCGACTCAGCGTGACAATCACAAACTCGTCATCTGGCACTTCCAAGGGTTCTGGCGTGACGGGTGGCGGGATGTTGCCCCACGGCACAATGGCGATCTTCTCGGCTGGGCACCATGGGTAACAGCGGACGATGACATCGCGCATTTGTGCTGACGGCACAATCAATCGCAAGCTGTGTCGGACACAGTCTTCCTGCTTGGTGAAGACCAGACGGAGCAAATTCGGGACAAAACGAGAACGCCACCGGAGCTTGGTGAGATATTCCGGTGGTACGAGGTTGTGTAGATAGAACTTGGTGACGTACTCCACGACGTCCACGTGAAAGATGGTGGCGATCCGAAAACCTGCCTCGCCGAGGCGTCGAAAGTCCGGACCTTCGCTGATGTCGTTGGCGAGTACGACGCAGTGGCGTGGGTCGCACTGCAAAATGGCGTCAGTGCTCACCTCCTCGAACTGCCGGCAGAAACGGGCGTATTGCAGTTCCGTCATGTCCGTGAGCGGTTTTGGAAGCGACAAGTTTAGTGAGCGAGGGCTGAATACAGTCCAGTCAGGATGCTGGCGTTCAAGATAATCGGCCACGGCTTTGCCGCCGCCAAGCGGTTCAGCGTTGGAAAAATGCGCGTGCGCAGCGGTGTAGAGGACTTGGATTGGATTGACTGGGTGCACCGTGCAAGGGTAATGACAGTGACGAGCAAGTCAACAACAGGATGAACCTGAATTACATTCTGATTTGGATGGTCGGTATCTCCGCCACAGTGGTGCTGGTGCGCCTGGCGCGGATATCGGTGCAATTGTATCGCGGCTGGATCATCGTCAACAGTGCGCTGCTGGTGTTGTTGGGTGCTGGTCTGTTGTTTTTTCCGGGAACAGCAGGCTATGCAGCGGGTGGAGCGTGGGTGCTTTTTGTCCAGCTGCCGTCACTGGGAGAGCGCGTGGTATGGCGCTGGGCGGTGAAACAACGTTACATTGCGGCGTGGCGGCTGGCGATGCTGTTGCGCTGGCTGCATCCGTTCGATGCCGCCCGTCACCGTCCGGCGCTACTGCAGGCGATGCGGTTGGGGCAACTGGGGCGTATGGAGGATGCGGTGAGAATTCTGCGTCGGTTGGTGGCGCACGGAGGCAACGTGGGCGATGCGGCTGCAGTGCAGATGTATCAAATGACGGGGCGCTGGGAGGAGTTGGTGAATAGTGTCAGGCCGACGGGTTTGTTACGCAACGCGGGTGTGTTGCTGTCGTACCTGCGAGCGTTAGGCGAGACGGGTGATCTGAACCGGATGTTGTGGGTGTACGAACAATACGGTGGCGCGCTGGAGCGCTCCTTCCACCGGCAAAACCACCAGTTGTGCCGGATGATGATGCTGTCGTTTTGCGGGCGGACTGCGTCGGTGGAGCGATTGATGTCGGAGTCATTGGACTGGTTGCCGGTAACGGTGCAGGAATTCTGGCGGGCGACGGCGGATGCTGCTGCGGGCGAGGTGGAGAGGGCGCAGGTGCGGCTGGTGCGGCTGCTGGAGTGGGAGACCGATGCGGTAGCCCGCGCAGCCATAGAACGGAGGCTGGCAGTGCCGGTGAAGATTGCCACAGAGACAATCGTTGAGCCCTATCTGGCCGAGGCAACAGAGTCTGAGCCTGCGTTTAGCTGGCGGACTGCGTACGTGACTCAGGTGTTGGTGGCGATGAATGTAGCGATGTTCGCGCTGGAAACGCTGGCAGGTGGCAACGAGAACGAGGCGGTATTGATGAAACTTGGTGCGTTGTCGGCATCGGTGGTGGCGGAGGGAGACTGGTGGAGACTGCTGGCGGCAATGTTCCTGCATTATGGTTGGCTGCATCTGGCGATGAATATGTTGGGTCTGTTGTTGTTGGGGCCATTCGTGGAGTCTAGCCTTGGTCGTGTTAGATTTGTGGCAACGTATTTATTTTCGGGACTAGCTTCGATGTTGTTTGTGGTGGCAATGGCACATTGGCGGCTGGCGGAGGACGATTTACTGGTCGGCGCATCCGGAAGTATCATGGGGTTGATTGGTGCGACGGCTATTGTGTGGCTGCTGGATTGGCGTGTAGGTCGTTCACGCGTGGCACTGCAACGATTGCAATGGGTGGCGTTGGCGATTGGGTTGCAGGTCGTGTTCGATTTACTGACGCCTCAGGTGAGCATGGCGGCGCACACTTCAGGTGTTGTCGCAGGCTGTATCGTGGCGTTGTTACTGAGTAGAAAAGACTAACTCAGCCTGCCAGAAACTTTGCGATTCGCTCGACGGCTTTCTCCAGTTCCGGCATTGAGGCGCAATAACTGGCGCGGCAGTAACCTTCGCCGCCGGGGCCAAAGGCATTACCGGGGACCATCGCGACGCGGTGTTGTTCAAGTAATTTGAGGGCGAATTCCTTTGAGGTCAAGCCGGTGCTTTGGATGCAAGGGAAAGCGTAGAACGCGCCTTTCGGCGTATGGCAGGTGAGACCTAGCTCGTTGAATGATTTCACGATGAAGTTGCGGTGGAGCCGGTAGTGCTCGCGCATGGAGGCAACATCTTCGGCGCCGTGGTCGAGTGCTTCGATGGCGGCATCCTGACTGAGGATCGGCGCGCACATCATGGCGTATTGGTGGACCTTGAGCATTCCCTCGAGTAGTTCGGGCGGAGCGCAGGCGTACCCGATGCGGAAGCCAGTCATGGCAAACGCTTTTGAGAATCCATGAAGAAAGATAGTACGTTCCTTCATCCGGGGCAATGCGGCGATGCTGCGATGTTGACCGCTGTAGGTCAGTTCGCTGTAAATCTCGTCGGTGATGACGAGAAGGTTATGCTTCACGCAGAGCACGGCGATCTTATCGAGTTCCTCACCGTGGAGGACTGCGCCGGTCGGGTTGGTGGGGAAACTGAGGAGGAGCGCCTTACTGCGCTTGGTGATGGCGGCGGCGACGTCGGCAGCGGTGAGGGTGAACTTGTTCTCGGTGCGCGTGGGAATAGCTTTGGGAATGCCGTGGCAGAGATTGACGCTGGGATGGTAGGAGACGTAGCAGGGTTCGTGGTAGAGAGGATCTCGTCGCCGGGGTTGATGATGGAGCGTAGGGCAATGTCCATTGCTTCACTAACGCCGACGGTGACGAGGATTTCGTTATCGGGATTGTAAGTGACGTTGTGGTTGGTAGCGACGTAACGGCTGATGGAGCGTCGAAGCTTTATGAGGCCGTAGTTGGAGGTATAGCCGGTGCGCCCACGTTCGAGGGCGAAAATGGAGGCCTCGCGGATGTGCCACGGGGTGACAAACCCCGGCTCGCCGATGCCGAGGGAGACGACGTTGTCCATGGACTGGACGATGTCAAAGAAATCGCGAATACCCGAGCGCGGGATGTCGCGTACATGGTCGGCGATGAAACTGCTATGCTGTTGCTGCTTCTTAGGCATAAAAGCGATATATGGTAGCAGTGTGAAGGATAAATGCAAGCCAAGCTTGCCGTGACGCGGGTCCTCGGCTAGGATGCTGACGGATTTGGAGGAACCACATGGATCCACTATTGAAACTGCTCGAAGAACACGCGTTGCGTTCGCCAGAGGAACTGGCGAAGATGCTCGACGCTAAACTCATCGACGTGAAACGACGTATCAAACAGTACGAGGACGATAAGGTCATCCTTGGCTACAAGGCCGTCATCAATGACGACAAAGTTGACACTGATCTCGTGAAGGCGGTTATCGAAGTGAAGATACAGCCTGAACGCGAAGGCGGTTTTGACCGTATTGCGAAGCGCATTGCAAAGTTCGATGAAGTGACATCGCTCTTCCTGATGAGCGGTGGGTACGACTTGTTGATCTTTGTTGAGGGCCGGTCGTTACGCGAGGTGGCGCAATTCGTTGCCGAGAAGCTCGCGACGCTGCAAGGTGTGACCTCGACTGGTACACATTTTATGCTAAAGACCTACAAGGAACAGGGCGTGATGATGGAAGGCGAGGAGGGGAACGAACGCCTCAAGGTGAGCCCATGAGTGCGTGCAATGAGACAACGGAAATTAGAGTGTGTGACATCGTGTTTGAGTGTCCGGTCTGTCACAAGAGTCTGATGGTTGATGAAGCTGCCGAGGGTTTGATGGTGGATTGCCCTGGCTGTGCGATTAATGTGATTGTTCCGCCCAAGGTAGATCAAACGCCGCCACCACCGCCGCCTGCGGGTGTGGATTCGCGCTTGCTGGCGTTGATGAGTAAGCTGAAGGAACTTCAAACCCAACGCACCGAAATCAGCAACAACATCGCTGCCCGTCTCAACGACATCAGCCGTCAGATGGTGATGTTAGCGCGCTTGGAAAGTTCCCAGCAGCAGATGATGCAAGAATGGGCTCGGGTGCTTGATGAAGTCAAACCCGTCAGTAGGGCGGCGGGACAAACTCAGGCTGATTTTAAGGCGTAATTGCACCATTTGCACCGTGCTGTTGGTGGTAAGCGGTGATGGTGTTCAGATACCAGATCGGCACGGCTAATCTATTTGCAAGATGCCACTGGTAGCTAAGGTGTGAGTCGATTGCTGATCCGTGTGCAAACGTCTTACACACGTCAGGCGGACAGCGAGAGGTGCTTAACGAGGATCTTTGAATTTCGGCCGCTCTGTTCGTATTTCTCACGGCGTGACGGCGGTAAGTCTTCGTCGTTGCCTTCTGTATAGCCAAGCTTGTGCTGGAAGAAAGTGAATGCCTGCGTCGAGAGAGCGAAGATATCCTCGGCTCCGAGTGTGCGCGCTACATCCTCGGCTAGCAATGCCAGCTTGGTGCCGATGCCGCGGTGTTCATGACCTTCGTTGACGTGGAGGCAAGCCAACTCGGCGCTCTTTTGGTCGAGATGCGGATGGATAGCGACAACCCCGACGATATTGTTGTCGATCTCGAAGACGTAATACTCACCGATGTGCTTCTCGATGTCAGCACGAGAACGTTTGAGTAACTGGTCTTCCTGAACGGAGGCTTTGATCATGGCGGCAATGTTGCGGACATCGCGTCGGCGAGCAGGACGGATGGCCTGATATTCGTTGGCGTAGATTAGCGTTCCGATACCTTCATTAGAGAAGACTTCGGCGAGCAAGCCTTCGTCAACCTGACCGCTGATAACGTGGACGCGCGGGACTCCGTTCTGGCAGGCGCGCAGGCCATACACCGCCTTTGAAAGCATCTCCGGCTGGAGTTCGTTGGGTGACGTCTTTAGAATGTTATCCAGTTCGACTACGTCGAGTTGTCCTGTAAGTTTGCCGTCAATCTCCAAGCCTGGACGCGGTCCGATAAACATCAGCTTGACGGCGCCAAGTTCCCGTGCCAGTTCTGCCGCCACAGCGTCGGAGTTGATCCGGTACGTGTGCCCGTTGCCGTCGAAACCGAGCGGTGGCACGACGGGGACGACGCCTTCGTCGAGAAGTGTGCGGAGAAGATTCACATCAACCCGGTGGACTTTGCCGGTGTGTTGGTGGTCAACGCCCTTGAGGATACCGAGCGGAACAGCCTCAATGCAGTTGGTGTGCGCAGCGCGGAGGTTGTTCAGTGAAAGCCCTTCGATGACCTCGTG
The DNA here is from genome assembly GCA_903825435.1 of uncultured Verrucomicrobiota bacterium. Classification (GTDB taxonomy): domain Bacteria; phylum Verrucomicrobiota; class Verrucomicrobiia; order Palsa-1439; family Palsa-1439; genus CAIKAP01. The sequence goes on from CAIKAP010000206.1 coordinate 8,277, forward strand.
CGTCACCATGTTTGCCGCCATGATCGCGAGGCGGAGGGTGTTGGCGTCGGTGACGCCGGTGCCGTCGTCGTTGCTGATTGGCTGGCCAAGCTGCTGCGCGAGCTGCTGAATCTGGTACCCGGCGCCGTGGACGAGGACGACGCGGATGTTGAGACTGCGGAGGACGGCAATATCCAGGAGGATGTTGCCGAAGTTATCGTTGGCGACAATCACGCCGTCCACGGCCAGGATGAAGATCCGGTCGCGGAACTGTGGTATGTAATGCAAGATACCCCGCAAGTCTGTCAGTTTCATAACTCAGTTTCTCTTATACGACAGAGGGTGGCAGGGTGGCAACAGGTGATTCTACTAACTTCGTCAAAGTTAAATTGAAGGATACAAGGGATACGTACACCGCGTCCGCGTTGTCACCGTCACCCGCTATACGGAGGAGGACGCCCGTCAGTCTGGCGCGGAGGGATGCATGCCAAAACCGTTTGCGTTGATGGAACTTGGTCGCCTGCTTTCATACGCTTGCCGTAGTGCAAGAAAAATCTACGGCTTGCCTGGCGGGCGTTTCAGTCTTAGAATTCGCGTCAGATGAACTTTCCCCTGTACCGTTCACGTCGGTTGCGTCGGACGCCTGCGTTGCGGGCGCTGGTGCGCGAGACCGAACTCAGCACGCGCCACCTCGTCCTGCCGCTGTTTGTGTGTGAGGGTCGACGGTTGCGCCGCCCCATCGGCACCATGCCTGGCCAATTCCAACTGTCCGTGGACGAACTATTGAAGGAGGCGAGCGAGGCGTTTGCGCTCGGTGTGCCGGCGGTGATCCTGTTTGGCATTCCCGACAAGAAAGATGAACGCGCGTCGAGCTCCTGCGGCATTGTCCCGAAGGCGGTGCGCGTGTTGAAGAAGGAATTGCCGGAGTTGATCGTGGTGGCCGATGTCTGTCTGTGTGAGTACATGAGCCACGGCCATTGCGGCATTGTTCACGGCGGACGCGTGGACAACGATGCGACGCTGCCGTTGCTGGCCAAGGCGGCGTTGGCGTACGCAGAGGCAGGCGCGGATATTGTGGCGCCGAGCGATATGATGGACGGGCGCGTGGCGGCGATTCGCGCTGCGTTGGACAAGGCCGGGTTGGTGGAGATGCCGATCATGAGTTATGCGGCGAAGTTCGCGTCGGCGTTTTACGGTCCGTTTCGCGAGGCTGCGGAGAGTGCGCCGCGGTTTGGTGACCGTCGGAGTTACCAGATGGACGCTGCCAATGGAGAGGAGGCGCTGCGCGAGGTGGCATTGGATATTGCGGAAGGCGCGGACATCGTGATGGTGAAGCCTGCATTAGCGTACTTGGACTTGGTGCAACAGGTAAAAGAGAAGTTCGGCTACCCGGTCGCCGTTTATAGCGTGAGCGGCGAGTATTCGATGATCAAAGCGGCGGCGGCCAAGGGCTGGGTGAATGAGCAGTCTGTCGTCTTGGAGATGATGACGGCATTCCGTCGGGCAGGAGCGGACATCATCTTAACGTACTGGGCGAAGGATCTGGCGAGCTGGCTGGCTAGCCCATCTTCAGTTTAGTAAGCAGGTACCAGACGACAACCACTGCCACCACGGCAGCGATGCCGAGGCCAAGGACAATCCATAACCAGATACCGGGTCCGTTCTTCTTCTTGCGACCAAACGGCGAAACGGAACTAAATGTCGGCGGCTGGCCGCTGTGCTGGCCTAAGTTAGTGAGGTCCACGCCGGATTGCGATGGCGGTAATGGCTGGCTGGCTTTCTTGGTGTCGCCCTCGTATCGCATTTCCACTGAGCCGAGTCGTAGCTGGTCGCCGTGGTTGAGGCGGGTTTCGATGATGCGCATGCCATTGACGCGGGAGCCGTTGGTGGAATTGAGGTCGCGCACCTTGTAGTCGGTGCCATCCACGAGCAACATGGCGTGATGATGGGAAACAGTCCCATCTTCGAGGCGGATCATGTTGTCCATCGCGCGGCCGATGGTAACCCGATCTTCGACAAGATCGTAAATCTTCCCTTCAAGGACACCCGACAAAATATGGAGCTTTGACATAGCTTAAATCGGATTTCTCCAGTGACTAAAACGCGCGTCATAATGCTAGGAATAGGGGTGCAAGTCAATCGTAATTTGAGCGCAGACGGTCGCACAACCGGCAGTAACGGGCTGCGGTACGGTTGTTGCGGATGGCAATGGCCAGCGCTTTCTTGGAGCCGACGAGTATCACCAGTTTCTTGCCGCGCGTGATGGCGGTGTAGACGAGGTTGCGCTGGAGTAGGATGAAATGCTGCGTCAGCAACAGCACGATCACGCACGGATACTCGTTTCCTTGCGACTTGTGGACGCTGATGGCGTATGCCGGAACCAACTCGTCCAGTTCATCAAACTCGTACGCGACTTCGCGTCCGTCCATCTCGACGACGAGCGTTTGCTCCACCAGATCGAGCCGCTTCACCCGGCCAAGATCGCCGTTGAACACGTCCTTGTCGTAGTTGTTCCGGATTTGCATCACGCGGTCGCCAACGCGCAACGTTCGCCCGTACCGTTGCGTGTGCGGTCCGGTCGGGTTCAACGCCGCCGCCAGTTCACGGTTCAGGTTCTCTGCGCCGCAGACGCCTTTGTGCATCGGCGTCAAGACCTGCACATCGCGCATCGGATCGAAGCCGAACCGCTTCGGCACGCGTTCGGTGCACAACGTCCGGATCGTCGCCAGCGCCTTCTCCGGTTCCTCCTGCTCGATGAAGAAGAAGTCCCGCTCCTCGTCAGCATCCAATACCGGCATCTGTCCCTCGTTGACCCGGTGCGCGTTGGTGATGATGAAACTGTCCTTCGCCTGCCGGAAAATCTCCGTGAGCCTCGCCACGGGGGCGACGCCGGACTCGATGAGGTCGCGCAGGAAATTACCGGGGCCGACTGACGGGAGTTGATCCACGTCTCCGACAAACACGACCGATGCGCTCAATGGCACCGCCTTGAGCAGATGATGGGCGAGCGGCACGTCGAGCATCGAGCTTTCGTCCACGATCAGGATGTCGCCCTTCAATGGACGGCGTTCGCTCAACGAGAAGCCGCCTTCGTGCGGGTCGAACCGGAGCAGCCGGTGAATCGTCTGTGCCATCGCACCGGTGGCTTCGCTCATTCGTTTCGCGGCGCGACCGGTCGGCGCGGCGAGCAACACCTCGCACTTCTTCGCCCGGAGAATCTGGACGATGCTGTTGACGATGGTGGTCTTGCCGACACCGGGACCGCCGGTGATGACGGAGACTTTTGAGGTCAATGCCATCTTCACCGCCTCGGCTTGCGACGTGGCGAGTTGGACGCGCGTCTTGTCCTGCACCCAGGCCAACGCCTTCTCGATGTCCATTGCCGGCAACTCGACTTTCGCGGCGAGCAACTCCCGGAGCTTTGTCGCGACGGCGCGTTCGGCGCGGCAGAGGCCGGTGAGGTAAACCCATTCCTCCTCGACCACGACTTCACCAGCGATGGCGAGCAACTCGACGGCGCTCTCGACGGGCTTGAGTTCGACTCCGAGCAATTCCGCCGCCGTTTGCGCGAGCGTTTCGCGCGGCAGACAACAATGGCCGTCGTCCATCGCGCTTTCGAGCGTGTAAATGACACCGGCCTTGAGACGGTGAATCGAGTCCCGGGCGATGCCGAGTTTCGACGCGATGCCGTCGGCAGTCTTGAAACCGATACCGGTGATGTCTTTGGCGAGACGGTAGGGGTTCTCGCGGACGGTGACGATGGCGGTCTCGCCGTACTGCTTGAAAATCTTGGCGGCGTGGGCGCTGCCGATGCCGTGGCCTTGGAGAAATACCATGATGTCGCGCACTGATTTCTGTTCCGCCCAAGCCTCCTTGATCCGTCGGGCGCGTTCCGGGCCGATGCCTTCAACTTCCCGGAGCCGGGCCGAGAAATTGTCAATCACGTCGAACGTGTTCTCGCCGAACTTCTCGACGATGCGTTCGGCGAATGCGACGCCGATGCCTTTTACGAGGCCGCTGCCGAGATATTTCTTGATGCCGACTACGGTGCGCGGCAACAACGACTCGAATTTCTCGACCACGAACTGCCGGCCAAACTGTTTGTGCGTCGTCCAATGTCCCTGCGCCCGGACATTCTCGCCGATGTTGAGCGCGGCGAGGTTGCCGACAATGGTGACCGGCTCCTGTCGTCCGCGACCGTCCGGCAGGAGTTGGGCGACGGTGTAATGGTTCTCCTCATTGCAAAAGAGGATGCGCTCGATGGCGCCTTCGATGATGTCAAATGGCTCCGGCATGGCTGGCACTGGGCGGTATGGTAGCAGAGTCCGTGGCGATGCGCCGCGAAATTCCTCTCACCCCGAATCGCGTGTCGCGATGCCACCACCGACCCGCGCCTTGGCGATCTGGTGGCTTATCTCTCCAGCATCCCGACCAACGCGATTCCTGGTGCCCTTGACCGTCTTGCGCCGGCGGACCTCAATGCGTTGGCGTAACTGGCCTTCTCTGGGTTGGACGGACGCGGCTACGGGTTCCTCGGTCGTCTCCAGAGCTTCGCGGCGGCTCGCACGGGTTTAACGCGAATCGGCTGAGCCTGTTCGACACGAGCGGTCCCGGCAGAAATGTCCAGAGCGTTTGCCAAGCACAGTCCCCCTCATGGTCTCCTGTAGCAACATCCTCAGCAACGGCCCGGATAATCCTTGGGGCTTTTACCTTGAAGGCAACGGCGAGTACGTCAACGTCGGCAGCGACGCCAACGCCAGCGGCTATCACCTCACCAGCGGTGGCGTGACCATTGGGTTGGATCGTCGCCTTTCAATGGTAGAAAGCAACCAGTATAGCCGCCGCATCCAGCGTTGCCACGCCGTGGTTCTGTTCTATATTTCCACCCGTTTCAGACTACCCCGAAAAAGTGGAAACTTCTAGACCGCAATCGCTGGAAACCTATTTCTGAAACGTCTAGTAACTTCTTCCAAAAATCCGCAGCTTTTGCGTGGCGTAATAGAAGGTGATGGTGACCCACAAGAGTGCGGTCAGCCAATAGCGGAGTTGGTTCATCTGGCCGGAGCTGTTGGACGAGGCTTGACGTATCGGATAATGATGTGGTCGAGGAGACGCGGAGCAATACGCTTCAGCCAATAACTGATCTTAGCTTCGGCGGTGAGTACGCATTCGCGACGGCCAGACGCTGCAGCCTGCACGACTTGTCGCGCTACGGTGTCTGGGGACATCATGCGGCTCAGCGAGAATGGGTTGCGGACACGAAAATTTTTGGCGTGATCGAAGAAAGAAGTGTTGGTGACTCCAGGACGAACGACGAGTACACGGATGTTGTGGCTTTGGAGTTCGAGACGAGCACTGTCCGACATGGCTTCGAGCGCAAATTTGGTTGCGCAATACGCGCCGCCGAGGGGTACAGCACAGAAACCGCTAACCGACGAGACTTGAATAATCAAGCCACTGCGTCGTTGGATCATGTGTGGCACAACTGACCGGTAGAAGTGAAAAGGGCCGAAGAAGTTGGTCTCAAATAGGTCGTACATGTCGGCTGCGGTCATATCGGCCAATTCACCACAATAGCCTTTACCAGCATTATTGACGAGCACGTCCACACGCTTGAACTGCTCCATCACGGTTTGAACTACGTGTTCGACTTGTTGTGGATTGCGTACGTCGGCAGGAATAACGAGCCGACGGCCGGGTAGGGCAGTAAGTTGTTGTTCGACATCTCGGAGGTGGGCCTCAGTGCGAGCAACGAGTGCAACTTGTGCGCCTTGGACAGAAAACGCCATAGCGAGCGCACGCCCAATGCCACTGGAGGCACCGGTAATGAGGACGACTTTATCTTTGAACACGGCTGGCTTCATGGTAGACTTTAGCAGATAAGGGCATTTTAGTCTGTGATGCAAGGGTATTTGCATGTAACTTGGCGTCAAGTTAGGAGAGAGGATATGCAGACAAATCTATGGAGCATAAGTTCATTAGTAGTGATGGTTTTTCTTATGGGCGCGGCGATCCAGCGACTATTAGAAACCTTTTCTCCACGTCGGATTGTGCCGGGCCAAAAGAAAATGGGATGGTCGTTTCACGCCTTTTTCTGGCTGCACACGATCATCATGATCGGCAGTTTGTTTGAATACCTACTATTGCGCCGTGAGTTAGATTGGCGATGGAGCGTATTAGGGTTGATTGCATACGTTGGGTCAGTAGTCCTGAGGAACGTTGCGATCCGAACGCTCGGCCAGTTCTGGAGTTTGCATATTGAAATCCGCTCGCAGCACCAAATTGTGCGCGAGGGTGTTTACAAGTTTGTCAGGCATCCAGCCTATTCCGCTATCATACTGGAGGTGTTGTCTATACCGCTGACGGTGAATTCGTGGTGGATGATGATTTTTGCGACTCTGACATACATCCCCATACTTCTATTGCGGTTGAAGAATGAAGAGGCGGCATTGGTGGAGAAGTTTGGCGAGCAATATCGACAGTATCAAAAGGAGGTCGGAGCGCTGGTGCCAAGGTGGGCGCAATTGCGACGGTGGGTCTGTCGTTGTCCTTTTAGCGATTCATGACAACGATCTATAGTTATCTGGTTCTGTTCAACGCTGTGGCAAGTCTACCAGTAGCAGGGGTAGCGTTTTGGCGCAACCGCCGACAAGCCTTTGGGCCGCTATTCGGGTTGGCGATGATATTCATGGGGGCGTGGCTGTTTGGGTTTGCACAGTACTTCCGTCCGCTGGGAAGCGAGCAAGCGGTATTCTGGGCTAAAATGACACTAACTGCAGGCGTCCTTAGCCCTGTGTTAGGTTTTCACAGTATCTGTGCATTAGCGGGACAGATGCGACGATGGCGTTGGTGGATCACTCTTTCCTACTTAACGGCAGTGGCTTGTGTGCTCTTGCTATGGAATGGACGGATTATCGTTGGGTTGAAGGCTGTCCCTTTCATGGATCATTACATCCGCTATAATAGGGGTTGGTATCCATTTCTAATCGGTCACATTATTGTCTGGCAATGGATGGGTGCCGGAATCCTAATCTACAAAGCATGGCATATGCGAGGATACCAACGAATGCAGTTTATCTTCTATAGTGTGGCATGGGGTGTCGTCTTCCTAACGGGTAACCTTATCATTGTTCCGCTAGAGTATGAGATTCACATTCCTCCATTCGGTTTCTGCATTCTCCCATTGAACTTCATGCTCTTGGCTTATGTTTTTTCCAGAGCGCGTGTAGCCGATTTCAACGTTGTGATTGCACGGGTGATGTTATACACGCTGACGTTGCTGACTGTTTCCGGTTTTAGTTTGTTGTTCATTGGGGCAATCACGCTAGCAGCGCCTGGCTTTATGAACGCGCGGCAGATGGTCTTCACTATGGGCCTTGTGATTACAATCGGCTTGGCGCTGGCAGTCCTGCTGCCTCGATGGTTGCCGTGGGCGGAACGGATCGTGCAGGAGCGGTTTTTTGGAGGACGGCTGGGCTATCAGGACGTGTTGGGCAACCTAGTCAAGGAGTTGAGCCGTGCCAGCACAATTGACCAGATGTTGGATACGGCGGCGACGGCGGTGCACTCCAACATGCAGGTATCGCGTGTGTTGGTCCTGTTGCAGGATCCATTGACAGACGAGTACCGCTTGCAGGCGCAGTGCGGCTTGAACCAGGGGACGCGCACCGATGGCTTGATACTGACGGAGCACAGCCTGTCGATCCAGTGGTTGCGCCAGCATAAGGATGCGCTGGTGCGGGAAGAGGCGGTCCGTCTGTTGCCGCCGGCTGCGTGGAAGGAAGTAGGCAGCGAACTGGATCGTTTTGAGGTGTCCTTGTACATCCCGATGCTATTGGAGGAGAAGTTGGTCGGTGTGATGGCGCTCGGCGAGAAGATCAATAGAGAGATGTTTTTCGTCAGCGACCTCCGTCTGCTCAGCACGCTGGCCACGGAGGTGGCCATCGGTGTGGGCTATCGTCGCATGGAGGAACAAGTTGTACGCAACAACAAACTGATCGCGCTGGGTACAATCGCGGCGGGTATTGCTCACGAGGTCCGTAACCCTCTCGCCTCGATCCGTACGTTTGCGCAGTTGTTGCCGACGAAGTCAGATGACCCGGAGTTCAAGAACGAGTTCAGTAAACTGGTCGTTCAGGATGTCGAGCGGATCACTCGCGTCATCCAGAGTATGCTCGCCTTTGCGCGTCCCGGCACCGTCAACGTCGCCAACCATCCCGCGACTGAGCTAGTCGAAGATGCGTTGACGTTGGTGCAGCCGCGCCTGAAAAACAAGCGTATTGAGGTAATCCGCCAGTTCCACGAATCACCGGTCCTGCGCGTGGACAAACAGCAGATACTTCAGGTCCTGCTCAATCTGTTGAATAACGCCGTTGACGCGCTTCCTTCCGAAGGCAACATCCGCGTCACCGTCGGTGTGCATCATATGGAGATGGCCCAGAGGCAATCGGAACAACGCTTCGGCGTCATTGAGATCGCTGACAGCGGCCACGGCATCCCCACCGCCGTGCGTAGTCGCCTTTTCGATCCATTTTTCACCACCAAGAAGGAAGGCACCGGGCTGGGCCTGTCCATCTCCCAGAAGATTGTTCGCGACCACAATGGTCAGATTACCGTCTCCAGCGTCGAAGGTCTCGGCGCGGCCTTTCAAGTGCATCTGCCGCTGGCTTGACGGACAAAGAAATTGTTTACAGCCATTGCCCCCAGTGTATAATCTGTGCGGGGAACCTTTCTCGACGAAGTTTGGGTTAGGAGAGACGTGGAGATTGAGGTGAATGTACTCTAAGTATCATCGGCGGATAGTGGTCACGGGCATCGGCATCGTTAGTCCTGTGGGCATTGGCGTGGAGGAATTCTGGCGCAACATTATTCCGGCGTTTCCGGTGCCGACCGCGCACCGATCCTCGTCAACTCCGATTGCCCTTGGAAAGTTGCCGCCGAGGTCAAGGACTTCCATCCCGAGAATTGGATCAGCGCCAAGGAAGTCCGCCGCATGGATCGACTCGCCCATTTCGGCGTTGCCGCCTCCTTCGACGCGGTCAAGGACGCCCACCTTGATCTCGATAAGGAAGACAGCGAACGCATCGGCGTAACCATGGGCACCGCGCAAGCCGGGCTGCTTTACGGCGCACGCGAGATGTCGAACTATCTGCAAAAAGGACTCAAGGCCGTCACGCCGTACCTCGGCGTCGCCGTCTTTACCGGTTCCTGTGGCGGACTCGTCTCGATGCATCTCGGCCTGAAAGCGCCCAGCATCACCATTTCCACCGGCTGCGATTGCTCGACCGCCGCCATCGCCCACGCCGCCGACACCATCATCCGCGGCGATGCTGATGTGATGCTCGCCGGCGGGTCCGACGCGCCGATTCACCCGATGGTAGTGATTTCTTTCGGCCTCGTGTACGCCATCACCAACCGCAACAACGAACCGAAACACGCCTCCCGACCGTTCGACGCCAAACGCGACGGCTTCGTCATCGGCGAAGGAGGTTGCGTGCTGGTGCTCGAAGAACTCGAACACGCCAAACGCCGCGGCGCTCGCATCTATGCCGAACTCACCGGCTGGGGCAGTACCTGTGATGCCTATCACATGTGCCATCCCGCTCCCGATGCCGAACAAGCTGCGCGCGCCATGAAAATCGCGTTGACCCGGGCCGGTGTCCAGCCCAACCAAGTGGACTACTACAACGCCCATGGCACCTCGACGCCGACAGGCGATGTGGCGGAGACGATGGCGATTAAGAAAATTTTTGGAGACTACGCCTACAAACTTCCGATCAGTTCCATCAAGTCCGTCGTCGGCCACATGCAGGGCGCTTGCGGCACCAGTGAGGTTGCGGCCTGTTGCCTCAGTATCCGCGACGGCATCCTCCCGCCGACGATCAACTACGAATATCCCGATCCCGAGTGCGACCTCGATTACGTCCCGAACAAGGCCCGTCGTCGGCGCGTGAACATCGCCGTCAGCAATTCCTTCAGCTTCGGCGGGCGCAACACCGCCATCGTCCTGCGCCGTTACCGCAGCCCGCAGGCGAAGGGGAAAACATGAAAACCATTTTGCTTCTTGCCGGCACCGACGAGTCCCGTCCGCTCTTTGCCGAGGCGCTCGGCCCGCACGTCAACCTCGTCCTCGTCGAACCGCCCGCCGAGCCGGGCCGCGAAAAGTTCGACGCGCTCTTCGCCACTTGGCTGCGGCTGGTTGACACCGTGCTCGTGGACGCCGCCTCGCTGGACGAAGCGGCACGCTGGGCGTTGGAATCGCTTGCCACCGCGAAACTCGGCGATCACCAGTCGGTCGTGTTGCGCCTGAGCGCGGCACAACGCTCGCTGTACCACGCCGAGCCGCACTGGCTGTTGCTGGCCGACACCGACACGGTGGAACAGACTGGCTCGCATTTGCGCACGTTCCTCGATCTGCGCGAGGCCCAGGCCAATCTGAAACGCGCCCACGCCGCGCTTGGCCGCCACGGCAGTGTGCCTGCCGCCGCGCCATTGGCGTCGGCCTCCGAACTGTTGCGCTACCGCGACGCGCTGCGCAACATCGGCCAGGTCCTCGGCAAGAACCTTGACGAGAAAGCGCTGCTGGAGGAGTTCCTTCATTTCCTCCGCGAATTGCTCGGCGTCGGCAAACTCGCCCTGTTCACCCGTCCCTACCACAACGACCTGTTCACGGATCGGCTCACGCTCGAACAACGCCACCTCGCCATTGCCACCAGTCACGGCATCGCCCCGAACCTCGTCGAGCATCTTCGCCTGAGCCTGGACTTCGGCATCGGCAGCCACCTCGAACGCGAGGCGAAAATCCTCCGGCGCGCCACGCACGCCGACGCGCTCGCGCCCGATCACGATCCGCAGGTTGCTCGCGAATTCGAGTTGCTCGGCGCCGATGTGACGGTGCCGATGTTCGACAACGACCAGTTGCTCGGCGCGCTCGCCTTCAGCGGCAAGATCACCGGTGAACCGTTGACCAACGAGGAACTGGAGATGGTCTATCATCTCCTCGCCCAACTCGCCCAAGCCATCCGCAACCTTCATCTTCAGGCCAAGATCGTCGGCCAGCAACGGTTCATGGGCGAAGTTCTCTCGCACGCCCAGAGCGGCGTCATCGCCATTGGCGAGGACGACCGCGTCCTCTGCGTCAACCCTCGTGCGCGCGCCCTGCTCGAACTCGGCAACGGCGATCTCGTCGGCCAGGACATGCACTGCCTGCCGCCGTGCGTCGGCGATGCGCTGTTCGAGGTCCTGCAAACCGGCCAGGAAATCTGGCAACACGAAGTCACTTTGCCCGGCAGCCGCCGGCCGCTCAGCGTGAGCGCGACCCGGTTCGCCACCAGCCTCGGCGATGGCGAGGCGCTCGTGGCGGTGGCGCTCGTCGAGGACCTGACGCAGGCGAAACTCCAGCAGGCCCAGGCCCGCGAGCTGGCCGACAAGGAGTTCTTCACCCGTCTCGCCTCCCGCCTCTCGCACGAACTGAAAAACTCGCTCGTTTCGATCAAGATCCACGCCCAGCTCCTCCCCGAACGCTACGACGAACGCGACTTCCGCGACCAGTTCAGCCGCATCGTCAGCAACGAAGTCAACCGCGTGGACATGCTGGTGAACAACCTTACCTTCTTCTCGCATCCGCTTGCGTTGAACTACGAGTTGATCACGCTGGAGGAACTGCTCGACGCCTGCATCCGCAACCTCACCGACGAGTTCACCCGCAAGCAACTTCTCCAAGTTGTTTGCTTCGGCCAGACCGCCACCGCCGGCAGCGAGTTGCCGGTCGTCACCGTCAAGAAAACACTCAGTGGCCCACTACAGTTGGAAGGGGACCGCGTCCGATTGATCCAAGCGTTCGAGCACCTGATACGCAACGCGCTTCAAGCCATGCCCAAGGGCGGCCGCCTCACCATCAGCAGCGCCGAGGCCGCTGCCGCAGATTTCGCCGACGGTAAACTGCCCGACGGCGGTGCCATTCGCATCCTCTGGGAAGACGGCGGCGAAGGCATCGCGCTGGAACAATTGCCGCGCGTGACCGAGCCGTTCATCACCACCCGCAACGTCGGCGTCGGCCTCGGCCTCACCATCGTCAAGCGCATCCTCGAACGCCACAGCGGACGGTTCCTGATTGACAGCCTGCTGGGCGGCGGCACGAAGGTCACGCTGCTCCTGCCGTTGAAAGCGCAACTGCACACGGAAGACAACATGGCCGAGGGCGCTCCAAAAGGAGCCGCGCCGGTGACGGCGCCCCGATGACCATGCCAAGGCAGAAAGTCCTTTGCATTGACGACGAGGAAAGCCCGCGCGAGTCGTTGCGCTACATCCTCAAGGACCGCTACGACGTCGTCACCGCCTCCAGTGGGTGCGGCGGGCTGGAGGCGTTACGGGCGCAGGGGCCGTTCGACGCCGTGCTCCTCGACATGAAGATGCCCGACCTCACCGGCCTGGAAGTACTCGAACAAATCATGAAGTCGTCCCCGGCGCCGCCAGTCGTGATGGTCACGGCGATCATGGACCCGAAACCCGCCGTTCAAGCGATGAAAATGGGCGCGGCCGATTACCTGAGCAAACCGTTCGACGTGGACGAAATCCGGCTCGTCGTCGAGCGCGTCATCCGCGAACGCTCACAGAAGAAGACGCCCGCTCCGTCGCCGTCATCCGTTTCCGACAACATCCTCGGCGACGGCCCCGCGATGCAGCGCGTGTTCAACTTGATCGAGCGGCTCAAGGACGCCGAGACCACCGTCCTCATCCAAGGCGAGACCGGCACCGGCAAGGAACTCGTCGCGCGCGCCCTGCATTTCCACAGCCTCCGCAAAACCGGCCCGTTCGTGCCCGTGCATTGCGCGGCGATCCCCAACGATCTGCTCGAAAGCGAATTGTTTGGCCACGAGAAAGGCTCCTTCACCGGCGCGCTCGCCCGGCGCATCGGCATGTTCGAGGCCGCCGACGGCGGCACGTTGTTCCTCGACGAGATCGGCGAGATGCCCATCGGCACGCAGAGCAAACTGCTCCGCGCCATCCAGGAACGCGAGATCCGCCGCGTCGGCAGCCAGGAAACCATCCGCATCAACGTCCGCCTCGTCTGCGCCACCAACCGCGACCTCGAAGCCGAAGTGAAGAGGGGAGCGTTCCGCGAAGACCTGTTCTACCGCATCAACGTCGTCCCGATCCCGTTGCCGCCGTTGCGCGACCGGCGCGAAGACATCCCGACGCTCGTGTTGCACTTCACCCAACGGTTCGCCAAGGAACTGAACCGTCCCGTGTCGCAGTTTACTGCGCACGCGATGGCCCGCATGCTGCGGTACCCGTGGCCCGGTAACGTCCGTGAACTCGAACACGCCATCGAGCGCCTGATGGTCATCTGCGACGCAGCGATGATCGATGTCGAGCATTTGCCGTCGCTGGTCTCCGAGGGCGACGCCACGATGCTCAACGAAGAGCCGCCCTCCGCCGTCTTGGGATTCGAGACGGACGGGCTTGATCTGCCGAAGCTGACCGAGAATTTGGAACGGCAGGCCATCGAGGAAGCGTTGCGCCGTAGCGGCGGCGTCATTAGCGATGCCGCCCGTCTGCTACACGTGACCCGCCGCATCCTGCGCTACAAGATGAACCAACTCGGTATCGTTGGGCGCGACACGGATTGACGTTCAAAAACGAACGCGCCGGACATTTCTGTTCACGTTCAGGTCGCTGCGGAGGCATTCTAAGGCATACTGGCTCGTGGCACAGGCATTGCTAATCTCAGAAACTGTGTGGAGGCAATTATGAAACATCTCAGAAGTAGTGTGTCGTTGATCACCGCAGCGTTTATCGCTCTCGCCGCCGGTTCCGCTTGTGGTCTCGGGTTCCGCAACCCCGACCAAGGCGCCCGCGCCACTGGCCAAGGCGAAGCGTTTGTCGCCCAAGCCGACGACGCCTCCGCCATCTACTACAATCCTGCCGGACTCACCCAGGTCAAAGGAACCCACTTCACCTCCGGCATGTACCTCGATTTTCCGAACATCACCTTTCATCCCGTTGGCGGCGGGGAGCTCAAGGCAAAAGATGATATGTTCATGCTTCCGCATGCGTACGTCGCCAGCGATTTTGGGTTGCCGAAGTGGCGCTTCGGCCTCGGTTTCAACATTCCCTATGGCAACAGCATGACTTGGGGAGGTGACAACAAGCTCTCTCCGGCCGTTGACAAAAGTTCGATGGCAATTTACGCCGTCACACCCACCGTGGCCTACCAAATCACTGACCAACTCTCCATCGGGGCGGCCCTCAACATCTACTACGGCGACATCCTCTCCCGCTTCAAGTTTGCTCCTCCGTCCTTCCCATCATCCGACTTCGAGTTCCGCGGCGACGGCATCGCCGTCGGAGCCACTGTCGGTGTGCTTTGGAAACCCCACTGGCAGCACTCCTTCGGCGTCGTCTATCGCAGCCCGTTTGCCGTCAACTTCGACGGTACCGCTGTCGTCAACAACCCGCCGTTCCCGGGTTTTCCAGCAAACCCTGGGCCCTCCCCAGCCAATCTTACTATGGATTTTCCACAGTCTGTCACTGCCGGCTACGCCTTCCGTCCGACCAGGAAGCTAAAACTAGAAGTGGATGTCGAGTGGACTAACTGGGACACACTGAACACCGTCCGAGTCAACTCCCCCAATCCAGCCGTTGCCGATGATCCTTTTGGCCGCTCTACGATCTCGTTCAACTGGAAGGACAGCTTCTTCTACGAGTTTGGCGCACAGTACGAGCTGAACGAGAAATGGGAACTCCGTGCCGGTTACATCTTCTCCGGGAACACCGTTCCCAGCAGCACCTTCAGCCCGAACCTGCCCGACTCCGACCGCCACGTTTTCAGCGTCGGTGCCAGCTACAACACCGTGCGGTTTACCGTCAACGCCACCTACCAGTACAGCCGGTCCACCGACCGTACTGTTTTAGGCAGCCCCAACAACCTCTGCGACGGCCAATGGTCCAGCGAAGGCCACGCCATCATGCTCACTAGCACTATGAGATTTTGATTTTCTATGACCACACTTGAACCACTACCCGCGCCCTCCTCGACCACTGCGCCCGCAAAACCTGTTTTACTCATCGTGGATGACGAACCCGGCCCGCGCGAGTCCTTGCGTATCGTCTTCAAGGACCGTTACGAGTGCCTTTTGGCCACCTGCGGCAAGGAGGGCATTGAGACCGCGCGTCGCCGCCCCGTGGACACCGCCATTCTTGACATCAAAATGCCCGACCTTTCCGGTATCGAAGTCCTGTGCGAACTCAAAGCCATTGATCCCAACATCGAATGCGTCATGCTCACCGGCTACGAGACCGTCGAGACCGCCCGCGCCGCCGTCCATTACGGTGCCGTCGAGTACCTCAATAAACCATTCGATGTCTTCGTCATCCGCGAAATCATCGAAGCCTGCATCGCTCGACGCCAACGCAAACGCGAGGCCGACACCAGCCTACAGACTCTCCAACAGGTTAACGACGAGCTTTCCCGCACCTTGGCCGCCAACGCTCGCGCCGCCGCCGCCGACGTCCTCAGTGCCGGCGTCGTTCACGAACTCAACAACCCGCTCACCATCATCTCCGGCTACATCCAACTCCTCAACCGCGACCTTGCCAAACTTACCAGCGGGGACGCCACCGCCACTCAGAACATGCAACAGCGCCTCGCTGCCGTCCAACGCGAGATCCAACGCTGTAAAGACATGGCCGAGCGTTTCCTTCACTTCTCCCGATCGCCCAATGCCCAACTCGAACTCGTGGACGTCGCTCCCCTGCTGGAAGACATTGCCCTGTTGTTGCGCGCTCACCCCGCTGGCCGCCGAGCTCATATCCTCACCCAAATCCTCAACTCATCCCTCCAGATTCACACCAGCTCCGTCGAAATTATGCAGGTCCTCATGAATCTAGGCGTCAACGCACTTCAGGCCATAGATAGCGAGGGTACAGTCCATTTCACCGCCGACCGCGTCGACCAACCTCCCGTCGACTGCGTTTATCACTCCTTGAACTTCGACCCCCACCATCCTCACGTCTGCATCTCCGTTAGCGACACCGGCTGCGGCATTGCTCCCGAATACATTCAAAAAGTATTTGCTCCCTACTTTACCACCAAACCCCACGGCACCGGTCTTGGCCTCGCCATCGTCGGCAAACTCGTTGGAAAGTACCGTGGCGCTATCGAAGTCATCAGCACCGTCGGGCGCGGCACCACCTTCAACGTGTACTTGCCCCTCGCCACCTGAGCTTGCAAAGCTGCCATGCATGTCAGCCTACACCCTCGCTCTCGAAGCCGGTTGCAGCAAAACCGCCGTCCTCCTCACTGACTTGATCGTCAAAATCCTGTGAGGTCAAAAAAACGTCTAACCAGCTTCCCAAGAATTAGACAGGATCTGGCTTTAAGAAAGCGCTTGTAGCAACCACTGCAACAACGGGGGCAACAATAGACCGGAGCAATATACGAAGGGCAGATCATCCAAATACCTATTACAGCTCGACACGCAAACCAAGGTACGCATACGGGGCAAGCAACTCAAAGCTTCTTGGGACTACGCCTGCCTCCAATCCTGACTCACCCTATGATGCGTTCGCCCTGACATTTGCCTCGACAACGATTTTCCATCACGGCAATCTTGTCCACGGCTACCGGTATGGTGGTTGCCAAAACGCAGGAAAGGCAAATCATGAAGCTGCGAATTTCACTCGTTGTTCTGTCGTGCGTCTTAAGTGTGTTGACTGGCTTATTGTTGTCACGACGGTCCAGTGACGCCGTCACCAATCTTAACGGTAAGGGAAAAGTTGTCATCGGATTATCCATGGATACGCTCAAGGAAGCACGATGGCAGGCGGATCGGGACTTCTTCATCAAACGCGCCGGTGACCTTGGTGCGGAAGTGCTCGTGCAATCCGCCAACGGCGACGATGGCCAACAAATTCGCGACGTTGAGTCTCTCATCACCCGTAAAGTCAACGTCATCGTCATCATCCCTCACAACGGCGCCGCTATGGCCAAAGCCGTCGCTATGGCCCACCAAGCCGGTATCCTTGTCATCGCATACGACCGCCTCATCCCCAGCTGCGACCTCGACCTCTACGTCACGTTCGACAACATTCGCATTGGCGAAATGCAGGCCAAGTATCTTGTGGAGAACTTACCGCAGCACAAAGGTAAAATCGTTCGCATCTACGGCGCGAAGAGCGATAACAACGCTTTCCTCTTCAAACGAGGACAAGATAACATCCTTAAACCATACATTGAGCGCAGCGACATCACCGTCATCCACGAAGACTGGGCTGAGGACTGGAAACTGGAAAACGCCAAGAAGATCATGAACGCTGCCATCACCAAAAGCGGCCAAGGTAAGAACTTCGACTGCGACGCCGTGCTCGCTCCCAACGACAACACTGCCGGCGGTTCGGTTCAGGCGCTCAACGAAGAAGGTATTACCGGTCGCGTTATCGTGACCGGCCAGGATGCCGACCTCGTCGCCTGCCAGCGCATTGCGCTTGGTAAGCAGTCGATGTCCATTTACAAGCCGATCAAACAACTCGCCACCAAAGCCGCTGAGCTAGCCGTCAACCTGGCTGCCGGCAAACCCGTCATCGCCAACTCTGCCACTAACAACGGCCAGCGCGACGTGCCGTCGGTGCTACTGGACACCGTGATCGTCACAAAGGACAATCTTGCCGGCACCGTCATTCGTGACAGCTTCCATTCCTACGATGATATTTACCGAGACGTTCCCGCCAAGCAACGTCCACCCAAACCGTGATCGCCACACCGCACAATCCGTTATTGCGCGCCGACCGCCTTGTGAAGCGGTTTCTTGGTGTTGTCGCGTTGAAGGGAGTCAGCTTCGACCTGCGGCCCGGCGAGATTCACGCACTCTGCGGTGAAAACGGAGCCGGCAAGTCCACGCTCATCAAAACTCTCTCCGGCCTCTACCCTGCCGGCACGTATGAGGGTGAGATTTTTGTGGACGGCAAACCGGTGGCTTTCCATTCCATCGCCGATGCCGAGGCAGCCGGTATCGCAGTGATTTATCAAGAGTTGGCACTGGTGGAGGAAATGACGGTCGCGGAGAATATTTTCCTCGGCGAGGAGCCCCGGTGCGGATTACTGATTGATTGGGACAAGGTTTATCGGGTAGCACGGGCGCAGTTGAAACATTTCAAAATTCAGATTGATCCCGCTCAACCGGTTAAGAGCCTCGGCGTGGGACAGAAGCAGTTGGTTGAGATTGCGAAGGCGTTGTGCAAGAAGTCGCGCATCCTCATCCTCGACGAACCGACGGCGGCGTTGACGGAGACCGAGGTGAAAAGTTTGTTGAACATCCTGCGCGATCTACGCCAGCGCGGCTTCGCGTGCATTTACATTTCGCACAAGCTCGACGAGGTGTTGGCTATTGCTGACCGAATCACGGTGTTACGTGACGGCGAGAGCATCGCGACTCTGGAGACCGGCAAGACGAACCAAAACGAGGTCATCCGTCACATGGTTGGGCGTGAGATCAAGGATTTTTTTCCGCGCCGGCCGACGAGGCGCGGTACGTGCCGGTTGAGTGTGCGCGGGTTGAGCGTGGAGGAGTCGTTGCAGGAGATTTCGTTTGATGTTTATGCCGGTGAGGTGTTGGGAATTGGCGGGCTGATGGGAGCGGGGCGTACGGAGTTGTTGATGCACTTGTTCGGCGCGTGGGGAGATCGGTTCGCTGGAGCGGTGGAGTTGAATGGGCAGGCGTTCGTCGCGGCGACACCGCACGACGCGATCCGTCAGGGATTGGTGCTGGTAAGCGAGGATCGGAAACGTCATGGCCTAATTTTGGAGCAGAGCATTGGATTTAATCTGTCGTTGTCGTCGCTGGCTAAATTGACGGCGCTCGGGTGTATTGACAAGCACCGGGAGTTCGAGCGGAACAAATGCTTTTTTAATTTTCTACGCGTGAAGGCGCCGACGTTGGAGACATTGGTCAGCCAACTTTCGGGCGGCAACCAGCAAAAAGTGGTTCTCGGCAAGGCGTTGATGACGGGACCGCAGGTCGTGTTTCTTGACGAGCCGACGCGTGGCATTGATGTCGGCGCGAAGGTGGAGGTGTACGAGTTGGTTAACTGCCTCACAAAGGCCGGGCAGGCGGTGGTGTTGGTGTCGAGCGAGCTACCGGAATTGATAGGGATGAGCGACCGGATTGTGATGTTGTGCGCGGGGCGTGTCAGCGGCGAGTTCCGGCGCGAGGAAGCCACGCAAGAAAAGTTGTTGGCGGCGGCCATGGGGATGGTTGCGGAAAGGGCTGAACGATGACAATCAGTGAATCAACGGGCGCGCGCAGCGGCTTATTGGTCCGTGATTTTTCGCTAGTGATTGCTCTTGTGGTAATTTGCGGATTTTTTGCGTTGATGAACCCGACATTTCTCAGCGCGCGCAACCTATCCATCTTGATGATTGATCTCTCGATCACGGCGGTGCTGGCCGTTGGCATGCTGCTCGTGATCGTGCCCGGCCACATTGATTTGTCCGTTGGCAGCGGTGTCGGTTTGATCGGCGGTCTTGCCGCGGTATTGGTGTTTGAACACAACCTGCCGTCCCCAGTGGCGATGGGGATTGGATTGGTGCTGGCGCTGGTGTTGTGGGGTGGCATGGGAGCGCTGATCGTGTTTAAGCGTATCCCAGCCTTCATCATTACGCTCGGCGGATTGCTGATCTTCAAGGGCGCGCACTGGCTCGTCATCCACAACGCCACCGTACCCGTCGTGCCAGGTGGCCAAACGAATCTCTACTCGCGGCTCACGACTTGGTATTTGCCCTCGGCACTTGGCTTGCTGCTGGCGGTGACGGTGACGGCGGTCATCACGTGGAACAGCGTGCGGGCGCGTCAACGACGGCGCGCATATGGCTTTGAATTGGCAAACACGGAATTGTTTTTCCTAAAACTCTTCCTGACCGGTCAAATCATTTTTTTGTTCGTCATCATCGCCAATCAATACCGAGGCGTGCCGTTGTCGGCGGCGATTCTAGGCGTGGTGGCAGTCGTGGTCCATTTAGTCACGCAACATACGCCGTTTGGACGGTATCTCTACGCCATCGGCGGCAACGCGGAAGCCGCGTTCGTGTCCGGTATTCCCGTGAACAAGGTTTTGCTTGGCGCGTTTGCCAGCCTGGGCGCCATCGTAGCCCTGACTGGCTACCTGCAAACGGCGTATGCTGGCGCTTCCACCACAACGGTCGGCAGCTTGATGGAACTCGATGCCATTGCGGCCTGCGTGATCGGCGGCACGAGTCTCAAGGGCGGACGTGGCACGGTGGCCGGCGTGTTGTTCGGCGCGCTAATCATGGCGGCGCTGCTCAACGGCATGACGTTGTTGGCTGTGTCCCCGGAAATTAAATTCATCACTCGTGGCATTGTACTGACGCTGGCCGTCTGGATGGACGTTCGCCTCAGTGAAAAGTGGTAGAAAACAGTTTCATAGTTGATCGGTGGGTTGAGGCAAGGCAATGTGGAGGTGAGGGTTCCATTCTCAAAAACCCGATCTTGGGATCGGAGTAAATAGGCTTGCTAAAACTGTCGGTGGTCATGAGAATCCCATCTTGAAAAATCCAAAAGACAAGGAGTAACATCATGCAACGAAGTACATTAACAGCCATTATGTTTATGGGAGTATTTAGCTGTGCGGTGGCAGCCCGCAGCGAAACCATAGAGGACGTGCTAAAACAGCTGGAGCCCGTATCGCTGAATGAGACCGCGCTGCGCAAGCTGGCTAGTGGTTTCACTCCTTATGCGCAAAACCCAGTACTGGCTCCCGTGAAGGGATCCACGAATGACTGGGATGGAGGTGCGATTGGTTCAATGACCGTTGTCAAGGCGGGTCGTGTTTACCACATGTATTACGAAGCTTGGCACGCAAAGGCATGGTCACGTGTTGGTTCAGACTTTGGTCACCTTCAGATCGGACATGCGGTTTCGCTAGATGGGGTTCATTGGGCCAAAGACCCGGCCAACCCGGTGTTGCGTAATGACTCCACGCATGAGTGGGAATCGCGGGGGGTCTGGGATCCGTTTGTAATTTATGAAAACGGCGTGTTTAAGATGTGGTACGGTGGGGACAATGGTCGTCGATGTGAAGGTGGGTTTGCCATCTCCAAGGATGGCAGCCAGTTCGCAAAAAAAGGAATGATCAAGCATCTGGAACCACATGGTTTTGAGGACGACCATATAGTGTATGATCCTCACACCGGTGAGTACTTCATGTACTACTATGACCCAGTCAAAGCACCGTGGAATGGGGTTATGAAAAATCCGCTAACAGCTCCGTGGGGGTTGTTTGTCGCCCGCTCAAAGAACGAAACAGATTTTGATTTTAAGAATGCCCAGCGATTGGCCATTGAAGGACAGGCGCGGCCAGTCAAGTACAGCCATGTGGTGCGGGACAAGGACAAATGGGTGATGTTCTATGGCGAGGCGGTGATGCGTGGTAAACCGAGTAGTACGGGCATGGCTTTTTCGGATGATTTATTGCACTGGAAGAAGGCGGCATTCCCACTGATTAACGGTCATGACGCTGAGGTAATCGAAATAGCCCCCAACCTGTGGTTTATGTATTACGGACCGTATGAATATTTTGACCAGCCAGGCTGTGACATACGGTTGGCGGTTTATGAGGGGAAGTTGGAGGATCTAGCCAAACATTAGCCACCGGTGCCGGGCTCACACTGAGAATGACAGATTTAAACCCGATCGATAGGGAAGTATAGGTTGACGTAAATTAGCGTCTCACTGGTGGACGGCAACTGTTCGTAGTCGCACCACATGTACACCCAGACGCCGCCGTCACCAGCCACAGCGAATGTCCAAGCGGGTCAGCGCTTACGGCCTAGCGGACGATCTCCGCGCCGTTAGATGGATGACAGACGTAGAGACTGGGTTTGAGTTTGGTCGCCTTCTCGTAATCCGCAGCAACGGTCTTGGTGAAGTTCTCCGCTACGTTCTCTTCAACCAGCGCCACGGCGCAACCGCCGAACCCCGCACCCGTCATCCGCGCACCGATGCAACCTTTGCCGTGGCGGGCGCACTCGACAATCACATTCAGCGCGTCGTTGGTCACCTCGAAATCGTTCTTCAAGCTCTCATGGCTGGCGTCCATCAATTTGCCGAGCGTCTTCGCATCGCCCGCGCGCATCGCCACGGCGGCTTGCGCGGTGCGTTCGTCCTCGGTCACAACGTGACGGGCACGTTTGCTCGTCGTCTCGTCGAGTTGTGACGCCTTCGCGTTGAACTGCGCCACGCTCACGTCGCGCAGTGCCTTCACGCCGAAGAATTTCGCCGCCGCCTCGCACTGGGCGCGGCGCTCGTTGTACGCCGAGCCAACCAGCCCGCGACGGGTCGCCGTGTCGAGAATGACCACGACAGTCTTGGGGGGGAGGGGAACAAGCTGGTGTGCCAGTGACCGGCAATCAATCAACAACGCATGTCCTTTTTTCCCAGCAGCCGAGATCATCTGGTCCATGATACCGCAGTTGACGCCGACCCACTTATTCTCCGCCTTCTGTCCGAGCAACGCCATCTTCGCCGGGTCCCATGTGAAACCGGACGTGACCTCGAACGCCCGCGCGACTGCCATCTCGAACGACGCCGATGAGGACAATCCCGCGCCGAGCGGCACGTCGCAACCGGTGACGCCGTCCCAGCCGTTGAGCTTGAGGCCCGCCTCCTGCAACGCCCACGCCGTGCCTTTAACGTACTCGGACCAGTGGTGCGGGTTCTTCGTCATCTTGGCGAGATCGAACTCGGCAGATTCATTGTGGCTTTGCGAAAAAATCGTCACGCGGCCGTCCTTACGCGGGCGCAACGCGATCCACGACGCCCGGTCAATCGCCATCGGCAACACGAACCCGTCGTTGTAGTCGGTGTGCTCCCCGATGAGGTTCACGCGGCCTGGCGCGCGCACGACGGCGGACGGCGCACTGCCGAATCGTTGCTGAAACGTCTCGATGACCAGTTGCTGTAGCGATGTGCTCATGGGGATTCTTCTACACGCCCAACAGGAGGCTCGTCAACTCTGCGATATCGCCGATAAGATGGTCCGGTTTGCTTGCCGCGATGGCTTCACCGAAGAAACCGTAAGTCACGCCCACCGTCACCATCCCGGCCGCGCGGCCCGCGAGGATGTCCGATTCCGTGTCGCCGACATACACCGCTTCCGCTGGCGACAGTTCCATTAGTTTCAGCGCGAGCAAGAGCGTGTCGGGATGCGGTTTCGTGCGCGGCGTGTCCTCCGCCGACAAGGTGACTTCCAACAGTCCTCCGAATCCCGCGTTCTCCAGCGTGCCGAGCGAGCTAACCTTCGAGCGAGCCGTCACCGCGCCACAACGCACACCGGCGGCGCGAAGTGTTCGCAGCGTGTTGATGGCGTGTGGGTACGGGTGGATCGCCATCGTTTGCACGCGTTCCTTTTGCCAAGCCCGATGTTCCGCGCACAGCACCGATGCGTCGAGGCCGGGCGCCAACACGCGATAGCAATCGGCTAACGCGGGGCCGAGCACGATGCCGATTTCAGTGCGCAGTGGCGGTGTGCGTCCGTGGAGGCGCAGGACGTGTTCGATGGCGCCGATGACGTAGTCGGTGGAGTCCAGCAACGTCCCGTCCACGTCGAACAACGCCGCGGCGAATCGTGGCGCGCTCACTTCACCAATGTCAGCTTCTGGAACCGCTCGTAGGCAGCCTGCCACGTCGCGTTGTCCTGCGGTTCGTAGGTCTGGATCGGGAACGAGTCGCGTACGACGGCGCGCAACTCATCGAGCGACTTCAGATGACGCAACGCAAGCGCCTGAATCAGGATGTTGCCGATGGCCGTTGCTTCGACCGGTCCGGTCAACACCGTCAACCCGGTGGCGTTGGCGGCGAACTGGTTCAGCAGCGCGTTTTTGGTGCCGCCGCCGACGATGTGCAGGCGCGTGATCGGCTGGCCGGTGATGGCGCTGGCGTCGGCAAGCGTCTTGCGATAGACGAGCGCGAGACTCTCAAGTGCGCAACGCACAATCTCGCCATGCGTCGCCGGCACGGGCTGGCCCGTTTCGCGGCAGTAGGCTGCGACTTTTGACGGCATGTCGTCGGGCTTGAGGAAGCGGGCGGCTCTGGGGTTGATAAGGCACTTTAGGGGCTGCACTTCGGCAGCGATGCGGGTGAGCTGGTCGTAATTGTACTCAGTGCCTTCCTTCGCCCAAGCGCGACGGCATTCCTGCACGACCCAGAGGCCGACGATGTTTTTCAGAAACCGGATCGTGTGGCCGTAGCCGACTTCGTTGGTCCAGTTGTATTCGAGGCTTTTCTCGTTGATGATCGGTTCCTTCGCCTCGATGCCGAGTAACGACCACGTGCCGCTACTGAGATACGCCCAGCCGCTACCTTGCGCAGGCACGGCGGCCACGGCGGCGCCGGTGTCGTGCGAACAAGTAGCGATGACCTTGATGCCTTTGAGTCCCGTCTCCTTGGCGACGCTGGGGAGCAGGGAGCCGAGGACGGTGCCGGACTTCACGATCTTCGGAAACAGTTTCGCGGGGATTCCGAGTTTTTTCTGGAGCCTGGCGGACCACTTGCGTGTTTTAGGATTGTACAGCTGCGTGGTACTGGCGAAGGATTGTTCGACGACTTCTTTTCCGCTGAACAAGTAGTTGAAGTAGTCGCCGATGGTCAGAAAACGGTCGGCGGTTTTGAGAATCCACGGGCGGAACTTCACGTCGGCGTGAAGTTGGTATAACGTGTTGAAGGTCATAAACTGGATGCCGGTCTCGGTAAAAATCTCTTTGCGTTTCACGACGGCGAACGCACGCTTGTAGCCGTCGTCGGTGCGCGGGTCGCGGTAATGATAGGGTAGGGTGAGCATCGGTTCGTTGCCGCGCAGCCAGACGTAGTCAACACCCCACGAATCCGTGCTCAGGCTGTTCGGCTTGACGCCGCTCTGTGCGACCTTGCGCAGGCCTGTCTTCAGTTCGTCGTAGATGCGGAGCGCATCCCAGCGCAGCGTGCCGCTGACGTTGATGCCGCCGTTCGGGAACCGGTGGACTTCTTCAAGGGTAAGTTTGCCGTTGGCGAGCGTACCGAGCATGACGCGCCCGCTCTCGGCGCCAAGATCACAGGCGATGTAGTGGTAAGTGCTCATGGCCGCAAATCATCCGGTTTTCCGGGGAAAAGACAAGTGCGAAGAATGCGGGGGCGCACTGTGGCTGAGCGGTTCCAAACAGTCCGCATGGGGGCGCAACTCAGCATTTGTGCGATGTTTCCGCGAGGCGCCAGATGCTTGCCACCAACCCGCTCACCGTACGCTGTCCCACGCCCATTTATGCCACGCGCACCGCCGCTGTCCAATACCAGCCACGGCGACCGCGGTCTTCGCCTTTGTGGCGCTGCTTGCATGAGAATTTCGCGGTATTCCTAACCGAATACGAGCAACGGCACCGGCCACGCTCTGGGGAACTGCGGCCTATCATCCGCGAAGTGCTGGAGAAATTCCTCGACTGCGGCGACCTCCATCAAGGCTTCGCCCGTGTTCGCTGTCCCGACTGCCGCTTGGAATACCTGTTGGCCTTCAGTTGCAAGACGCGCGGGTTTTGCCCAAGCTGCCAACAACGGCGCACCGTCCAAACCGCCCAAGTTTTGGTCGAGGACGTTTTCGCCACGGTGCCCCATTGCCACTACGTGCTCAGCCTGCCGGTGGCCGTGCGCTCCTTCTTCCAACGCGACCGGTCCCTGCTCACCGACCTGTGCCGCTTGGCCAACGATAGTCTCCGCGAATGGATGCAAACCGCGCTGAACCGGACCAACGGCGCACCGGGCGTCGTGCTGACGTTGCACACCTTTGGCGACTACCTCAATTTCCATCCCCACATCCATGCCATCGCCACCGACGGACTGTTCGACCGGCACGGCACCTTCATCGCATTGCCCGACGCCAAACTGCGTGACCTGCGCGACCTGTTTCGGGCAAAAATCTTTCGGCTGCTGGTCCAGCGGAAACTGCTTTCGCCCGCGCTGGTGCACAAATTCATGCAGTGGAAACACAGCGGGTTCAATCTCTTCCGCGGCGATCCCGTGCCCGGCACCCATCGCGCGGAACTGGAGAAAATGGCCCAGTACATTCTCCGCCATTCCTTCTCTGTCGAAAAGATGACCTATTTCCCCCAGACCGGCCGGGTCATTTATCATTCCCGCTTGAACCCCACGACCCGCCGCAACTTCGAAGTCTTCACCGCCACCGATTTCCTCGCCGCCATCACCCAACACATCCCCGAAAAAGGCGCGCAAACCGTCAAATACTATGGCTACTACAGCAACAAAGCCCGCGGCCAGCGTGCCCGGCAAGAAGACACTGTAGGGCAAGCGCCCCGCTTGCCGCCTGCCGAATCCGTGGACGATACGTGGCAACCGGAGCGGTCGCCCTACAAACGCCGCAAAATCCCATCCCGAACTTGGCGCGAACTGATCAAGAAAGCATGGGATGTTGATCCAATGCTCTGCCCGAAATGCGGCGGCCAAATGCGATTGATCTCGCTGATTGAGGATGACTCCACCATTGAGAAGATTCTCCGCCATCTCGACCTCTGGGAAGGCTTGGCCCGGCCGACCGAACGCGCCCCGCCATTGCGGCTCGAATCAGAATACATCCGGGAACCGTTTTACGACGACCTCCCGTTCGGCCCGGATGCCTACGCCGAGTAGAACAATCTCTGTCAACCCGCCGCTCACCGGTGATGGGAGAACCACGCAGTTTTACGGCTGGACGGCTTGACATTGAACCCGGTTTCCGGCACGATGCGCGCCGAAAGGAATGGAAATGCGATCAGAGGAACATTTCGCAAGTGTCGCCGATGCTTGGCTGGTCAGAAGAGGTTTCGGCTGGTCAGAAGAGGTTTCGGCTGGTCAGAAGAGGTTCAAGGCTCCCCCCTTAACCCCCCTGCTGTCGCCGATGCGAAGCCCCTCTGAAAAGCAATTTCCTATCAGTAGTTTGTTTTCGTTTGATCATTACATCTTGGAAGATAAACTGATTAGGAGTTTTGAATAACCTATGAGTAAATATACTCAGCCAATAATTGATTTAGTTTATGCTATTGCTAAAGGTAGTAAAAAAGTGAGGAATATTCTGACTCCTTTTGTTGGGTTAATCTTCTTTGCAATAATTGTCTTGTTTATCTGGTTAGGAATAATTACAGATAGAATACTCAATTTGCCAAGAATTATTCCTGCACCATTTGGTATGATTTTCTCTATTTTTTTTATCATAGTAGGCTTAGTGCTTATGCTATGGTCAGTTATTTGTTTTTTGAAAGTGAAAGGGACTCCTGTTCCTATAAATCCACCTCCAGTTTTAGTGACCTATGGATTTTATAAGTATGTTCGAAATCCAATGCTTACAGGTGTATTCACAGTTATGCTTGGTATTGGATTTTTTAATAACTCTTGCTCCTTCATATTTTTTTATCTACCTGTGTATATTTTCCTGAATTACATTGAGTTGAAATTGATAGAAGAACCAGAGTTGGAAAAACGCTTAGGAAAAGCCTATGTTGAGTATAAGAAAATTACTCCTATGTTTTTCCCATTTTTAAAAGCTGGAAGAACTAAGGAGCTTAAATAAATGACCCCAGAAACAATAATAAAACAACTCAATCTTTTACCACATCCTGAAGGTGGCTATTATAGAGAGACTTACTGATAGGAAATTGCTTTTAACCCCCCTGCTGTCGCCGATGCGAAGCCCCTCTGAAAAGCAATTTCCTATCAGTAACGAAAACCGGCACGTCTCGATTCATTGTGGTTGTGACCGACACAAATAATTTGCGGGCGACGAAGTCGCTGACATTAACAATCGGAAACTAAAGAACCCAACCCGGAGAAAGCATCATGAAAAAAGTCGTCATCGTCATCGCGCTGGCACTGGCCGTAGTAACGCTGGGCACTCTCGCACAGGAGACCAACAACCCGCCGCCGGCCGGCGGACCGGGCCGCGGACCGGGCGGATTTCATATTTTGCCGCCGCACGCCCAAGCGCAATTGAACCTGACCGCCGACCAGCAGAAGCAAGTGGCGGACCTGGAAGCCGAAGTGAAGGCGAAGATCGAGAAGATCCTGACGCCCGAGCAACTGCAGCAATTAAAGCAGCTGCGGCCGCCGCAGCGCCAAGGCGGAAAAGGTGGCAGCAAACCCGATGTTGGCAGCGACAATCAGCCCAATCAACAACGGCCGCCCGGCGAATAATTCCCGGTCGTGACTACCAGGCCTTGGGTACGGTAGTATTGAACACCGCCGCTGTTGATCGGCGAGCGACGGGGGTTGCAGGACCAACTGAAAGGAATAACCCATGAAACGCAAACTTTTGATTGCTGCGCTGCTGTTTGGTTGGTCAGCGCTCGGCTTGCCGGCCCAGGAGCCGCGTCCTCCCAAGCGAGACGACCACGGCCGGCAGTATTCCATCGAACAGGCGACGTCGGACCGGGCACAACTGCATACGATCGCGTTCGACGGTTTGGCCTTCCTGACCGGCGACTTCGGCCTCGACACCTTCCTACCGCCCGGCAAAGTCTCCGACTATTTCGGCTTCCAATACATGCGCGATATCGACGCGAAGGAGGGCGGACATAACACGTCATTCCTGACGCAAATCGCCAACAACATGCTGGCCATCTTGACCGAGGCCCAGAAGGCACAACTCATCACCTTGGCCAGGGCGCAGGAAAACGACATCCAGCGGTTTGCTGAAAAACGGTTCCCGTTGATCAAGGCGTTCCGGCGGAATTTGGAAGGCGCGCTCCCCGCTGGTAGTCAGGGCTTGGACAAGAACGCGGTAATGAAATATTCCGTTGATTTATATGTGCTGGATGGCGTGCTGTCGTTCCAGCGCGCACAGGTCATGGGCAGCATCATCCGCAGCCTGACTGCCCAGCAAAAAGCGGCCCTGGCCAAGCTGAAGTTTGGCGATTCCCGGACCTGGCCGGATGGGCCGGAGCAGCTCGACAAGCAGAGCCTGTCCCACGCGGTCGATGTCGCCGTGATGACCTACGCCAGCGAGATGTTCGCGTGGTATGCCGGGTCTCTCATGGCCGACACCTATTTTTGCCCCGAACGGCATGGGATGTACTTTGGCGGGTTTGGCATGAAGACCGCGCCGGCCATGGGCAAACAGGATTACTCGATCAGCACGTCGCTGACCGGCGACAGTGGCGAGGCTTTCCTGGCTGCGCTGACTGCCTCGCAGCGGAAATTCATCACGGATGTGATCGATCTCCAACGCCAGGACCTCACCGAGATCGTCAAGACCCGGCGCGCGATCGCCACCGAATTGCGGCGTTTCCAACAAGGCGAATCCGCCGACAAGAGCAAAGTGCTGGCGCTGTCCAAACGCTACGGCGAATTGGACGGTGAGCTGGCTTACTTTTACGCCACGGCCTTCGCGAAGGTCGGCCAGTCGC
This sequence comes from uncultured Verrucomicrobiota bacterium, assembly GCA_903825435.1. Classification (GTDB taxonomy): domain Bacteria; phylum Verrucomicrobiota; class Verrucomicrobiia; order Palsa-1439; family Palsa-1439; genus CAIKAP01. Next base: position 37,687 of record CAIKAP010000206.1, read on the forward strand.
TGACCGCGCCCCAAAAGGAAAAACTCGCCAAGTTGCGCCCGATCAACCCGGCCGATCCCCGCGGTCCGTTTCTGTACTCTGACCCAATCGACATGCCACCGATTGCGAACACGGATTTCTTGTTTGGTGTGGCCGGCAAATGAAGCGACTGCTGGCACTGGCACTGTTGTGTTCCACCGCTGTTGCGCAGGAACACGGGGCGGCCGGACCGGCGGCGAACCTGTCCATAATTCTCGGACGGCCAACTGACCGATCGATTGCGCTGAGCGTTTTGTCGGCGACGGAGATTGACGCGCGCGTCGAGTACGGCACGAAGCCGGGAACGTACTCTGAGAAAACCGCTTCCCGCACCGCGAAGCCCGGTGTGCCGGTGGAGTTTGAACTGGGCGCGTTGCAGGCCAACACGCGGTATCATTACCGGCTGCTCACGCTGGCGCCGGGCGCGCCGGGTTACCGGCCGGAGCCGGCAGGCACGTTCCAGACGCAACGGCCGCCCGGCAGCACTTTCACCTTTGCGCTGCAAGGCGACTCGCATCCCGAACGCGCCGGCAAGATGTTCGAGTCGCAGCTCTACGAGGTGACAATGCGCAATGTGGCGCAAGCGGCGCCCGACTTTTAACCCCCCTGCTGTCGCCGATGCGAAGCCCCTCTGAAAAGCAATTTCCTATCAGTAGAACTAGGTATTTTGATAGGGGTCGATGACGACTTGCCGTTCGGTCCCGAGCCGTTCGCCGAATAGAAAAGGAGCGCCGCCGTCCCTGGCGGTCCCGGTATCCGGATTGTCGCTTCGGAATGGCTGTCGTGTCTTTTTTG
>CAIKAP010000207.1 GCA_903825435.1 uncultured Verrucomicrobiota bacterium
CCAAGGTGATGTGCCATTTGATGTTCGGGCTAGTGGCACTGACGGCGAGGGCGTTGTTTGCGCGACTGTGTTGAGGATCACCCCACGGGCCGCCCGCTAATGGCGGCGACGACAACGCGCCGACGGGCCGACGCCAAGGGAGGAGCATGGTCGCCCATCGTAAAAGTAAGCCGAAGGGCCTCTGGAGAAACTGTTTTCACACCTTCGGCTCGCCATCTCCACTCAAATCGCCATCCGCTAAAAGAAGTTTTGCAAGAACGTCTTGTGTGAGGAGACAATCTTTAATGTTGTTGTCTCGCAAGGCCAGCGCCCAAAACAACACGGCGTCGTTTCGGCTGTGATCGCTTGTCTTACAATTCAGCAGTGCAAAAGCCTTGAGCGCACCGGTCTTCTCTTTCGTCAGGACAACAATATCCGAGTCTGGCCATACGCCGGTGGTCGTTTGCGTGCAACGGCGGTTCGCCTTCAATGTTAGAAAGCTCACGATATTTGCCGCCTTCGGAATGGTCTTTAGACGGTCGCCCTTCATGGCCAAAATCCCCTCGGCATTGAGGTTATGGTTGATAAAGTTCCGCATGAACGACTCGAAATTATTGCCGCTGGCGGTGACCCAACTCTGGCGCGCTTGGTTCGCATCAGCCGCATTCACTTTCTGATAATGCGTAATGTAGATATGTTGGGCTGTTGGCATCACATCTTTCTCCGGCAGGTCTAACGTCTGAACCAGTGTCATGATCTTACCAACATCGGCGACTGCATTTTTGCCGAAGTCCGTCAGTTCGCCCTTAACCCGGTCGTAGCAGTCTGAAACGTTCATTGATGGCGCGCCCTATTTCCGTTTGGCTTTTTTGCGGGTTGCGTACTTCGTCTTGGTCTCGGCGACTATGGCGGGAGCCGGTGTGCATTCGGGCTGACTGACCGGTATCTCGTCTAGACGCATTTGCTTAAGCTCGGCGGCTACGCGTTCAGCCGAGATGGTGCAGTACTTCTGCGAGAGGTCGAGGTGGACGTAATGCCGGTTGGTCCGGGCGGCAACTGTTGCAACGGTGCCAGTGCCGCCGAATGGATCGAGCACGACGTTGTTCTTGTAGCTGTAGAATTTGATGAGCCGGTAGATGAGTTCTTCCGGGAACGGCGCTGGATGGCCTTCTTCCTTTTGTTCAGGTGCCTTGCGGCCCCGGCGCGGCGGGTAAAGACTTTTCAGGAACGGTTGACGGCCTGCGGTCTCGGGTTTGATGTGCCAGAAGCCATCGGAGAACTTGATGAACTCTTCGCTGGTGATGTCGGCATCGGCTTTGTCGCCGGGCAGGTCCCACGAGCCTTTCGAGAAGACCAACACGTATTCCCAGCTCGGAATGATATGCGGGTTGCTGGGGCGACGGAATGAGCCCCACGCGGTGCGGCGGCGCATCGTTTGTTTGTACCAGAGAATCTCGGTGCGCATGATGAAGCCGAGCTTCTTCAAATCCCGCGTCATGTCGTAGTGGACGGGCTTGAAATCTTTGATGCTGGTCGGGGCGATGTTGAGGGCAAACCGGCCGCCCGGCACGAGCACGCGCTTGAGTTCCTTCCAGAACGGCATGAGCCATTTCAAATACTCGTCGTAGGGCATCCGGTCGTGATGGCCGTCGTATTCGAGGCCGACGTTGTAGGGTGGGGAAGTGATGGCGAGGTGAACACACTTGTCCGGCATCGCTTGCAGAATCGCTTTCGAGTCGCCGCAAATGATTTGGTCGTTCCACCAATCGCCTTCGGTGGAGGAGGGAGGGAATGTCAGAACTTTCGGCAACGTTTGCATCGCCTGTTCTATTAGCAAAAGCACCGGCGTTTGCCGAGGAAAAATCCGTTCGGAACAAAGCGCGACAGCGACCAGCTTATTTGAAATGAATGTGTGGCTAAACGATCCCGATCAATCGCCGGCAGCCGCCGCAGCGGATTTGCGGGGCGACGAAGCTCGGGCTAAGCTGGATAGTGCGACCGCAGGCGCATTGGAACGATTCCCAACCGGTGCCGGTGCGCTTGTATTGGAGCATCGGGGCATTTGGCGGTGCTGGTGTCGCGGATATGATGGGTGGTTCCTCTGGGGCGACGACCTTTGGGATTGGCAAGGCGCTTCCGCAACGGATGCAGCGGATGGTGTCTTGTTCGTAGCCTTGTGGGACGGAGATTTCGAGGCCGCAGTTGCAGCGCAGGCGTAGGTAGCCCATCGCGCGACGGGAGATGTAGGTGGCGTCGATGCGTGTCTCAATGGGGCCTTCATTGGATGCGTCGCGGATGGGTGTGGATTGCACGCCGCGCAAAGATTGTGTGCCAATGGCGGATCCGCCGCAGGTCTTGTGGAATGCAGCTTCGTAGGCGGCGAAGGACGCGCCGCTCATGCTACGAAGGATGCGGACGCGTTCTTCGGTGGGGGGATGCGTGGAAAATAAACCGTTACCACCGGCAGCGGCAAGGGGGTTGATGATGAACATGGGCGCGGTGGCTTTGCTGGCAAAGCTGACGGTGGTGGGTGTGTGCGCGATTTTTTCCAGCGCAGAGGCGAGGCCTTCGGGATAGCGTGTGAACTGAGCGCTGGAGGCGTCGGCGAGGTGCTCGCGTTTGCGGGAGCAGGCGAAGTAGAGGAGTTGCGCCAGCAGGGGGCCCAGCACGACGAGAAGCAGGGAGATGATGAGGATGATGAGTTGCCCCTGTCCGCCACCGCCGCGGGAGTCGTTGCGGCTGCGGCCACGTCCGCCGAGGCGGACGGATCGCCAGATGATCTCGGAGAGGATGACGATGCTGCCCAACATCACCGCGGCGAGCATCATGAACTGGACGTCGCGGTTCTTGAGGTGGCCGATCTCGTGGGCGATGACGCCCTGGATTTCGTCACGGTCGAGCCGGTGGAGGAGACCGGTGGTGACAATGACGGCGCTGTTCTCGGGTTTGCGTCCGACAGCAAAGGCGTTCGGCGCTGGATCGTCGACGAGGTGGATCTTCGGCACAAACCCCAGACCGGAGGCGATGGCCATTTCCTCGACGATGTTGAACAGTTGCGGGCTGTCTTCCTTCTGGAGTTCGCGGGCCAAAGCGCCTTGAAGCAGGAGCGACTCGGGTGTGGCCGCGTACATGGCTATCTGTATGCCCCAGATGATGAGCGCCACGCCGAGTCCGAAGATGCCGGCGCCAGGCATCATGAGTTCGCCGCCGGTGTAGCCGAGGGCGAGCAACACCAGCGCCATGCCGATGATGAGCACGGCGGAACGACGGCGGTTGGCCTGAATCTGTTCCCACATGGCGACGGCGACGGTTTGTTAGAACTTTACTTGTGGCGCTTCGCGCTGGGCTTCGTCATTGACCTCGAAGAACTCGCGACGAACGAAGTTGAACATGTTTGCGATGATGTTGGTCGGGAAGACTTCGCGGCGCGTGTTGAAGATCATGACGCTGTCGTTGTAGAACTGGCGCGAAAAGGCGACCTTGTTCTCCGTCGAGGCGACTTCTTCTTGGAGGCGCAAAAAACTCTGGTCGGCCTTTAGGTTCGGGTACGCCTCGGTCACAGCGAATAGCGACTTGAGCGCGCCGGTGAGGATGTTCTCAGCCTGAGCACGGTCAGCAACGCCTTGGGCGCTAACGGCCATGTTGCGGGCTTTGATGACATTCTCCAGCGTCTGCCGTTCGTGGCCGGCGTAGCCTTTGACGGTCTCGACCAGATTTGGGATCAGGTCGTGACGTCGTTTGAGCTGGACGTCAATCTGTGACCAGGCGTTCTCGACCTGGTTGCGCAGACGGACGAGGGCGTTATAGGCGCCCGCGACAAAGGCGAGCAGCAGGACGACGATGCCGATGAGGCCGAGCAGGATGATGATGAGACCATTCATGGTTTTGTTTCCTCCGTTTTGGTTGTGGGTTTGGTTCCGAAAAGGTCATTCAGAAATGCGATAGTCTGGGACGCGCCGAACATGGTGAGCAGTTGCTGGAGTTCGTCAGCGTCGAACCAGAGGCCGTGGCCACGCGGACAACGGTTGAGTACAAGCTTGTTGACGGTAAACTCATGGAGCTTGGAGTCGCAGCGCGGGCAAAGGCAATGCGAGCGGGGCGACGGTGTGCCGGTTTGTTCGAGCTGGCGCAGGAACGGATCGGGAGCGTCGGAGCCGGTGGTTTCAATCAGCGCTTTCAATTCGCCGTGATCGAGCCAGATGCCACGGCAGCATTCGCAGTAGTCCACCTCTACCTCTTTGAAGTGGAGAAGAAACATGCCGATGTCGCATTTGGGGCAGACGGCAATCATTGTGTGGATGATGTGCCAGAGGTTGGACGACGTCAAGCTCATCTGGAATCGAGGTTTGGTTTCGTGTATGGATGGAGGCGTGGATTTGCATGTGGATACGATTGACTTGGCGCGCTGGCAACCGACCGAGGAAGCGGCTCTTTGTTTCGTGATTCAGGATGGCCGAGTGCTTTTGATTCACAAGAAACGTGGCCTTGGCGCGGGCAAGATCAACGGTCCCGGCGGACGACTTGAACCAGGGGAAATAGCCCTACAGGCAGCCGTCCGCGAGACGCAGGAGGAGGTGGGGTTGACGCCGACGGGGTTGGAACAAGTTGGAGAACTGTATTTTCAGTTTTTGGATGGCTACAAACTGCATGTGGCGGTTTTCGTGGCGTCAGGATGTCACGGGAACCTGATGGAAACGGATGAGGCGACTCCAATCTGGACGGACCTGGACAAAATTCCTTACCACGACATGTGGCAGGATGATCCTTATTGGATTCCCTTGTTGTTGGAACGCAAGAGGTTTTGCGGGTATTTCGTGTTTGATGCGGATCGGCTGCTGAGTTATCGGGTGACATAAGACGTTCTTGCAAAACTTCTTTTAGTGGATGGCGATTGGAGTGGAGATGGCGAGCCGAAGGTGTGAAAACAGTTTTTCCAGAGGCCCTTCGGCTTACTTTTACGATGGGCGACCATGCTCCGCCCTTGGCGTCGGCCC
>CAIKAP010000208.1 GCA_903825435.1 uncultured Verrucomicrobiota bacterium
ATACAAACACATTCTCCCGCAGATTCTGGAACTGGACGCGGCACAGACTGCCGTTCTTTCGGTCCTGCTCCTGCGCGGCACCCAGACCGCAGGGGAAATCAAGCAGCGCTGCGAGCGCATGCATGAATTCGCCGCCATTGAGGAGGTCGAGGAATCGCTGCAACGGCTCATCGGCTATCCGCGCGGGCCGCTCGTGGTGAGGTGTGAATTTCCACCCTCTGGTCGAAGAGAGGGCCTGCCTTTTGCCGGATTGACACTGCGCGATCCTGCCCGAAACACGGCGTTAATCCAGCACAATTGTTCCACGGCCCGGTTTTTGTTATTGAGACCGGTTTTGAACAGCGGTTTCCGGCCCGTGTTAGGGCCGTGGAACACTGATAAACCCGTCTTGTTGAGACAGGCAACTTGTGACAACCCCCGATAATGCGGACTTGCCGGGCATGCTATGGTGGCGCATGCGGTTCACCCCATTCCATGCCCCCACCTCACTGGATCTCCTAAACTTGCGCGTTGAAATCCTGGCAAATGGGTGTCCCCACTGCCAATCCCGCTCGGCACTTGTCCCTCACGGGTACCTCCGTGGCAATGCGGCCACGGGAGAGGGCTGGGTCACCAGGGGACTGCGCTTTTTCTGCTCCACCCGCTATTCAAGATCCGGGTGCGGGCGGACGTTCTCGATTCACTGGGACACCGTCATCCCACACTGTTCGTTGAGAACCGTCCAATTGTTTGCATTGGTGTTGGCGGCAATGGCATCATCCATCCATGGGGCCTGGGCGGCCTCGGGACTGACCATGTCAGCGCGCTCGGCTTACAGATGGGGTGCCAAATGGAAGCTCTGCACCGCTCATGTCCGGACACGGCTTTGTCTCATTTTCCCGCCGCCGGGCAAAGCCGGGATGCAACCCGGCCCGTTCACGCTCCGCCACCTCATGGCGGCTTTTCCATCGGCATCCTGCCCCATCGCCGCGTTCCAGCACCAACTGCAAGTACCCATTACCGGGTGATGACCTGAACGAACGGAGGCTTTCCGCCCTTCATGGGCACGCCTTCCGGTCTATCCGAAAACGCCGGCATGGCCGCTTTGACATCGTAACCGTTTCTGCCCGTCCGGAATTTTTTCGCCGCAACACGATATGCCATGCCGCCCCCGTGCGCCCGCCGCGGCAGGCTCCCCGGCGACATGAAACGCGTAAGCAATTATCTGAGAATGCGGGTGCTCGGCGCCCTCGAATATGCCGCAGGCGACTCGAACCTTGCCCGCTACAAGGCGGTGAGCCGGATCACCTTCACCGATGAGGACGGCCGGGCCGTCCAATTCACCTGGAGAACCATCCAGACCTGGTGGTATTTCTATCGCAAGCACGGCGTCACCGATCCGCCCCACCGGATCGACAAGGGTTCGATTCGCAAGGTCGCTCCCGAGTATCTCCTCGAAGCCATCGAACAGGTCCTGCCCTCGTTCCACGGCAAAAAGTTCAACATCGCCGAGGTCTATCGGACCTGCATCCAGCTCGGGCTGCTCACGCGCTGTCAGATCGCGCCTAACACATTCCGCAGGCACGTCAACACGTTCGACCTGCTCAAGCCCGCCGGCGACGCCAGCCCCAAGGCGCGGCTCGCCTTCGCCAAGGCCCATGCCAACGACCTCTGGCAGGGCGACACGCTTCACGGGCCATATCTCCAGGACGGCCTCCACAAGCCCGTCAAAACCTTCCTCATCTGCTTCATCGACGATGCCTCCCGCGTCATCCCCCACGGCGCCTTCCATCACGCCGACGACACCCCGAACCTCCTCGACTGCTTCCAGACCGCACTCTACAAGCGCGGCATCCCCAAGGCGGTCTATGTGGACAACGGGTCGAACTACCGCTCCAAGGAGTTCGCCATGATCTGCACGCGCCTCGGCACCGTGCTGATCCACACCCCGGTTAGAGACGGCGCCGCCAAGGGCAAGATCGAACGCTTCTTCAGAACGGTCAGAGATCAGTTCCTGGTGCGCGACCTCAGCCATATCCGCGGTCTCGAACAACTCAACGGCGAATTCACCCGCTGGGTCGAGGACACCTACCACCGCCGCGAACACTCCACCCTGGGCATGAAGCCCATCGACCGCTTCGGACTCGACCTCAGCCGCGTGCGCCACCTCGCCACCAACTCCTTTTGCGATGAACTCTTCCTGCTGGAAAGCACCCGCAAGGTCCGCGCGGACAACACCTTCAGCTTCAACGCGGCACGCTACGAGGCACCCTGCAACATGCGCAACACCACCATCGTCATCCGCCACCATCGCGAGGGCATCGGCTTCGCGCCGGTGGTCTATCAGGACGGCCGCCGCCTTGGCGAGGCCACCCTCATTGACTTCATCGCCAATGACCGCAGACCCAACATCGAGTTCTGAACCAACGCCCGCACAACCATCCCCGGCCAAGAAGACAAACCATATCCAACATACATAACCACCATGATCAGAAGCTACTTCGGACTCAGCCACCACCCCTTTGCCATCGACGACAACGCACCCCTGCTCGATCACCAGCAGCGCCACTTCGACATCCTCAAGGTCCACAGCCAGCAGGGCGGACTCTGCCTCATCCTCGGCGAACCGGGCACCGGCAAAACCGTGCTCAAGAACGCCATCATCCGCCACGATCCCAAGCAGTGGATCACCCCGGTCATCAACCGCTCACTGCACACCTGGCCCAACCTGCTGCGCCTGCTCTGCCAGGCCCTCCAGCTCGACACGCTCGGCAGTGACGCCAGATGCGAGACCCGCCTCATCAACGAGGCTCGCGCATATAACTCGAAAGGCAAGACCATCATTCCCATCATCGACGACGCCCACCTCCTGCCCGTCGAGGCACTGCACAAGCTGCGATTAATGTTGGAGGACTTCCCGAAAAACCACAATCTCATCCTCATCGGCCAGCCGGCCCTCAACACCACTCTCCAACTCAGCCAACAACAGGATCTCAAGGGCCGCGTCACCTACTCCGCCAAAATCGACACCCTCGCGCCGAGCGCCCTCACCGCCTTCATCCACGGCCAGCTCGACCTCGTCGGCCTGCCCCACCAAACCTTCACCGACGAGGCCGTCAACCTCATCCTGCGGGTCTCGGAGGGCACCCTCCGGGCGGTCAAGAACCTCTGCGTCGGAGCCCTCATTGAAGCCGTCCGCGACCAAACCCAATCCGTCGATCTCAAACAGGTCAATGCCGTGCTCATGCAACCGCACTGGCGGCACAACGCCCGCGACGAACCCGCCCAGCCACTCGTCCTAACCAACCAGAAGCCCCGTCCCAAATAGCCATCCGGTCCAACCCGCCGCCGCGGGGCAACATCTTTGACCAAACGGAGGCAGGCTCTGCGGGGACGCAACCAGCCAAGGGATAGTCAAAACAAAGGCGACAGACATGTCGCAAGCCAACGGGAGCGTATTCGCCGGACACGGCGGATACGCTCTTCCGCGTCATGCCTTCCGGCCTGTCTTGAGCCTTTGTCCATGCCTCTGGAAATCCTGGGGTTTGGGGCAAAGCCCCATGACGTCGGACATGCCAACGACCGTGATGGACAGCCCCAAAAAACTACGATGAAACTGGCACCAAAACACGACCACAGTGTGGAAATCCCGCCAAAAACCTACGACGTCAATTCGGAAATCTCATACGGTGTCAAGTCGGCCCGCAACAGATAGCCACCAACCCCGGTGGTGGTGCCCGGCCCGGGAGTGGTCTTGAGCAACAGCCAGAATTCA
>CAIKAP010000209.1 GCA_903825435.1 uncultured Verrucomicrobiota bacterium
CCCTGGCCACGCAAGTGCGCAAGCGCATCCAGAAACTCGCCGCGCTGTTTTCCAACACCGCGCCGCCCGACCTCGTCCTGAACCGGCACTGCGCCGAGTGCGAATTCCAGGCACGCTGCCGCAAGATCGCGGTTGAGAAGGACGACCTCAGCCTGCTGGCCCGCATGAGCGCGAAGGAACGCCAAGAGCTCCGCAGCAAAGGCATCTTCACCGTCACGCAACTCTCTTATACGTTCCGTCCCCGCCGCCGGCCCAGGAAGCTCCGCGACAAACGGGAGAAGTATCACCACTCGCTCAAGGCGCTGGCGATTCGTGAGAAGAAGATCCACATCGTCGGCAGCCCGGAACTCAAGATTGAAGGCACGCCCGTCTATCTGGATGTCGAAGGCCTGCCCGACCGCGATTTCTACTACCTCATCGGCCTGCGCATCGGCAACGGCGAATCCGCCATCCAGCACAGCCTGTGGGCGGACACCGTCGAGGACGAGGGCAAGATTTGGCGAGAATTCCTTGCCATCCTCGAAACCGTCGAGAAGCCGGTGCTGATTCACTATGGCAGCTACGAGAGCACTTTCCTCCAACAAATGAGCAAAACGTATAACACTCCTCCCGATGGCTCATCAGTGGCCAAGGTGATCCGGACGACAATGAACTTAGTGTCATTTATTTTCGCCCAGGTGTACTTCCCGGCTCTCTCAAACGGCCTAAAGGAAATTACTCGTTGGATAGGGGGAGACTGGTCGCCTGGCATTTGCACAGGACTGGATTGCCTCGTTGCAAGATACCGTTGGGAGGAAAAGCGGGATTCTGCTACCCATGCGCAACTGGTTACTTACAACACAGAAGACTGTCTTGCGTTGCAGCGTGTTTTCAATGATGTCGCACGGATCTGCGTGAGGCGAGATCGCAGTCCACAGCGTGACGATGAAGTTGTGAACACTGATTCGTTGAAAGGCGATATTCCATTTCGCCTTGGAAAGACCGTATTCGCACTGCCTGAATTCGACTACATAAACAAGGCCGCCTACTGGGACTACCAGCGTGAAAAAGTCCAATTGAGACATGGCCAGAAAAGACCCAGCAAGTCGATGCGCAAGCGCCCTCGGAGGAAAATGCATATAAACGAGACAATCAAGCTCGCGCCGTTGGCTTCGTGTCCCTCATGCGGTCTGTTGTACATCCGCACAACACGCAGAAATAACCGGATTGTGTATGATCTCAAGTTCGGACGAACTGGCGTGAAGCGTTGGATTGTGAGGTTCGTCCGGCGCCATTACCGCTGCAACGTCTGCGGAGCGAAGTTTGCTGACCCTGTACAGGAATGGCCTGACACCCGTGAAGGCCCAGGGTTAGTTGCCTATGTGGTTTACCAATTGGTAGAACTACGCATCTCTCACCGGGCGATCGATCGGTCCCTGAACGACTTGTTCGGTATGCGTTTACCCCGCACTACAGTATCTCGTCTGAAATCCAGAGCTGCCATGATTTACAGACAGCCCTGTGCGGCAATGCTCAGAAGTCTAGTCGCGGGGCATGTCTTGCACGTTGATGAGACTCAAATCACCGCCGAAGGAAAGCGAGAGTTCGCGTGGGTATTCTGCAACCAAGACCGAGTCGTGTTTCAGCGCACTGAGACCAGAGAAGGAACCTTTCTCAAGGACCTGCTTCGGGAATTCAAAGGTGTCTTGGTTACAGACTTCTACGCTGCGTACGAATCAATCCCGTGTCCACAGCAGAAATGCTTAATCCACCTGATTAGGGATCTAAACGGCGATCTATTGAAGGAGCCTTTCAACAACGAGATAAAGGCGGTTGCTGGCGATTTTGGCAGAGTGCTGAGGCAAATAGTGGACACAATCGACAGGTTTGGTTTGCACAGTCGCTATCTTCGTAAACACATTCCGGTTGTTAGCCGGTTCTTTCGAGATCTGTCAAGGCAGGTTTACAGGAGTGAGACTGCGGTCAAATATCAACAAAGGTTTGAGAAGAACCGCGACACTCTTTTCACCTTTCTGGATCATGACGGCGTCCCTTGGAACAACAACACGGCCGAACATGCCGTCAAGGAACTCGCGACACTTCGCCGGGCGATTGGTGGAATGTCGACACAAGCGGGGATGGATGATTACCTGGTTTTGTTGAGCATTTACGAAACCTGCAAATACATGGGCGTGGGCTTTCTGGATTTCCTCCGCTCAGGTGAGAAGGACATTCACGCTTTCGCGGAAAGCCGGCGCGGGCGCAGGCGGCGGACGCAAACCAGCCAACCGGCCGGCTTGTCGGTAGATGCAATCCCAGGTCCCGGCAGCAAGCCGTGATCGATACGATATCGAATCCCTCACTCGAAGGAAGCCGACCGATTTCAAGCGATCCCTTTTGAACGCGGCGGCGGGCAGCGGTGTGAAATGCGGTTCGGTAGCGGGCCTGAACCTTGCCCCCGGCGACTCTGGTCTCGTCCTCGCGTTGAAGTCCCAGCTCGTCGAAAACTGCTCAGGCGAAGCCTCGGAGAAACCCAATGGCCTCAGCACGCTTGGGGAAAGTGGCTTCAATTCTCGCACTTGTGTTGAATCGAACCTGAACTTCAAACGCCTCCTGGTGCTCGCCGTCTTCGCGCAGCCGATACGACTTCTCTTCCTCGACCAAATAGGCAATCGCGCTTTCAACGTCGGGACATTCCACCGAATGCCCGCGCAGGACGGTTAGCCGAATGGAAGCCACCAGACGGGTGAGCGCGGCTTCAAG
>CAIKAP010000210.1 GCA_903825435.1 uncultured Verrucomicrobiota bacterium
CGAACGGCAGAATGTCGAACCAGGAATAGCGAATTTCGAAGGTCTCAACTTCATGATTGGACATTCCTGGTTCGACATTCTGCCGTTCAAAAGATACACGCAAAAACGTGTATAATGACCGGACGCTCGGCATGACAGCAGTGCGCTCGGGATGGCGGGCGGGACGTGTAAGAAGACAAACACCATGAAGGGATCGCCGACGAAGGGACAACCGATGATCAAGGTTGTGTTGGCAGGCATCTTTGCCTTGGCCACGTGCGGCGCTGCGCTGGCCGCTGGGACCGTGCAGATCAAGGTCAGCGAAAAGGGGTTGCAATCCCTGCAGTATCAGGGGGTGGAGTATTGCGACCCGCACGGCGCTGGCGAGGTCGGGTTCACCGGCAACGGCACCAGCCTGCAGGGCACTGGTCTCTCCACCACGCCGACATCTGTTTCGGTCGCCGGCACGACGGTCACGCAGACCTATCCGTGGGGAACTTTGGTGGTCGCCTACGCGGTCAAGGATGCGGACCTGACCGTCACGACGACGCTGAACAACAAGTCCGGCAACGGTCTCAACGGCTGGAAAGTGAATGTGCTCCAGCTCAACAACCGCATCGTGTTCCGGGGCGGTGGTGGCTGCTTCGGGTTCAGTCCCGAGATGCAATGGAGCTACTTCTACGTGCAGACGGCCGGCGCGAAGGTCCCTTACGATCACTACTCCCAGCAGCATCCGCATGTCTACTGGTGGGTGGACCGCGCCGCACCGTTCGAGGCGCTGCCCGTGAAGGTGATGTTCGCGGACCTGACCGGCTGCTGGGACACGGGTGTGGCGCGCGTGAAGACCGACGGCGGCGACCGGTGGCCGGTCAACGTCGCCGCGACCTCATGGGAAATGGCGCCCGCGGGTCAGGTTCAGTCGGACACCCGGCAGGTGGCGATCCGGTTCCGGAACAGGGCACCGGATGATACGGCGGCCGTCGAGAGGGCGCGGACGGGCGTGCAGGAATTGGAGAGGCGGGTTGCTCCGTTGGAGGCCAAACTGAAGACCGCGCGGGAAGATCAGGAGCAGGGGCTTGTTGATGCGTCGGTCGTGGGCGTCGCATCGCAGGAACTGGCTTCGGTGCGGGGTGAGCTGGCAAAGGCCAGTTCCGCGGCGCAGAACGCTGGAGTGGGCGCCATGCCGTCGGCGCTGGACGTGTGCGCGGACGGCTACGAGGCCTGGGGCCGGTACAACTACCGGGAGATGGTGTGGACGGACCGCCGGCCCATCGGCGCGTTCTTCGGCTGCCCCGATGGCCAGCGCACCGCCACCAACCCCAACGGCTGGTTCAAGGATCGCACCGTGGACACCACCACGTCGGAAGGCCGCGAAGCCTTCGCCAAGCGCCTGCTGGCCCAGATTGATGCGACCATTGACGTGCTCAAACGGGCAGACGCGCAAGGCATGATCTGGTGGGACCTGGAGGGCCAGCGCCAACCCCAGCCGATCACATACATCGGCGACCCGCGCGTGCTGGACCCCGCGCACCCCGCCCACCAGTGCTTCGCGCCGGAGTTGGACTCGATGGTTGAGTACAAGGGCCAGCGGATGATGCTGGTGGACGCCTGTTTCAAGAAGATGAAAGACGCCGGCCTGAAAACCGGCCTCACCATCCGGCCCCAGAAGCTCACCTACGACACTCCGATCCCGGTCGACAAGGCGCGACTCAAGGTGCAGGCCGCCGAGCAGCAGGCGGCCGCTGCGCAAGCCAAACTGAAGGCGGCCAAGGATGAACCGGAGGTCGTTATGGACGACAATCGGGGCGTCAAGGCCGCGGAAAAGGAACTTGCCGCGCGGCAGGCCGATCTGGCGAAATCCCAGGCCGAACTCCGGCAGGCCGGAATGGGACTCAGGCCGAGCGGACAGAGCTATGAAGACGGCTCTGAACAATGTCTGCCAAAGGCCAGGTACGCCCATGAGCGCTGGGGTTGCACCCTTTTCTACGTGGACAGCATCTCGCCGCTGTTCGGGTACTGGGCGATCGACAAGGCCGCCCGCGAACTCACCGACTGCCTGTTCATGCCGGAGTGGGCCACGCCGCGCACCTACCGTTGCAGCGCGCAGTTCAGCTACACCCCGATGACGGGTTACACGCGCGGCGTGCCGGAGGAAATCCAGGCAGCCTGGCCCGACGCGTTCTGCGTCATGGCCAATCTCAACTATGGCAATGCCAACGCCCGGCAGGATCTGTTGGTCGCGGTGCAGCGCGGCAACCTGCCCGTGTTTGACTGCTTCTACAACAACGGTGGCGCGATCACCGCGATCAAGGAAGTCTACGCCAAGACCGGCACCAAGCACACGCCGCTCGTGAAGGATCATAACCTGACCAACACGGTGGACCAGGCGATGCAGGTCACGCTGGCGGCCACGGACGCGGACGGCGACGCCGTGACCTTCAGCATCATGGCGCCGCCGGAGCACGGGACGCTGACGCCGTTGAACGCCAAGGCCGGGACTGCGACCTACACGCCGGCCAAGGGGTACAGCGGCCCGGACTTCTTCACCTACAAGGCCACAGACGCGACCGGTCTGAATTCGAACCGCGGCAAGGTGAGGATCGTCGTGAAGTAGCGCAGAATGTCATCCGAGAGCAACTCTTGTCATTTCGAGCAGAGCGAAGCGAAGTCGAGAAATCTCTCTTGCGGGGTCGTGGCTGCGGATGAAAACATGGTAGATGCCTTGGCTGCGCTCGGGATGACAGAGGAACCCTCGGGATAACGGTGAGAGACAATGGAGAATTGAGGTAGTAAAGACCGGCGCGACGAAGGGGGGTCTCAAGTTTGTTTGGGCTTGATTTTGCCCGCGAACAGGTCTTTCAGGACATTCGCAACGCGCAATAGTTCTTTTTCCGTCATGGCGAGAGGACCGGTTTCAGACGGTTTCGGAGATGCCTTTCCACTTCGGCGTCGTTGGCATTCGGATGCTGCCATCGAATGCCCGCCCGGGCGATGTCGCAATGCCAATCACGATCCTGACTGATTCCGGCATTGGTGGTAAAGTAATGGGAATTATATACTTGACACACACAATGGGGCGTGTTAAGGTGGCGACATGAAAACGAATCAGATATACGACCAACCAAGCGCGATGGACTTCTTCAACCGTATTCCCGATGAAGATGCGGCGCGAAAATATCTGGCAAGCGGACGTTGGCCGAATGGCGTCACCTGTATTCATTGCGGACATGGCGAGGTATGGACAATCAACGACGGCAATCTCTACACCTGCAAAAAGTGTCGCAAGCAGTTCACGGCACGCACAGGCACGGTAATGGAAGATTCACACATTCCGCTTCGGAAGTGGATTTACGCCATGTATCTTATGACCATTTCCCGTAAAAGCATTTCATCCGTTCAGTTGGCAAAAGAGCTTGGCATAACACAAAAATCCGCGTGGTTCATGGCGCACCGTCTGCGGGAATCCTGCCAGTCAACGACAAAGCTGTCAGGAACATGCGAAGCAGACGAAACCTATGTCGGCGGCAAAGAGAAAAACAAACACGCTTCCAAGCGCAAGCATGAAGGTCGCGGTGGCACAGGAAAGTCAATTGTGTTTGGTGTCAAGTCTCGCAACGGCGAGACGCGGGCAAAGGTTATCGAAGTAGTCAACCGCAAGGAACTTCATGCGGCGGTAAAAGAAGCCGTCGCCAGCGGCGCAATACTCTACACTGACGATCATCGTGGATACCACGGCTTGAAGGATTATCGGCGCACTTCCGTCAACCACAGTGACGGACAATATGTAAAGGGAGATGCACACACCAACAGCATAGAGAGCTTTTGGGCGGTTCTAAAACGCGCTCATTTTGGAACGTTTCACCATTGGAGCAAGAAGCACTTGGAGCGATACGTCAACGAATTTGTGTTCAAGGCAAACACAAACGGCTTGCCTGCATTCGATAAAACTGGTACAGATTGCGGACTAACAACGGTTCGCGCTCACATGGCCGGAATGAATGGCAAGCGGTTGACATACGAAAGGTTGATCGCATGAAAAAGACTAATGAGCTTTTCGGAAAGTTTGACGACGTTCTTAAATCCGCGTGCCGCGTGCCGCTACTTCCCCCAATCGGAGACTTTTGGGGACAAAAGAAAAAGCTGACCTTTGTGGATATGTTCTGCGGTATTGGCGGATTCCACACGGCGGCTAAATCTCTTGGAATGGAATGTGTTTTTGCGTGTGATATAGACGCGGATTGCCGCAAAGTCTACGAACACAATTACCATATCAAGCCAGAGTCCGATATTTGCAGGATCAATCCCGAAAATGTTCCTGACCATGACGTTTTGTTTGCCGGTTTTCCTTGTCAGCCGTTTTCCATCATCGGAAACAGGGGAGGCTTTGCGGATGCGCGCGGCACGCTCTTCTTTGAACTTGCCAAGGTTATCGAGGCAAAGCAACCTCGCGCATTGGTTTTGGAAAATGTTCGCATGTTGGCATCACATAACGAGGGCAAAACACTACAGCGTATCAAAGAGGTTTTGACAGAACTTGGATATCAGGTTGACCATATGATTCTGAACGCGCTAAATTTTGGATTACCGCAGAAACGCGAACGGATTTTGATTGTCGGTTTCAAAGGTGGAGCGTCTGGTTTCAACTGGCCCGATAGAGCCTTACCGATGATCCCGCTAAAGGAACTACTTGAGTCTGAACCAGACAAGCGATTTTTTGTCAGTGAACGAATACGGCGAAAACGACAGGCGCATCACAAAGCTACTGTTACGCCTTCTATCTGGCACGAAAACAAGGCCGGTCACATTTCGAGCTATCCGTTTTCGTGTGCTTTGCGTGCAGGCGCATCATATAATTACCTGTTGGTAGACGGCAAGAGACGGTTGACGCCCCGTGAACTTCTCAGGTTGCAAGGGTTTCCCGATAGTTTTGAAATTGTCGGAAATGATAGCCAGATTCGCAAACAGGCGGGAAACTCTGTACCGGTCCCGATGGTAAAGGCCGTAATAGAAAGAGTAATTCATGCTAGACAATCCAAGCCCAGCACTCAAACTCAAGGGCGCGTTAACGCGGCGTAGTGCGCCGCATCCCCTTGGCGAATTGCCTGATTCGTTGGCAGTGGAAATTGGAAAGCGAATTTGCCACCGCTTAGCCGTTGGAACTGCTGATATTACCGGCGACGATTTTGGGGGCATCTTTGCAGCATCAATCAGTGGAGAGCACCGGCAGAAGCCGCTAGGGGTTGCGGATGTGACATGGGAAGGGTGTGCTTGGTCTGTTAAAACTGTACAGGACAAAAGCCCATTTACTCAAAATCGCATCCGGGTTATTTCGGGCCGAAACTCTCCAGAATATTCCGCTGGCATCCATAATGCATTAGCAGATATACAGGCAACCGGAACGGCTGTTTTGGGGATATGGAACGCCAGAGTTAATGAAGCCCTGGACCAATACGACGATCTACGAATCTTCATAATGGTTCGTAGCATGAGCACGCTAGAGTTTACGCTGATAGAGATGGAGGCCGTTCGATATGTGGCAGCGGAATATATCTGGAAGCAAAACAAAGCAAACAATCTGGAAGGGTTTGACAGGGAAACAAATACGCATCGGTTTACTTGGCAACCGCATGGATCGCAATTTACTGTTCTTCACCATGTTCCGGCGTCAGCTTATCGGTTTAAAATCGTGCGCACTCCCGGCGTCATCGAAGAGCGGCACGTTTTGAACCTGATACACTTTGAAGATAGCTGGATTCAGCCGGTAAAAATGCCGTGTTTGTCAGGTATATAACTCCCA
>CAIKAP010000211.1 GCA_903825435.1 uncultured Verrucomicrobiota bacterium
CGAGTGTAGGGAAAAGATGGCGTTGAAGATGGTGGAAGATCGCGGTCAGTTCATGCATAACTCTGAGACGCTTCCCCTTGCATCCCGTTCAAATCCATCGCCGAAAAAGCCCGCAAAAGCGAGTTTTGCAAGAACGTCTTATTTATGACGCCATGTATAGTCGCGCATCAACGCCTCGCCTGACTGCGGATTTCGATGAGCTTCTTCATCACATCGTGGAGATTGCCATTCCAGTCGGCAGCGCCGAAGGCGTCGTGGAGCTTGCGGTAGAGCGGGTAGAGTTGCTGATAGACGGCGTGCGCTTTCGGATTTGGCTTGAAGACTTTCGGTTTTACGCCGGTCATCTCCCTTTGGGCGTCGGCGTAACTCTTGTACGCGCCGGCAACGACGGCGCCGGCAATGGAGGAACCGAGGGCGCAGGTCTGGGCGCTGCGACTGACTTTCATCGGGCGGCCGGTGACGTCGGCGTAAATCTGCATCACGAGCGGATTTTTCTCGGCGATGCCGCCACAGTTGATGATCTGTTCGACTTTGACGCCGTATTCCTCGAAACGGTTGATGATGGTGAGCGCACCGAATGCGGTTGCCTCGATGAGGGCGCGGTAAATCTCGGCGGGCGTGGTGTAGAGCGTCTGGCCGAGCAACAATCCGGTGAGGCGTTGGTCAACGAGGATGGTCCGGTTGCCGTTGTTCCAGTCGAGCGCGAGCAGACCACTTTCGCCGGGTTTGAGCTTGGCGGCGGCTGCGGTGAGGTCGGCGTGGTCGCCGGCTTTGATGTAGTTGACAAACCAGTTGAAGATGTCGCCGACGGCGGACTGGCCGGCTTCGAGGCCGTAGTAGCCGGGGAGAATGCTGCCGTTGACGATGCCGCAGAGGCCGGGGATGTCAGCGAGCTTGCCGCCTACGGGCGCGACCATCATGTCGCAAGAACTGGTGCCGATGATTTTGGCGAGCGTGCCCGGCGCGATGCCGCAGCCGACGCCGCCGAGATGCGCGTCGAACGCTCCGACGGCGACGGGAATGCCGGCGGGCAGGCCGGTGCGTTTGGCCCAGTCGGCGGTGAGTTTGCCGACGGCGCGATCAATCGTGTGCGCTTTCGAGCGGAGACGCGAGCGGAGCGCGCCGAGTTTCGGGTCAAGCGCGCCGAGAAACTCGGCGTCGGGATAACCGCCCCAGTCGTCGTTGTACATCGCCTTGTGCCCTGCAGCGCAAACGCCGACGGTGAGTTTGTCGGGCGCGGCGGTGCCGGTGAGGACGGCGGGAATCCAGTCGGCGCACTCGACCCAGGTGTGGGCGGCGTTGAAGACTTCGGGAGCGGCGCGGCGGCAATGGAAAATCTTGCTGAAGAACCATTCGCTGGAGTAGGTGCCGCCGCATTTGGCGAGGTACTGCGGGCGCATCTGTTTGGCGAGCGCGGTGATCTCGGTGGCTTCGGCGACGCCGGTGTGGTCTTTCCAGAGCCATGCGAGCGCGGCGAGGTTCTTGGAAAACTTCTTGTCGAAGGCGAGCGGACGACCGTTGGCGTCAACGGGCAGCGGCGTGCTGCCGGTGGTGTCGACGCCGATGCCGATGATTTGTTCCGGTTTTGTTCCGGCTTGCCGGAGAGCCTTCTTGATGACGATTTCGGCGCCGGTGAGGTAGTCGGCAGGATGTTGGCGGGCGACATTGGGGTCGCGAGATAGGATGACGCCGTGCGTGCCGTGCGAATATTCCCAGACGGCAGTGGCGATTTCCATGCCGTTGGTGACATCTACGATGAGGCAGCGGACGGTGTTGGTTCCGTAGTCGAGACCGATGGTGTACTGGCGGCTCATGGCTTTGTCCTTTCGTGTATCTCGATGATGACTTTCACGACGTTGTCCTTGTAGGCAGCATTGAGGCTAAACGCACGGGCGGTATCTTTCAACGGAAAACGGCGATTGTGGCCAATACCTTTATCGGCGTGCCCCCCGTCCAGGCAGGGGTACAGTTCGTCGTCGGTATCAAACGATTCCACCGTCGCGGTGATGGGGTGCGCGTGGTCACGCTGACCTCCAGCCGTTTGTCTCCATTAATCGCCGCTCGCAATACCGGCGTCGTCTCACGCCACTTGTGGCCGGGATAATCCAGACCGGTAACGATAAGAACGCGCTTGGTGCTCTCGGCTTACGCTGCCGTCACGCATAAGCACACGGAGATCGCAATCGACATTGCGGCGCGGCTGTTCAACACTCTACGCAATCTGCCGGCCACCGTCGCCACGATCACACCGCTGATGCAGTCGTTCATGATTGGATCCTTTGGTTTCCTCATATGAACACTCACTCCCCCATAAATCTTCACGTTGGTTTTGACGGCATTCTCTGGACGAGATTCGATTATCGGGTTGTAGATTTTCATACGTCAAAATGATTCCAGGATTTGCCACGCGTACATGTAGGCGAGGCCGTCGGTCTGCGCCCAGATGTTTTTCACCAACGCTTCGTCACCGGTAACGGGCGGCCAGTTGTTCTTCGCGCGGTCCCACGGCTCGACGGAGCCGGGTGGGGTACGCGTGGGGCGACCGATGGTTTGCGGCGCGGGCTTCGGTTGCGGTGGCGGCGCGGGCCGGCGACGCGAGTAAATGCCGTGTTCGAGCGTCGCCTCGGTCATCGCTTTCATGTTCTCGATGGTGGCGTCGTTCTGAACGATGGCACTGGCGTCCATGATGTACGCGCCGTCCTTGGCGCAGATGTCGAGAATCTCTTTGACCTTTGCTCGGACTTTGTCGGGCGTGCCGTAGGCGAGCATGGCGTTGGGGATGCCGCCGGAGAGACAGAACTTGCCGCCGAGTTTGGCGAAGACTTTGCGCGGGTCGGCCTGGTCCATGTGATAGACGATGCTGTGCGCGGGCAACGTAGCGAAGTCGTTGAGGTGATAATCCCAGTTGCCCTCGGCGTAGAAGAGCGTCTGGCGACCATTGCGCCAGAGTTCCTCGATGATCGGCTTGAGCGTCGGCCAAAAAATCTCAGAGAAATGCTGCGGCGTCACCATCGGCACGCAACTGCGGTGCATCCAGAATCCAATCGGCACGGTGCCGGTCGGGTCGGAGCTGCTGAGTGCGACGGCGTAGAGGTGCGGCGCGAGCGCTTCGCAGGCGGCAAGGACTTTGTCGGGCTGCGTCTCGAGGTCGGAGAGCAGACCGAGATAGCCGCGGAATTTGTCGGCGAGGATGTCCATTGGCGCCTTGAAGATGCCGGCGATGGCGGAGACGGTGCCGTTCTCGGTTTTCATCCGCTCGATCTGGCCGCCGATGGTGTTGAAGTACTGCATCATCGCCATGCCGCCCTTGAGTTGCGAGAGCGGCGTGCCGGCGGAGACGCGAGGGAGCCAGGTGTTGAGGATGAATGCCGTCGGGTCGTCAATCAACGCGTCGTACTCGTCGGGCCGCATAAACGCGCCGTCCTCGGGCGGTTCGTGGTATTGGAAGGCGGTATCGGCTGGGATGTGGATACCTGGAATGCCGTAGTACTTCAACCCGATGGCCTGCGCCAGCCCAGTCCAGACCCAGACCATATTAACGACCATCGCGTCCCAGTCGAAATCTTTGCCGGTACGGATGACAGCCTCGTAAGCTTTCGTGTAATCGTGGGCGACTTCCTGGCAGGTCATCCCGGCGTACTTGGCGCAGAACTCGGCGACGAAAGGTCGGATCGGCACACGATCCGTCATTCCGCCGCGCATCGCGGTGGTGTAACGAGCGAGTCGTTGTTCGTACAATGCGTTCATATTATTTCTACGGCTCCTAGGGGAGGTGGATATTGCGGTTAGTAACCGTGTCATGGTCGCCCTGCAACCGCCGCCAGCCAGCCATCGAGCGCTGCAGATTATTGCGCACATCACCACCGATCCCGTAGTGTTGTAACCCAATCGGCCCAGTGTAGCCGATCTGTTTCAACTTAGCCAGCACCCGACTCACGTCGGAACTCCCGGCACCCAACGGCTGAATCAGCTGCTTCCAATCCTTCCCGCCCGCCTCGGCGCCATTGATGGTCACCACGAACAAGTACGGCTTCGCTTCCTCTAACCGGATTTCGAGTTCTTTGCCGTCCGCCTTCGACCAATGGCAAAGGTTGAACGTGACGCCGAAGTTCTTGCGTTCCACCTGCCGTGCCAAGCGGACGCCATCGTCCACGCGCTCGACCCACATGTTCGCGTGCGGATACAAAGCCACACGCACCCCGGCCTTCTCTGCAAGTTCCGCCACCTCGCGCAATACCGGTACTGCCAGCGCGTCACCCATCGGATCGGATGGCTTGAATTTCTTACTCGTGACGTATAACCAGAGAATCGCATCGCGTCCCTGCAACTGGCTGACCGCGTCCAGGATTTGTGGATTGACCAGGCTAGCCTCATCGATGTTGAGATTGACATATTCCACGAACAGCTTCAACTGATGACGGTCCAATGCCGCCAACATCTCGCGCAACGCCACTGATGTTGTGTAGACCGGCCCGATGCCGGCAAAGCCGATCTCCTTAACCAAGGCAACCTGCGCCTCGGCGGTCTGGTGTTGGGCGTCCTTCGTGCCGGTATCCATTGCGAAAAACGCATTATCCACCGCACCAACCACACTGGCCGTGAAGATGCTGAGCATGGCCAGAGGCTTCCAGTTCATACCTTCAATCCTTTTAGATCGACTTCCAGTCGGACGTTCTCCTTTAACAATTCCTCCATCGTCAGTTTGCTGTGCCGGGCGGCGGCTTCGCGACCGAGGATGCAGGTCAAGCAGCTGTCCACCGACCGTCGAACAGTTGGATTGCTGAAATCACCTTTTGTCAGAGTATTGTAGAATGTGGCGATGTTACGCTGGGCACCGTCTTGGTAGAGGTTTTGAATGGCGCCGCCAGCGTAGTGCTTGGGACCACCGCGGAGAAACGCTTTGCCCCAATAATCAATCTGCGCGTATGCTTGCATGCCGAAAATGCGGCAGGTCAGCGCGCCTTCGGCGTTGTTTTTGAGAGCTTGGCCAGAGTGGTTGAGCACGAGGCCGTCGGTAAACTCGAAGACGACTTGGCAAACGTCACGTGCGTTACCGTGCGGATCGGCGCGGCAGATGCGCGACACACCCGCTGCGCTAACAGGCCTTGCATTGGCAACCCAGAGGGCTGCGTCAATCGCGTGAATGTCGACGTTACCAATGTAATCGCAGCCGAGCACAACGTCGTTGATCCAGATAAGATTTTGCAGCCGATTTTCAATTGTCGCGGTCTTCGGCGGGTCGGGGCGACCGGCGCTGTAACCGAGTGTGGTCATGTAGGCGATCTTGCCGAGGCCACCGTCGTGGATACGTTGGACAACGCCTTGGTTGAACGGGTCGGTCGGCATCTGATAATCCACGAGAAAGACGCGCTGTTTCTGCGTCGCCACCTTGCCGGACTCGCCGATGGACAACGCCCCCGGCACATCCACCGCGACCGGCTTGGCCATGTACACGTGCAACCCGGCTTCGACGGCAGCTTTGGCTTGTTCGGGATAGAAATACGGCACATCAATGATGACGATGGCTTCCGCGCCACTCTCAATCACCTTCTTGTAGCCCGACAATCCCGAGAACCGCCGCGCCTTGTCCACGCCGAGCGCATTGCCCCGGTCATCGGCGACGTTTGGAAAGTAATCCGCAACCGCGTGTATCTCATAGCCGCCGTGCTTCCGAAACAATTCGGCAATCCAATGTCCGCGTCCGCCCAACCCGACTACACCGAGCTTGATCTTGCGTTTGAACTCCGTCGCCGGTGCCGGCGCGGCCGGTTTCTCCTCGGCAGCATGGCTACCGATGTCCCCAATCAGACCGCCGGCCGCCGTGGCCGCCAAAGTGCTGCCGATGAATTCACGACGAGTGACTAGGAAAGCCTGGTTCATATAAAGATTCCCTTCAGGAATTTGTAGTGTGCCTGATAGTCTGGCACGAGACCGTGGGGCGCGGCGGCTTCGATTTGGATCCAACCGCGATACTCAATCGCGTCCATCGCCTCGCGCACCTTGCGGAAATCAATGCGGCCCGCGCCAAGCATGAACTTGCCGTCCTTGGCGTGGAACTGGCAGACGTTGCCTTTTAGCATCCGGATTTCTTTGCACACATCGCGACCTTTGTCGGTGGAGTTTCCGACGTCGTAGTACACCTGCACGGCGCGCGAACCGACACGCTGGATGATGTCTAGGTTGTCCTCGGCGCTGAGGTAGTTTTCCAGACCGAGAATCACTTTGGCTTTCTCCGCTTTCGGTGCGATCTGCTTGAGTACTTCGACGGTGTGATCAATGCCGGGCTTGTCGCCGCAAAGATCGCCCTTGGAAAATGCGGCGACCAACACAACGTTGATGTTGAGTGCCTGCATCACACCGATCGAATCCGCCAGCCATTCGACGGCGCGCGGATCGCTCTTCAGTGGCACGCCGTTCAACTCTGCCATCGCCAGCGATGCAATTTCCAAGCCGGTACGTTTCGCGGCCTCGCGATACGCTTGCTGCACGTCAACTTGCCGTAGGTACATGTTGTTGCCCGCCGTGCCCATGTTCACCTCGACGCCGTCGAGTCCAATTTCCTTCGCAACATCGAAACATCCCGGCCCAGATTTACGTAGCGACCATTCGCACGCGCCTATCTTGAAACGGCGATCCTCCGCTGCGGCGAATAATGGCGCCAGCAAAGAACCGAACGCAAACAATGCAGCGCCCTGCGCGCTGCGAACGATCATTTGGCGACGAGTCATCATGATTTCAGTCCCTCCAATCGTCCATCGAGTCTCGTTTCTGAATTCTTGATTTCATCCCACGTCACTATGCGGCCAGTATATGCCGCAGTGCGTCCCATCACGCAAACGAGATTGCTCATCACGGCTGGCTCAACGGTCGGGTTCGTAGCATTGCCGGCGATGACGCTGTCGTAGAACGTCGCGATATTGGTGACCGCGCCGTCCTTGTAGATACCGGGAGACTTGCCGCCGCGGTAGAAAGTGTCCGCGCCACCGCGGATCATGACATTGCCGCCGTACTCCGTGAGCAACGCGCCTCTCGTGCCGTACATCTTGTTGAAAATGCCATCGGTGGCGTCGAGGTTGTATTGCCGGGAACTGAAATTGACGCCAACTTTGTCCGGATACTCGTACACGCAGGTATAGTAGTCCCAGCAATCGCCGACATCCACGCGGCCTTTGCGTCCGCCCAGCCCCATGCAATGCACCGGTGCGACATTGTTCATGGCCCAATTCATCACGTCGAGCGTGTGAATATTTTGCTCGACGATGATGTCACCCGACAGCGCCTTATCGAACACCCAATTGCGCAGCCGTCCCTCGGGTGTCTTGTCCTCGCCACGCTTACCGAGCCGGCCCGCGTAGTACATGGCTTCGCCGAAGGCGATCGTACCCAACGCGCCGGTATGGACGCGCCGCATCGCTTCGATGAAAAACTGATCGGCGCGCGTCTGAAAATCCACAAGGAACACCAACCCCTTCTTGCCGGCTGCCATCCCGGAATCCTTGATGGAAACACACCCCGGTACGTCCACGGCAATCGGCTTGGCGATGTATACATGCAAACCGGCCGCGACAGCCGCCGCGGCCTGTTCGGGATGAAAGTAAGGCGGTGAAACGATGGCCACGGCATCGAGTCCGCCTTTGGCAATCAGCTTCTCGAAACACTTCAAGCCGGTAAAGAGCGCGTCCGGCGCGAGATGAAACCGTTGGGCCATGTGCTGGACGCGATCCTCAAAATAATCCGCCGCGCCCACTATTTGATAACCGCCGTGCGCGACAAACAAATCGGCAAGCCACGAGCCGCGACCACCGCAACCGATGAGACCAAGTTTGATCTTGCGCGTGACCTTTGGCGCAACCGCCGCCAGATTCAGGATCGGCTTGAGCAGCGACACGGAGGCCACCGCAGCGGTGGCACGACTGATGAACTTACGTCTTGTCAGTGTGTTCATGGTGTTCCTTTCGATGCACCCATTTGGTCCATCTTTAACGGCTGTCAGTTGGGCAACTCACGAATCTTGATGTTCCGAAAATAAACAATGTCGTTGTGATCCTGAAGAAGGATATGCCCTTCCTTCTGCTGGGCAAAACCGTCAATCTTCTTGAACTTACTGGCCTCAAAATGAACCTTGAACTCCGACGAAGTGCGGTCGTAATCGACAACCTTCTCGCTGTTGAGGTAGTGCTTGACGTAGTTGCCGTTGACAACGATGCGCCCTTCATTCCACTCGCCGACGGGTTTGACCCTCTTATCGGTGCGGGCGGGGATGATGTCGTAGAGCGAAGCCATCGTACGATTGCCGTTGATGCCTTTCTTGGCGTCTTCATGCTTCGCGTCGTCAAGAATTTGGTACTCGCAGCCGATGTTTTTGTTTTTTTCCGGCTCGATAAAATATTTCACGCCGCTGTTAGCGCCGGAGGTGATCTTGAACTCGAAGCAGAGGTCGAAGTTGCGGTACTTCTTAGTGGTAATGACGTCGCCGCCTTTCCTACCGAGGACGGCAAGCACGCAGTCTTTGATTTCCCAGCCGACCTTGGGGAACTTAGGGCCGCTAACACTCCGCCAGCCTTCGGTAGTCTTGCCGTCCCAGAGCAGTTTGTAACCGTCGTCTACTGCGAAACTAGTGCCGATTATCAAGCCGGCCAGAGCGCCAGCGGCCATCCATCGTGTCATCTTACTGCTCATGGTCCTCACCCGCTTGGTTATCCGCTCTTGATGTATGCTTCTTTAAACGTTTTAATATAGCAGGTGTTATCTTCAATGGAAGAAGTTTTTGTGTCACAAACATAAACGACGCTTGTCGGGGCATTCTTCTTTGGCTAGGGTCACACTCTGGCAGGAAAATAAGGAAAGCGTGTAGTATGAATTTTGCGTGGGCGAGTCCTGGCGGATGGCTCTGGCGGCGCAAGGCGCAGTCCTTAGACGTTCTTGCAAAACTTCTTTTAGTGGATGGCGATTGGAGTGGAGATGGCGAGCCGAAGGTGTGAAAACAGTTTTTCCAGAGGCCCTTCGGCTTACTTTTACGATGGGCGACCATGCTCCGCCCTTGGCGTCGGCCCG
>CAIKAP010000212.1 GCA_903825435.1 uncultured Verrucomicrobiota bacterium
AGTTCTGCGGCTCTACTGGTGATGCATTACTTGCGGTCAAGCCAACGGCGTATCAGATGGCGCAGCCATGAGCGTCTGTGTCCATCACGGTCAAAGCAGTCGAACATGACGCTTGCGATCAGAATCGCCGCATTCTGGAGTTCAAATCTTGTAGATACGAGAGCCAATGTCCACGTAGACTCAACAAGGTTTTGAGCTGAACACTATTGAGTTTCTTTCCAAGATTGCATCCTGATGGTTAAGGCTTTTGGAAGCTGGCGAGGGCTGTTTTTTCGGCGTTGTACACCTGAAGGACCTTCGTGAAGCCAAGCAACTCAATGATCTTGTAAATGCGTTCGGGAACGCGGAGGAGTTTAAGGTCGCCGTCGTGATCGCGGGCTTGTTTGGCGAAGCCGATGAGGATACCGAGGACGGTGCTACCGATGAAGTCGAGTTGGCTACACTCGATGACGACGCAGTAGCGGCCCTGCTGAAAGAGTGTCTGCAACTGTGATTCAAGGCGCGGTGCCGAGTACATGTCCAGCACGCCTTGGAGGCGGATGAGTTGGATGTTGCCTCGGAATTCCAGGTCGATGTGAAGATCTTTCATGTATCGCTTGCTATCACTGACTAGGTACTACCTTATCGTCATCTTAAACATTCTGGTGTTCAAATGCCGTATGCTTTGTAAAGTTCTAACCTGATTGGACAAGTGCAGAAATGTTCGGCCCCAAGATATTGACTATACGAACAACTCCTGTCCTCTTCTGGGCACTTGATGAAAAGAATGTGCTCGCCAATACGTCTGTCAACTACACCAAGACATGGGCATGACGAGTCGCCCTCAAGACAAGAGAACCCCGTCGGACACTGTGTTGTTGCTAGTTTTACAGCGTCACTTACCTGATATTTTACCTTGTCGCCCATATCCTTTTTGACTCCCAGTAAAGCCCTTGAGGTTGTTCTGGTTGAAATTCTGACTCACAAGTTGTGTAAATTGCCACAGACGAATGGACTGTCAAGAGGAGCAACAACGTTAGTTTCGTGCAACAGCTATTTTGGCACGACGTTGGAGGCATTGGGGCCTCTGGGCGATTCCGTTACCTCAAATTCCACTATTTGTCCCTCTTCCAGGTTTTTGAATCCCTCGCCGCTGATGGAGTTGTAATGCACGAAGACATCCGGCCCATCATCCTGCTCAATGAAGCCAAATCCCTTTTTTGTATTGAACCATTTTACTTTTCCTTGTGGCATATTTCTGGACCTCTTTTCAGGCTCTTAAGCACCGCAAAATCGAAAAGGTTGCACAATGGGTCGATCCTTCACTCTCCATTGCTGGGGACCTTGTGTTCGCGGTGAGATTTGCATTGTCATCGCAACATCCACAGAAATGCCGTTGTCGCTACTACGACAACGCCTAGCATTACCCAAATCAGCAAGAACGTCTTATCGTTTCCGTCCTCGATGTTCATATTCACTTTGTTGCTATCAATTTCAGCCTGTCGTATTAGCTCTGTTCGGCTACCCGCCGACGGTGATGGAGACTTCGTTGCTCCAGAGGCCGACGCGTTGGTCGCCGACACGGTAGATGGCTTTGTATTTCCACTTCGTCGGCGTGGCCGGTAGCGGGGTGGTGTCGGTGTAATTCGGCGTGGTGTCGTTGGCCAGCAGGACGTAGCCGGTGCCGCGATCCACTTGTAGCTCAATCATGTCGAGGGACGAACGGTTCCCGGCCCAGCCCCAGCCAATGAGGACTTGGCCGCCGCTGAGTTTGGCGGTAATGACCGGCTGGAGAGTGGTGAGGTCGGGGCCGGTATGTTGCGCGCCTTCGATGCCGAGGGCTTCGCCGATGGCGGGGTTGTAGTTGGCGTTGGCCTTGATCTGTTTGACCAACGCGCGGAAGCGGACTTCAATTCCCGGCGTGACGGCGCCCACGACAGTCGGCAGGACCGGGGCGACGGGTGTGCCGGTCGGAGGCGGTGTGCCACCGGTGCGGATGAGGTTTTTCCATGCCGTCCATTGTTGCGCGCCGTTGCCCATGATCTGCTGGCAGGCAACCACGTAGGCGAGATAATTGGCGTCGGCGGCTTGGGCGGTGACTTGGGCGGGGCTGACACCCAACGTGGTGGCGTAACTGCCGATGTTGAGCCGGAACGTCTTTAACTGCGCCGCGAAGGCGTCGTCATTGGTGCTGAGGTAATCGGATTTGGCCATGTTCCATGTCTCCTATGGTTTTTTGGGGTTTTGGACGAAAAACCGGTGT
Source organism: uncultured Verrucomicrobiota bacterium (assembly GCA_903825435.1). GTDB lineage: Bacteria > Verrucomicrobiota > Verrucomicrobiia > Palsa-1439 > Palsa-1439 > CAIKAP01. The sequence continues at coordinate 2,243 of CAIKAP010000212.1, forward strand.
GGCAGAATGGTTTGACCGCACGGTGGAATGATTCCACCGCACCGCCGGATGATGCGCCGGGCTTCCCGGACGGTTCCACCACACGGTTGGATGATTCCGCCGTGCGGCAGAATGCTTCGGCAATCTTGCCGGATGATTCTACCATGCGGTCGGATGGTTCTGCCGCACGGTCGGAAGAGTCTGCCGCGAGGCAAAATGGGTTGACCGTGCGGTGAAAGGAGTCTGCCGTAAGGCTGACGGCGAGCGGCTTGTGGGATGGGGACTGTGCCGGAAGGTAAAAGAGAAGTGGCGGACGGTTTACTGCGATTGCGCGGTTGCGCGGTTGCGCGGTTGCGCGGTTGCGCGGTTGCGCGGTTGCGCGGTTGCGCGGTTGCGCGGTTGCGCGGAGTTAAGGATAGCAACTCAATATCCATATGGTTCCGAATATTCTTTACCTGAGCGAGTGCGGCAGTGTCAAAACTTTATTTCCATAAAAACAGACGTTCTTGCAAAACTCGCTTTTGCGGGCTTTTTCGGCGATGGATTTGAACGGGATGCAAGGGGAAGCGTCTCAGAGTTATGCATGAACTGACCGCGATCTTCCACCATCTTCAACGCCATCTTTTCCCTACACTCG
>CAIKAP010000213.1 GCA_903825435.1 uncultured Verrucomicrobiota bacterium
CATCGCCGAGTACTTGAAGAATCACAACCAAAATCCCAAAGTGTTCGTCTGGACCGCGCCGGTGAACCGCATCATGACAAAAATTGCCAAATGTAAAGAAGCGTTGGAAACACTACACTAGCGTATGGTAACACCACCCACAACAATCTTGTCTGGGACGACCACGTTCTTGTAACCGACAACAGCTACATTCGCACCCCTCACTACCTTCCTCTTGCCTTCTGCAGCGACCTGTTTCACACCCATTCCAACGGAGCCGTCCTTTATTACCGTCCACTCCAGACCGTCTCCTACATGGCCGATTACGCGCTTTGGGGCCTCACCTCATCTGGCTATCATCTCACTAATCTCCTTCTCCATCTCACATGCGCCCTCCTGCTCGCCTTGCTGCTTGAACAACTCACTGCCAATCGCCTCCTAGCCTTCACTGTCGCCACCCTCTTTGCTGTTCATCCCATCCTTGCCAATGCAGTAGCTTACGTTGCCGGACGTGCCGATTCGCTTGCATTTGCCGGCATGATCGCGGCGTGGCTGTTGTGGAGGCAGCGGCATCCTCTTTTCTTCACGCTCTCGATGCTCTGTTATCTCGGTGCGCTGTGCAGCCGTGAAAATGCTTTTCTCTTTCCGCTGCTGATCTTCCTGCACGGTCTGACGCTGGAGCGCAAACACTGGCGGCACGCGGTGCTCGATGCGTTACCGTTCGCACTGCTGGCAGTGGCGTTCGCGTTCTGGCGTCACAGTGTCCTTTCGATCCACGGAGTTGTTCCCCCGACGCAATGGTCAGTACCGTGGACGGTGCGTCTCCAGTTACCATTGCGCGCGCTGGCCACCTATATCGGCCTCCTAGCTTGGCCAGCACATCTGCAAATGGAACGCCAAGTCGTCCTTGGTGGTGGCTGGCTGTATGTCCTCACCGTCGCGGGCACCTTGGCGGCAGCCGGGCTTGTTTTGCTCGCGCGACGCAGCCGGCTGGCGTGTTTCGGCGTGTGCTGGTTCACAGTCACGCTGCTGCCGGTGAGCGGGCTATTCAGCCTCAACGCCACCGTCGCGGAACACTGGCTGTATGTTCCCTGCGTCGGACTTTTCCTTGCCCTCGTGTCCGTCATTCCACCGACACGGACCGCGGCGGTCGTCGGCGCGCTGACGCTGGCAGCGTTGACGGCACGCACCATCGTCCGTAACCTCGACTGGCGCAACGCGATGGTTTTCTACACTCGCACCAAGAGCGTCGCGCCGTACAGCGCTGCTGTGCGGAGCAATCTCGGCCTCGAATACGTCGCCACAGGACAAACGAACCGCGCGCTCAGTGAACTGCTCGCCGCCACGCAATTAGCGCCGGAGTCCGTCCATGCACGGAACAATCTCGCCGCGTTCTATCTCAGGCAGGGCGACATTGGCCGGTCCGAGGCTGTGGCGGAGGAAACATTGCGTTTGTCGACGGATAACACCAGCGCCTTGCTGCGGCTGGCGGCGGTCTGGGAGCAGCGCGGCGATTTCCGCAAGGCGCGCCTGTGTTATCTGCGGGCACTAGGCCACAGCCTGAGCGTGCCATTGCGGCTGGAGTACGGCCAGTTCCTGCTGCGGCAACGCCAATGCAGCGAGGCTCTGCAAATCGCCGAGGAAGCGTGTGCGTTGGAGCCGCCCAATGCCGAGGCACACAACCTACGCGGCGCGGTGCTGGCCGACAGCGGCCGTTTCGCCGAGGCGCAATCGGCGTTCGAAAGGGCGCGCTCGCTAGATCGTCACTCGCCAAACGCGACGCGCAATCTTGCACGGCTCCGCGCGCTCCGCGAGAAGCACAGCTAAACGATGTCGCTACCCTCGGTGGTCGGGGCGAGTTTGCGGTAGAGCGTGGCCATGCTGATGTCGAGCATGCTGGCGGCTTTCTCTTTGTCGCCACCGTTGGCGGCAATGGCTTGCTCGATGTAGCGGACTTCCTGTTGGTGGGTGAACTCCTTCAGCGACAGCGACGGCGTGCTCAATGTCCATTGCGACGCCTCGGCAGCCTTCTCGGCCAGCGCGGCATCGAGCATGGCACCCGACAGCATCGCGGGGGGCGTAGATATTTCCTTATCAACGCCGTGGAGGACGCGTTCAGGCAGGTCGTGCAACGCGATGACACCGCCGTCGCAAAGCGCGGCGGCTCGTTCCATGGCATTCTGGAGTTCGCGGACGTTGCCGGGCCAGCGATAGGCTTGGAGTGCGGCCAGAACCTCGTCGAAAAGGGTCGGCACTGTGGTGCCGTTACGCTGGGCGATGGTCTGAAGGAAAAAGTGGGCCAGCAACGGGATATCGGTCGTGCGGTCGCGCAGCGGAGGCAGTTCGATGGGGATGACACTAATGCGGTAGAAAAGGTCTTCACGGAAAAGTTTCTCGTCGAGCTTCTTTTGCAACGGCTCATTGGTGGCGGTGATGATGCGGACATCCACCTTAATGGTCTCGGTGTCACCTACCCGGCGCAGTTCGTGATCCTGAAGGAATCGCAGCAGTTTACTCTGGAGGCCAAGCGCCATTGAGCCGATCTCATCGAGAAAGATCGTGCCACCGTCGGCATACTGGAAGAGGCCAACTTTGTCGAACGCAGCACCGGTGAAGGCGCCTTTGCGGTGGCCGAAGAGTTCGCTTTCGAGGAGGTGTTCTGGGAGCGCGGCGCAGTTGATGGCCACAAACGGCATGGCAGCGCGACGGCCGTTGTAGTGGAGGGCCTTGGCGACAAGTTCTTTGCCGGTGCCGCTTTCGCCGAGGATGAGGACGGTGACGTCGGTATTGGCGATGCGCTCCATCATGCGATAGACGGCTTCCATACAGGGGCTGCTGCCGACAATGTTGTCGAAGCGAAACTTGTCGCGAAGCTGTTTTTTGAGCGCGACGTTCTCGCGGATCACCTGCATCGCCTGGCGCTGGACAAGGGCGTTTTCGACGCGTTTGCGGAGTTCGTCAATGCGGAATGGTTTTTCGATGAAGTCTTGGGCGCCTGCGCGGAGGGCGGCAACGGCGCGTTCCTTGGTGGCGTAGCCGGTGATCACGATGACGGGGATGAGAGGATCGTGTTCCTTGACGAAACGGAGCAGTTCGAGGCCCTTGGGCTGGCCTTCTGGCATCTCGATATCAGCGAGCACGAGGTCGGGTCCTTGCTGGCGGACAAGGTCGAGGGCGCGCTCCGCGCTGTTGGCTGTGATGATCTCGTGGTTCAGTTCCTTGAGCACCTCCACGAGCACCACGACCATACTGGGGTCATCTTCCGCAATGAGAATCTTGGCCATAATCCCGCATCAGTCCGACGGTAGCAACAAGCCTTCCGACCGTCAAGAACGCTCCGAGCTAGAACTGGACGACCTCGTTGAGCTTGAAGATGGGCAGGAACATGCAAACTACGATTGTGCCGACGACTACGCCGAGGAATACTATCAGCAGCGGTTCGATCAGCGAGGTCAACGCCGACAGCGTCGCCTCGATCTCCTCGTCGTAGAAATCGGAGATTTTCTCCAGCATGGTGTCCACCTTGCCTGTCTGCTCCCCTGCGGCAACCATCCGCACCAGCATCGGCGGGAAAATCTTGTGCTGGCCGAGCGCCAGGGCGAGGCTGTCGCCTTTCTCAATATTCTTGGCGGTGGCCACAACGGCGTATTCAACCTGGGTGTTGCCGGAGGACTGGCCGACAATGCGCAACACCTCCAGGATCGGCACGCCGCTGCGCAGCAGCGCCGCAAAGGTGCGAGCAAAGCGCGACATAGAGATCTTGTGGATTAGTTTCCCGAACAACGGCAGATGAAGTTTGACGCGGTCCCAGATCTCGGTGCCGCGCTTGGTTTTCTTCAACTTCACCAGAAGAAATATGAACGCTCCCGTCCCCAGCACGAAGAACAGAAAATACGCCCGCAACAAGTTACTGAAGTTGATCAGCATCTGGGTCGGTCCCGGCAGCTTCGCACCAAAGTCCTTGTAGATGTCGGCAAAGATCGGGATGATTTTCATGATCAAGAACAGCGAGATCCCGATAGCGATGCAGCAAACGATTACCGGATAGCTCATCGCGGATTTCACCTTTTTCTTCAAGCGCGCCGTCGATTCCAGATACGATGCCACGCGGTCGAGAATCTCCGACAGCATCCCGCCGGCTTCACCGGCCTCGACCATGCTGACGTAGAGTTGTGTGAAGACCTTCGGGTGCTGCGCAAGTGCCTGCGAGAAAGAATCGCCGCCTTCGATCCTCTCGGTCACGTTGTGCAGGATCGGCCTGAACGCCTTACTTTCGGTCTGTTCCTCCAACGCCGTCATACACTGCACCAAGGGTAACCCCGCCGACATCATCGTCGCCAACTGCCGAGTAAACACCACCATGTCCTGCGACTTGACGCTGCCTCCTTGGTAGCGTTTGGCAGCAACCTTGCGTGCCGCGGCCATCCGCACCTCGGTAACTACCAGATTGCGGTTCATCAATAGCGCCGCCGCCCCCATCTGGTCGGGCGCGTCAATCTCTCCGCTCACGACCTTTCCCGAACCATCTAGTGCCTGATACTTGAAGGTTGCCATGGAATTCAAATCTCCGCGTCAATTGTTGCAGTTACTGTGCCACCGGTTTACGTCCCCGGCGATGAAAATCCTCCGCTTGCCACCAGCCTTCGATTTGCGGCGTCACAACGCGCTTCTGACGAATCTCTTCCATCAGCGCCTCACGCGTGCTGACATCGTACTCCACAAGCTTTGTCTCTGGCAAGTCCGCAAGCTCCCGCAACTTCTTCCACTTCAACCCGCCGCTAGCCAGCTCGTAACTATTAAACGCCACCGCCAACCGTTCCCCCTCCTCAACCGCCGCGCCGTTGCCTCGTCGCAACTCCAACACACGACTTCCTTCCGCCGATCGCGGGTCGAACCGCCAGCGCAATCCCCACACACCGCGAAACTCATGTTTGTCGTACGTGCCGGCATCCTCGTCGAGAATCTCCCGCAACTGCGCAAGAGTCAGGCGCGCCACTCCCACAGTATTCTCGTAAGGCACGATCCGCCAGACATCACGAACAGTCACCGGCCCTTTCGCCAGCGTCTCGCGCGCGTTCAACAAGCCGTGCACAACCGCGTCCACCTTCACCCCGCGCCGCTCCAACGCCCCCGCAATCGCACCGCACAACAAATCGTGAACCGGCGTCTCCCGTTTCGGCCCGCCGCGCGTCGGGAATGCATCTGCCGCCTCACCAAGCGGCGTGGCCAGATATTTCTCCGCGCGGTCCAAGTCCTCGCGTGCCAGCGCCACCACCGCCTCGTCCGCTGCAACACTCGCATCCGCCTCAACGGTGCGCGACTGACGCGATGTCACCTTCCCCTGCTCCGTGTCGAACACCAAGTCCACCCGCCCCACACGCTGTCCGTGAAACCCGGCCTGATTGTAAAGCACCCCGCTGACGCGGAAACCATTAAAATCGCGGTGCGTGTGGCCGCCGATGATCACCGACAGTTCCGGAAACCGCTCCGCAATCGCCCGGATCTGGTTCGCGTGATCGTCGCCGCCTTCCTTGTAACCCTGGTGTACCACCAACACGAACACCTGCGCCCCACCCTCTCGCGCCGCCGGCAACACCTTCCGAAGCGTCTCCACCGAGTCGGCAAACTGCAACCCCGGAATCAGCCGCGGACGGCTCCAGTTTGGAATTCCCGGCGTCGTCAACCCGACAATCGCCACCTTCACACCATCCACCTCGCGCATCACAAACGGTTGCACCCGCGCCAGCCCGCTGAGATTTGCCGCCAACACCGGCATCTCGGCGCGCGCAATGCAGTTCGTCAGTTTCTCCAAGCCCCAATCGAACTCGTGGTTGCCCAGCACCCACGCGTCGTAGCGCAACGCGTTCAACGCCCTGACCATAACCTGTCCGCCACTGAGCCAACTCTCCGCCGTGCCCTGAATCGTGTCGCCCGCATCCACCAACAACACATTCTTCTCCGTGGCGCGTGTCTGACGGATCAGCGTAGCGCAACGGGCAAGGCCGCCCGGCTCAGTCGGTTTATCCGCGAGGATGTGACCGTGCAGATCGGTCGTGCTCAGTATAGTGATGGAAACTTCCCGCGCCCACGACGACGCGAGAACGAGAAGAAAGAGGAACAACCAGCCAACTCGCGATGCGCTTGTTTTCATCATGCCGCGCATCCTATCAGGTCTCATCCCCGCAAACCAGTCTCCTGCCCCATTTGGGTTCGTTTCGCAAAAATGCTGTTTCATCGTGTCCCGATTTCCATCGCCAGCGGCGCGGGAATGTGTTCGCCCTGCCGCCGTCGCTGGAGCCGTTCCAACTGGTTCATCGCCCGGTACAACTGCCGCTCCAGTGCCGTTTCGTAGCGGAGAATCTTGTCCACCACGTCTGAAGACGGCAAATGACCTGCCGCCATCGCCGCCTGCTCCTCGGCCTGCATTTGTGGCACCATTTCCGACAAGGCACGCTCGCAGCATACCAACTCAGCGTCCAAGTGCGCCAACACTTGCTTCCGGTGCTCTGCCTTGAGAACTGCGGGAGGCAAATGGTCGGGGTTATCTTGGAGCGCCTTGCGGAATTGGATCAACGGTTCCAAGTATGGGTTTGGTTTGTTGGGGAAAGGGCGAGCCGCCTGTTCCAGTGTCGCCGCTGTTAGTTCACCGTCTTGCAGGACACTGGCCCTGACTTGCTTCCAGATTTTTTTCAGGGCGCACACACCCACCGGGTTCGACTCCAGATTCAACCCGCACATCATCAGGGCGGCGATCGTCTGGCTTTCCGCCTGGCGTAGCGGTTTGTGATAACCATCATTCACGCTCCGTGTGATTTCGCCGGTTTCGGCAATCACCGCCCGACGCCGACGCCACTGGAGCGTCACGATCTCATCCACGAGCATCTCCTCCAGTGGTCCGACCGGGGCAAGGTGCTCCCAGAAACGGTCGCGCAAGTCTGCCAGTTCCTGCGGCGACTCCTTGACATGCAACCCGCGCACGACGACCTCGCGCGACAGAATCCCGTGCTTGATTGCGTTCATTTTAGAAACGGCCTTACCATCCGCCGTCTTCGGCCCCGTGGACTTCAGCGCATTATGTCGGTTGGCGGCGAGTTGTTTTGCTGTTGCCATCTCATTACTCCTTGCTTGGTTGTCATGCTGAGCGCAGTCGAAGCATCTCTGTCGTTCACCGGATCTTCCGGTAGCTGTAATACGGTTTGATGTAAGCGGCGAGATACCCACCCGGCGAACTGGCATTCAGCAGGCCGGTGAACCTGTCATACGGCACGCCATAATACCGGTACAAGCTCCCGCTGCGGAACGCGACGAGTAAACCTGCGTCGTCGTAGTCCACCGCTTTCAAGTTGCTGGAACTGACGGCAATCATTTTGTCCTCCGTGGTAGCGAGGCACAAAACATTCGTGGCGGAATGTCCGCTCGCTTTGTTGTGCCGCGCTCTGTTGGTTTTTCGGGCATGGCACGAAGTTACCGGAAGTTCGCGGCAACCTCAAAATGACAGCAATCGATTGCCGGATACTATCCGGTCCGGGGATAGTGTCCGATGTTCACCGCTCGCGTGGTGTGCGGGCGTGGATCGGCAACTCGCGGGGATTGAGGAATGGCAGGAGTTCGTGGAAGTTTTCCAAGGCGCGTTTCCGTGCCGCGCTGAATTGTGAGTGCTCCCAGCCAGCAAAATACACTGCCGCTCCGGGGATATAACGGAATTGACCGGGCGTCCAACGTTTCGTCAAACGCAACACGCCCAAGTCCCGGAGTTTCTTCCGCCAGTCAATTGGCTTCTTTCCGCTGCCGTCGCTTGGCTCCGGGATCGGAGGCGGTCGGTTCGCGTCCACCCACTCAGCAAAGGCCGCTTTGATTTTTGAGTTGCTGAAGTGACCCCACAACACTTCAAAAGCAACGACTTCCCTTTCTCCTGAAATCTCTTGCACAAACGGTGTTGGCATCATCCGTCGTCGTCGAGAGACTTCCCGGCACCACTTGCTATATGCTGTCGCCGCCTTTTCTCCCAACAGCGACACCGTGCCAGAGCAAGCACGTTCGGCCGGTTTTCGCACGTGTTCCAGTAACACCGGGTAGGATCGTTTCTTGCGCTCATCCGGTGAAAGCATCTGCCACGGTGCCGGGAAACTCAGGGGATCGTCCACCGTCGGAAACGGTGAGAAGACGCACTCGTTGAACAACTGCGAATATCGCATAATGGACAAAAGAAACTTCCACCGCCGAGCTTGTTCGTTCCGGGAGATCGGTTTCGAGTTTTTGACCGGCAAAGCCACCCATTCCCGGAGTGTCGTTGACTCCCGCGCATATTCCCACCAACAGCAGGCGATGAGTTCAGATTCGGGAACGGCATCGAAATTCCACTCCACAGCCGACGACGCTTGATTCTCAGGCAACATATTGCCCATCTCCGGGGGCGCGGTGGAGGCGGCCCAGGGTGCAGAGCGTTTCCAGAATCTCGCCGACCTCGGCGGGCTTGGCGCGGCGGAATTGTTTGGCGACGGCGGCGGCATTCATCGGCACGGCGGCGGCGCGCATGGCGGATTCCACGAGGCCAACACGTTCGGCCAGCGATTTCGGCCACGCTTGTTTGCCTTTGCGTTTGCTCTTGATCGCCTTGGGCGGTTTCTTCCCGGCACGGTCGCGGATTGCCAGCGCGGTTTGCTCGGTGGGCTTCTGGTATTCGGGACGCAGCCAGCGGATGATGCCTTGCTGTTCTTCCTGCGCGCGCTCGGCGTTCAACGCCACGAGCCGTTTCAGAATCTCGGCGTCGGTCAACGTCGTCGGCCAGCCGTAGGCGGCGAACACGGCGGCGTCGAGGTCGGCGTGCAGTTGGCGGAGCACCGAGACCAGACCGAACTCGTGAATCTCCTGTTCCTTCTTGTTCAACGGCTGATTGGCGCGGAGTTTTTCGAGGACGTTGTACATGCCGGTCAACGTGATGGCCGGATATTTCGCCTGCACCCGCTTGCGGTGCGCGTCCATTTCCTCTGCGATCTTCCGAATCTTTTCTTTCACCGCCTCGCCACAGAGCGGGAATGGGAACGGATCGAAGCAGCGCGACTTGTTGTAGCGCGGACGATCTTCAAGTGTGCCGCCTGCCGCCAACGCATAGACGACGTGAATCCGACTGCTGAGAACACCAAGGAAGAACGCATCATCTAGTCCGGTCACGATCAAAACGTGCTCCGGCTTTGTTCCCGCATCGAAAAAAGTGAAAAAGCGATGCTTTGCGGTCTCGACAGTCACGATGAAGCGACGAAGCCCGGCAATTGCGCCCCGAACTTGTTCGTTGCTACGGCGAAAGAGCCACCATTGTTTACGCAGTTTCGGATCGGGGTTCTGTTGTCGCACCGGATAAACAGTGGTGAGCAAGTGTTGATACACCGCCGCCGCTTCGTGGCGTAACTGCTCTTCCGTCCATCCGTTTGTATCAATCACAAAAGCACGGCGTGGTTCACCGGTAAGATCGTCACCATTGCGCAGCGGGAAAATTAGCTTTCTGGCGGCGGCGCTCGTTCTACTTAATGATGCCGCGTCATCCTCGGTCAGCACAAAGCCACGACCGCCGAGAATCAAGCCCGTGCTCGCAAGCATTTCGTTCGATTTGAGTGCAACGGCGGAAGCGACATTTGCTCCGACACTGAGTTCGGCGGAAATTTTTCCTATTCGGGTCTCGAAGGTCACTTTCTCCGAGCCGTCGGGCTGCGGTTCTTCGCCGGTCACTTCCAGCAATTCGCCGGTGTGCTTGCCGGCCACACCTACAGTCATTGCGATCCGCACCGCTGCGCCTTCCGCAGTGTCCACCCACGGATGATCGGGAATGGCGAAGACGAGCGAGAGCGGCGGTTTGCCATCCAACTGTGTCTGCACCACGCGACGCGCAAAAGTCTGGCGCAGGCTGTTGGTGGTGATGAGTCCGAAGCGTTTCACCTTACCGGCACGGACAAGTTCAGCGGCCTTGTGCCACCAATACAAAACGAAGTCGGCAGACTCCGGTACGCCCGGATAAGTGGCGCGAAGCGTTTCGGCGTAACCATCCCCCAAATCTTCCCGCAGTTTGACTTTGCCGATGAACGGCGGATTGCCGACGATGTAATCAGCGGCAGGCCATTGGGCGGGGCGCGGATTTTTGTAGGTGAGCAACGGCACGCGCTTGGTTTCGTCGGGAACTTTCCGGCCGGTCACCATGTCGGTCTTCAGGCTGCGCCGGTCCCAGACGGTAATCGGTTTGCCGGCTTCGTCGCGGGCGGGTTGCGGGTCGCCGTCGTAGGCGAGGACGGCATCGCGGTACTGGATGTTTTTGAAGGCGCGCAGAATCGGTTCGGGCGGCGTGCTTTTGCCGTGGAGGCGGAAATGCCATTGGAGATAGCCGATCCAGAGGACGAGTTCGGCAATCGCCGCGGCGCGCGGGTTGAGTTCGATGCCGAGGAACTGGTGCGGGTCAACGGTGAACTTTTCGAGTTGGAGCTTGAAGTTCTCGCCGAACTGCGTGGCCACGTCGAGGACTTCGCCTTCGAGCACCTTGAGGTGTTGCAGGGCGACGTAGAGGAAGTTGCCGGTGCCGCACGCGGGATCGAGCACGGTGACTTTGCAGAGCTTCTCGTGGAACGTGTTCACTTCGGCGCGCGCCTTGGCCATGTCGCCGTTGCGGGCGTGCGTGACGGCGGCGGCCCGGTAGCTTTCCCATTCGGCGCGGAGCGGTTCGATCACGGTCGGCAGGACGAGGCGTTCGACGTAGGCGCGCGGCGTGTAGTGGGCGCCGAGTTTGTGGCGGTCTTGCGGATTCAACGCGCGTTCGAGCAGCGTGCCGAAGATGGCCGGTTCGACGCTGCCCCAGTTTTGGCGGGCGGCTTCTTTGAGCAAGCCGAGTTGGAGGCCGTTGACGGGGAGCACGGTGTCGTCGGCAAAGAGGCCGCCGTTGAACTGGAGCAGTTTCTTGCGGAGCACGACGGAAACACTTTTGCCAGTGTTCATCTCGCGGAAGAGTTGTTGGACGACTTCCTGAAAACCGTTGCCGTCGCCCGGCAGTTCGTTCAGCAGGTTGGTGAAGCTCTTTTCGGGCAGCAGGCCGACATCCTCGGCGAACATGCAGAAGAGGCAGCGGGTGAGGAATTGCGCGACGACTTCGGGCGGATGCTGGGCTTCTTCCAGCGACTTCGCGAGTTCGGCCAGATGCGCGGAAACCTCGCGGGTGACATCGGCGGACTGGCGGCTGGGATCGAGCGCGGTCGGGTCGGTCCAGATGACGCGCAGCCGTTCGCGGATTTTGGCGTCGCGGAGTTGTTCGAGGCGGATGCGAAAGTTGCGCGGGTCGGGAAACGGCAGATAGGCTTTGCCGGCTTGGGTGAAGTCGGCAAACACCTCGAAGCTGTGCCCGACGTCCACGACGATGAGGAAGGGCGGATTCGGTTCGTCGTTGGGCAAAGCGCGGACGTAACGCTCGGCCTGGCCGCGCGCCTTGATCATCGCTTCATCCCACGCCTCGGTGCCACGCACGGGCTGGGAGAACTTCTTGCGCTTGATGACGCCCGCCTCCTCGGCGGCGAGTTCAAGCTGAGATGGTTCGGGTTTGACGTCTTGAAATTGTTTCGACTCCTCAACGAAACAGCCGCGCTTGTAGAGATCAATCCGCCCAATGCTCGTCGTTCCGTCCGCGTGATGTTCGGTTACCGGAAACTCGAAAAAGTAGCCGCCGTGCGGCTGGGCATCGGGACGCGGCACGCTGAGTAGGTCGCACAATTCGCCGAGGAACGGCTGCGAGTTGGCGCGCTCAGACGGGCTGGCCGCTGACCAGCGTGCAATGAAGGCTTCAACCGCCGTATTAGATGGGGTCTTTGATTCCGTACTCATGCAAAGGCCATCACAGAACTGCAAACTTATCGCCGTAGTAGAGCGTTCCCATGGGCATGGAGCGTAGCAAACCCGCACCCGTTCGGGCAAGATGCAATCCGCCTTCGCTGAAGCTTCGGCGGACAAGCGATGAGCGATGACGCCGACGCTGCGGCTATTTCAAGGCCTCGGCGCGACTGGTGATCGTCACTTTGCGGACCACCACACGCTCGGTCGGCTCGCTCTTCTCGCCGGAACGGCTCATCCGCGTCGGGACATCGCCAATCTTCTTCAACACATCATCGCCCGCAATGAGCTTGCCGAACGCCGTGTACTTCCCGTCGAGAAACGTTGCGGCGCCGAGACAGATGAAGAACTGCGACCCGGCGGAATCTGGGTCCTGCGAGCGTGCCATCGAGAGCACGCCGAAGAGGTGCTTGTTCGAGTTGAACTCGGCCTTGATCCGGTAGCCCGGACTGCCGGTACCGACGTCGGGATTCTTCGCGTCCTTGCTCAACGGGTCGCCGCCCTGAATCATAAAGCCTGCCACGATCCGGTGGAACGCTGTCCCCTCGTAAAAGCCCTGTCCTGCCAGCTTCTTGAAGTTAGCGACCGTGTTCGGCGCATCGACATCGAAAAACTCGATAACCATCTTGCCGTAAGTGGTGTCAAGGACAGCGACTTCGGACGGTTTGGATTGTTGTTTGCTCATGTGAGTTGTTGACCTTTCGCAACCGAGTAACGCCAGCGCCATCGCGGCGCCGAGCAGGTGAATGTTGATGCAACGCATGAGCGCGACTCTACAAGCTTGCCGGTCGGAACGCAAGTCGCTAGGGTGCGCACCATGAGCGAGGAGACACGGATCGACCTGACGAGCGATGATTATTTCATGCGCGAAGCGTTACGCTTGGCGCGCATGGCGTTCGATGCCGACGAAGTGCCCGTCGGCGCTGTCATCGTCCGCGAGAACCGCCTCATTGCCCGTGCCCACAACCAGGTCGAAATCTTGCACGACGCGACGGCGCACGCGGAGATGCTCGCCATCACACAAGCCGCACACGCGCTCGGCGACTGGCGGCTCGAAGGCTGCTCGCTGTTCGTCACGAAGGAACCGTGTCCGATGTGCGCTGGTGCGATCACGCTTTCACGAATGAAGCGCGTGGTGTTCGGCGTGCGCGACGAGCGGGCCGGCAGCGCCGGGTCGGTGTTCGAGATCACGAGTTGTCCAGGCTTGAATCACACCGTCGAGACAGTCGGCGGTGTTCGCCAAGAGGACGCGAGGGAGTTGCTTCAGGACTTTTTCCGTCAAAAGCGGATCAGTTGAGTTTAGGGTTCTTGCGCAGCGAGTCCACCAGGCGCAACGCGGTTTGTCCAACGACCTCCATGCTGCGCGGGCTGATCTTGTCGAGCGTGTCCTTCTCGGTGTGCCAGTAGTCGTTCAGGCCGGGGGCGCTGCCGAATTCGAAATCAATCATGTCCACCGACGGAATACCGGCCTGCACGAATGGGACATGGTCATCCAAGGTCGCCATCTCGCCGAAGCTGAAGTAGTCGCGGTTGCCGGTCGACCTCGCGGCGTCGAACACGCGCTGGACGAGGCCGCGGTGGCTGTTGGCGGGCATGGTGATGTTGAGGTTGGCGTCGCCGACCATGTCGAGCAGGATCATCGCCTGGACGCGATCGAGGCGTTTCTTGCCTTTCAACTCCTGCACGAAGTAAGTGCTGCCCCACAAGCCGTCGTTGGTGCCATACTCCTTCACGCATTCCTCGCCGTCGAAGAAGACGAACCAAAGGTCGGGCACTCCGGAGGCGACGCGGGCCATCTCCAGAAGCACGCCAGCGCTGGAGCCGCCGTCGTTGGCGCCGATGAAGTTTATGTTCGGGAGGTACTTGGTGTCGTAGTGCGACGCGATGATGATCACTTTGCCGGTGCTGCCGGGACGGACGCGGCTTTTGCCAATAATGTTGCGGAACTGTAACGGCCCGCGCGGCGTAGGTGCAACGAAGACCTGTTCCTCCGCGTCCAGCCCGCATTCCTGGAGCTGTGTGCCGATGTAGGTGGCAGTCTTGATCAACGACGGGCTGGCCGTGGTCCGCGGCCCGTGGCTGATGATGCGTTCGACGTGTTCGTACGCGCGCCGGCCGCTGAACGCCTGCCAGTCAATCTCCTCCGACTGCTTGGGAATACACCCGGCCAGCAGGACGAGGAAAAGAATTGTCAGCTTGGCCGCCATTGCTCCGCCAAGGTGATTCGCCGGGCCAGCGCGGGGTGATCGTGCAAGAGGAACTCGATCACCGGATGCGGCGCGAGGTCGGCGAGATTTTGTTCGGCCAGTTTGCGCATCGCGCGGATGAAACCGTCGGGGTTGCGCGTCAGTTCCAGCGCCTCGGTGTCGGCCAACCGTTCGCGCCAGCGGGAAAAGACATTGTTCAGCGGCATCACGACGAGACTGAAGCCGAACAGGCACAACGCCAGCAGCGGGAACGCCGCGAGATCGCTGACGCGCTCGAAGCCGCACCGAGGCAGCGCCCAGCGCAGCACGCCGTCGGTGATCCAGAGGCCGACGAACGTTGTCATCGTGCTCCATGCGATCATCCGCCAGAGGTCGCCGTGCCGGTAGTGCGCCATCTCGTGCGCCATCACCACCTCGATCTCGTCCTCGGTAAAATGATTCAGCAACGTGTCGCCGAGAATGATCCGCTTGGTCGCGCCGAGGCCCGCAAAGGCGGCGTTGGCTTTCTTCGTCTTCTCGCTCATCCCCATCCGGTAAACGCCCAGCACCTTCGCGCCGACGCGACGAGCGAGGTCGGAAAGTTTCTTCACAAGCGATTCGTTCTCCAACGGCTGGAGCTTGTAGAAGATCGGCAGGATCAACACGGGAAACAGCGCGGAGAGCACGACGCCAAACAGCAGGAAGAACCCGCCGACCGCCGCCCACCACCACCCACCCACGAGCCGCAACAGGCAATACACCACGTCCAGCGCCACGACGCCGAGCGCGAGACCGACACCGAGCGATTTCGCCTCGTCCCACAACCACGCGCCGAGGCTCTGGTTGGACAACTCGTAGCGATGTTCGAGGAAGTAGCCGCCAAACCACGCCAGCGGCAGGAACGCCAGTTTCATCCCGACGATCACGACGCCGGCGTACAACGTCGTGGCGAGCCACGGGTTTTGCACCAGTCCGGAGAGATACCGCGATGTACCGGTGGCCAGCAACAACACGAGCAACGCCGCCGTGTAGAAAATTTCCAAGATAAAGAGGACGTTGTGGATGTTCTCGTACTGCCGGGCGCACTGCTGCCGGAGGGAGTCGGTCACAGGTCTTCGATACCCAGCATTCCGAGCAGACGCGTCAGGTCATCGTTGCCGTAGTACTCGATCTCAATGCGGCCCTTTTTCCTACCGTGGCGCAGATTGACGTGCGTGCCGAGTTTCTGGCGGAGCCGTTCCTCGATCACCAACACCTGCGCCGATTTGCCGGAGACGCTGGCGGTGCCGGTGGCGCGAGTCTTTGCTTCGCCTTTGAGATGCTCGACAAGTTGTTCGGTCTCACGAACGGTCAGGTTCCGGCGCAAGACGCGCTCGGCAACGAGGCGTTGTTCCTCGGCGATGGTCAGCCCGAGGATCGCCTTCGCGTGGCCAACGCTGAGCTGGCCGTTCACGACCCACGACTGCACTTCCTCGGGCAACGCCAGCAACCGGATCGCGTTGGCGACCGTTGCGCGGTTCTTGCCAACCTTCACGGCAATCTGCTCCTGCGTCAGGTTGAACCGGGCGGCCAGTTGCTCGTAGGCGCGCGCCTCCTCGATCGGGTTCAGGTCCTCGCGCTGGAGATTCTCGATGAGCGCCATCTCCAGCACTTCCTCGTCCGTCGCCTGTCGCACAATCGCCGGCAACGTCGCTAGGCCCGCCTCGCGCGCCGCGCGCCAGCGACGCTCGCCCGCGATCAACTCGTATTTTATCGCTCCGTCCGTGCCGCGACGAGCACGCACGAGCAACGGCTGGATCACGCCACGCTGCTTGATGGAGTCAGCGAGTTCCTTCAGGTGTTCGGGGTCAAACTCCGTGCGGGGCTGGAATGGGCTGCGCTCGATAGCGTTGATGTCGAGCCGAAGCACCTCATCGCCGCGCGGCGCTGCCGTCACGACGGGGGTTATGGTCGGCGGTCGGACTGAAACTTCAACATGCGGAACCTCGGCGGCCACACTACGAACGACACCGCCGCTGATTAATGCGTCAAGCCCTCTACCCAATGCCTTCTTCGTCATAGTGAAAAATCTGACTCCCAATGGCACACATTACTACCACACGCTTTCTGCAAGGTGTGCATTTTCGAACTGCCCCGGTTATCCCGCACAGGGAACGACGTGGTTACTTCTTATCGCCTTCCAGCTTCTTCACGCGCTGCTCGAGCTTGACGATCTGCACCTCTAACCCAAGGATAATTACGCCCAACGCCACAATCCCGACTATTTCTAGTGTCATTTTATGTCCCTCCGTTTGGTTTTATTTCGCCAGTTCGTCGGCAAGCATAGTCAGCCGCCCTGCAATTGCAACCTTTTTCCACCGCTTTGCCCGTTGTCATCAACGCGCCACTTCTGTTAGAGTGCGCCTCGATGAAAACGCTCGGTGTCATTCCCGCCCGCTACGGCGCGCAACGGTTTCCCGGCAAACCGCTCGCGCTCATCGCAGGCAAACCGCTCGTCCAGCGCGTCTACGAACAGGCGCGCAAAGCCAGCCGCCTCGACGTTGTCGTCGTCGCCACTGACGACCAGCGCATCGCCGCCGCCGTCCGCCAGTTCGGCGGCGAAGTCGCGATGACATCCCCCGATTGCCCTTCCGGCACCGACCGCGCCGCTGAAGTTGCCCGGCAACGCGATTGCGATCTCATCGTCAATATCCAAGGCGACGAACCGTTGCTGCGCCCGGAGATGATTAACCAACTCGTGGACGGCCTCGTTGCTGATCCCGGCTGCGCGATGGCCACGCTCGCCCATAAGATCGAAACCACGGCAGCGCTCGCCAATCCAAACATCGTCAAAGTCGTTTTCGCCGCCACCGGCAACGCCCTCTACTTTTCCCGGCACCTGATCCCCTACGTTCGCGATACCGGCACGACCGCCGCACATTTCAAGCATCTCGGCATCTACGCCTACCGGCGGGAGTTTCTATTAAAGTTCGTTACCATGCCACAGTCGTCGCTGGAGAAGGCGGAGAAGCTGGAGCAGTTGAGGGCGTTGGAGAATGGTTTTGCCATCAAAGTTTTGGTCACGCCGCACGATTCCGTCGGCGTAGATACACCTGAAGACGTTAAACTCGTTGAAGAAATCCTGAGAAAGACACCATGAAATACATCTTCGTCACCGGCGGCGTCATCAGCTCACTCGGCAAGGGACTCACCGCGGCCTCACTTGGCACGTTGTTGGAGAACCGCGGGCTAAAGGTGACGCTGGCAAAGTTCGATCCGTATTTGAATGTTGATCCCGGCACGATGAGTCCGTTTCAGCACGGCGAGGTTTATGTCACCGACGACGGCGCAGAGACCGATCTTGATCTCGGACATTACGAACGGTTCACGCACGCGAAGTTGTCGCGTTTGAACAACCTGACGAGCGGTCGCGTGTACGCCAACATCATCGAGAAGGAACGGCGCGGCGATTATCTCGGCAAGACGGTGCAGGTCATCCCGCACGTCACGAACGAAATCATCGAGCGCATCAAGCTCGTCGGCGAGAAGAGCGGCGCCGACGTTCTCATCATCGAAATCGGCGGCACCATCGGCGATATCGAAGGTCTGCCGTTCCTCGAAGCGATCCGCCAGTTCGCCTACGAAGTCGGCTCGAAGAACGCGCTCTTCATCCACGTCACGCTCGTCCCGTACATCCGCGTCGCGGGCGAGATCAAGACGAAGCCGACCCAGCAAAGCGTCGCCAAGCTCCGCGAGATCGGCATCCAGCCCCAGATTCTCGTCTGCCGCAGCGAGAAACCGCTCGCGCTGGATGTCCGCCAGAAGATCTCTATGTTCTGTAATGTGCCCGTCGAATGCGTCATCGAGGAACTCGACGTGGCCAACTCCATTTACGAAGTGCCGATGGCGTTGCGCGCCGAGAACGTGGACGAACTCGTCTGCCGCTACCTCGGCATGCTCGCGTTCGCCAAGCCAATGACCGAGTGGGA
Source organism: uncultured Verrucomicrobiota bacterium (assembly GCA_903825435.1). GTDB lineage: Bacteria > Verrucomicrobiota > Verrucomicrobiia > Palsa-1439 > Palsa-1439 > CAIKAP01. Next base: position 17,990 of record CAIKAP010000213.1, read on the forward strand.
GAAGATGCTGAAGCGGTTGATCCATCCGAAGTACAAAACCAGGATCGCCGTCGTCGGCAAGTACATCGGCCTCCAGGACGCCTACAAGAGCCTCTACGAAGCCATCAAACACGGCGCCGCCGCCAACGACTCCGCCGTCGAGATCGTCCGCGTTGACGCCGAGGACATCGAGCGCGATGGCGCCGCCAAGCACCTCCGCAAGATGGACGGCATCCTCGTCCCCGGTGGTTTCGGCAATCGCGGCATCGAAGGCAAGATCATGGCCGCCCGATACGCCCGCGAGAAAAAGGTCCCCTACTTCGGCATCTGTCTCGGCATGCAGATCGCCGTCATCGAGTTCGCCCGCAACGTCTGCAAACTCAAGGGCGCCAACTCCACCGAGTTCGACCCGAAATCGCCCAACCCCGTCATCTGCCTCCTCGAAGAACAACGCACCGTCACCGACATGGGCGGCACCATGCGCCTCGGCGCCATGCCCTGCAAGCTCGCCCCCGGCACCCACGTCCGACGCCTTTACGGCTCAGGGTTGATCAGCGAACGCCACCGGCACCGTTACGAATTCAACAACACCTTCCGCGACAAACTCACCAAGGCTGGCCTCGTCATCTCCGGCCATTACACCGACAAGGACCTAGTCGAGGTCATCGAGTTACCGTCGCACCCGTACTTTGTCGCCTGCCAGTTCCACCCCGAATTCAAGTCCAGACCCTACGACGCCCATCCCCTCTTCCGCGGCTTCATCGAGGCGGCGCTGAAAAAGGGAAAATCATCGGCCTACTAGGTAGCACAAAATGCTGCCTGCTACCCCTCAGTCCAATCCAAAATTCCACGAACGCTATTGGCTGCTTACAGGAGTGGTAGGCATCCTGCTTTTCATAACCGTTGTCTGGGCAATCGGACGCGCTGTGAAATTGAGGACTATGGAATATGTAGATAACCCTAGACGTTCTTGCAAAACTCGCTTTTGCGGGCTTTTTCGGCGATGGATTTGAACGGGATGCAAGGGGAAGCGTCTCAGAGTTATGCATGAACTGACCGCGATCTTCCACCATCTTCAACGCCATCTTTTCCCTACACTCG